>NZ_JBWJVJ010000002.1:0-328343 GCF_056428925.1 Flavobacterium sp. GNP011 | reverse complement strand
GGGCAGTCGGTGATCTAAGCCATAAGCGCCCGGTTCATCGAGCACGAATCGATTCATTTTGTAGGTTCTATGGGCGATCTCTATATAGGAAATTCTAAAAACCAATTTTATGGTTCTTTTGATGATATAAAGGCTTATAAGACAGTACCTAAGAGGACAGTTCAAGGTAAGCAAGTTGATTTTGATAAATCGGAATACGCTATGTTAGGACCGCTATACATCAGTAAACAGAAATCCGTTTATTTTGTTGAGGAACCATCTAACACCTTTTTTATCTATTCGCAAAAACACATTTTGCAGGAATTAATTCCAGAATACGAGTTGTTTATTACCAATATAGACAATGGCTCTTTAATTCCTAAAAAGAATGGTACTTTAACCAAAGAAGAATACCAAGAAAGAATTCGTTTGTGGAAAGACTTGATTTTGAACAATGAGTTAAATAAGTATTTAGCCAAAAACAATCGCGCAGAATATAAAGCTAGAGTAACGAACGTACTTACTCAGTTTAATGAGTCAATTAAAGAGGAAATCGAAAGAGGAAAAGCAGGACCTGTAGCAGAAACTAACTTAAAGGATAAACTGACTGAATCTAAGAAAACGAGCGATTTATTGGATAAATATTTCCAAAAAAACATTTCTTTTGATTCGGGTGTTGGTGAATACAAGCAGAGTGTAGAAACGAGTGTTGTTAATACATCAACTTTAAAATACAATTTAGCTATAGATGAAAAACTTACTGTGGATCTAGGGTTTGCTGTTAATGATTCTGGTTTTTTGACGACTAATAGTGGAGTTTTTCAACAAGATCTTAGTGAATCTCTTTCAGAAAAATCAACCGAGTCAACGAAGATAACTTATACTTTAAAAGACAGTAATTCAGCCAACTTTTTAAGTGTCGATGCAGTCAATGCCTTTGATGGAAATGGCCCAATATTTATCACGCTTGGGGGTAGAACATCATGTCCATATGAAGGTGCGGAAGAATCAGTATTCTTAAATGACAAAAATTTTAAGACTTATGTGGCGGCTTCTTTTGACATTGATAAGAAAATAGTTGACAAGCAAAAAGAAATAAATGACAAGCAAAAAGAAGTAGATGCAAAAAAGTGTGAAGATGCCTCTTGTCTGTATGCAAAAGCACAACTATTGAAAGAAAAGGAACTACTAATATCGCAGTTGCAACCTTTAAAAAATGATAAAGCAGCCCTTGATTTAGCTTTTTCAAAAAGTGTTGATTGTTGTATTAATGATACAAAAGCACAATTAAGTTTTGCTACCCAAAAAGTAGAAGTGCCTGTTTTGAAGGTTACCGTTGCTGACATTAGTAATATTACCGAAGGTAGAAATGCAGAGTTTGAATTGAAATTACAAAACCAAAGTGCTTCTGGTGTTGCTGCCAATTACAAATTAGTAGTGGACAATACAACCAATCCGGATAATGCTTTATTTAACCTAGAACCAAATGGAACTATAGTTCATGTGCCATATGGTCAGACGATTACCTATAAATTGACTTTAGGTAAATCCATTGCGGATGTATACGATTACAATAATATAAAAATTAGATTAGAATCGCTTTGCGATGGAGCAAGTGTAAGTTCTGCAGTTAGTATTTCAGCACACTTTGTTCCTTCTTGTTCTATGGTCCATGTAAGTGCACCTTTGAGTAATTGGGTGTACAATAAAGAAGTGGGGTATAATACTGATGGATCAACTAAACCCTTACAAGTAAAATTGGATGAATATAGCACTCAATTCAAGAGTTTTAAAAAGATTGATTTAGAATATCGATTGGCAACCGCTTCCAACTGGACACGCCTGCAAACGTATTATGGAACACAAGAGTTTTATGATGCAGCGGTTTTGGCTGGTGAATCAAATATTAAATTCATCGATAAAGATGTGGTTTTAAGCTATGCGTTTGATATTGCTGCTTTAAAATTAATAGACGGGAAATATGAAATTCGTGCCAGAAGTACGTGTACTAACAATACCGAATTTATTTCGGATGTAACCACTGGTAGAGTCGATTTGAATGCGCCTTTACGTTTTGGAACGCCTTTACCTATCAATGGCATTTTAGGAGCAGGAGAAGATTTGAAAGTAAGTTTTAATGAGCCTATTTTCTATAATTCAACAGTTTCTACTATTGAAATAAAAGGGCAAACCAATCAATTAGAAATTGATCACAATGTGTCCCTACGATTTGATGGTGCTACCAATGAAGCGGTTATTAACAGTCCGAGAATTACAACAGGAGATATAGCTTTCGAATTCTGGATGAAGAATAGTACCACTTCAAGTCAAGCGACTATACTTTCTCAAAAAGAAGGAGTAACGATTAAATTGTTAAACGGATCAGTATATTTTACACTAGGTAGTTTAACTGTTAATGGAGGTATTGCTAGTGACGGATTGTTTCATCACTATACCTTTACCCATAAAAACAATAGCGGTACACTTCGCATCTATCAAGATGATAAAGAAATTGGCGCTAGTAAAGGTATAAGTAATACACAATTTTCGAACAATAATGCCTTAACTATAGGAGGAAATACATTTGTTGGAAACATACATGACCTACGCCTTTGGAGTAAAGACATCAATCTAGATGAGGCTTACGCCAAAATGTATTTGAAGCTTGTAGGAAATGAAGCCAATTTAGTTGGATATTGGCCTATGGACGAAGGAAGAGGTACAATTGCCAACGACAAAGCAAGATACAAACATGCCATTGTTAAAGAAGCATGGGATATCAAACCTAAGGGAACTTCGTATGAATTTGCAAATAATCAGTATTTAAAATTAGACAATGTAGGATCTGTACAGTTAACCAAAGAAATGGATGCTACGGTTTCTTTCTGGATGAAAACGGGTGATTCGCAAGAAGCAACTTTATTCTCAAACGGAAAAGGTGATGGTACCGATCTTAAACAATCTAATGGTCTTACCAATAAATGGGCTATCAATTTGAAAGCTAGTGGTAAATTGACTTTTGAGACTGAAGGTAATTCCTATGAATTAGTGAGTCAAAATATGGCTGATAACACTTGGCATCACGTAACCTTATTGTTTAACAGATTAGGTTCGTTACGAACTTATGTTGATGCTGTTGCAGTTTCTTCAAATAAAATGGGAACTATTGGTGGTTTCTCAGGAAACAAGATTTGGTTAGGAGCACGCGGAGCAACTGATAACGTTGGTGTTGAAACTATTGATCGTCCTTATACCGGTAAACTAGATGAATTCCAGTTATGGAATACCTTACGTAACGTGGAGCAAATAAGTCGCGACCGATTTAATGAAATTAGCACAGAAAGTATTGGATTGATGCTATATGCAAAAATGAACGAACCTGATCCTAAAACGGTTAATGGTCCTCGTTATTATCATGTAGACAAAGGTCAACCAGGTTTTCCAGATAATGCTGTTTTGAGTGCAGGTACCCTTAAATATTCTGATGATGTGCCGCCAATTAAACCTGAAAGAACATTGATTAAATTTCAAGTGAACACTGTTGTCAATCAAGATCAAATGATTTTAGAGCCAGTTGTAACCGATTGGGCTTCTCTAGAAGGTCAGATTATTGATATTACAGTTGATAAAATGTTTGATAGTGCCAATAACATGCAACAGTCACCTATTACTTGGACTGCTTATGTGAAAAGCAACGAAGTAAGTTGGTTTGCGGAAGGCTACAATGAAATTATTGATATTGTTAAAAAGACAGGCGAAGAGAAAACATTTGAAATTACCTTATTGAATAAAGGAGGAAAAGGACAACCATATGCTATTAATAACCTGCCAAAATGGTTGTCTTTAAGTAAAACAAGCGGTACGATTGCTCCTGACAGTAAAATAATAATTACTGCTACTATTGATAAGGAACTTACTCCTGGAGAATATCTTGAAAATCTATATTTGAAAACAGATTTTGGATACGATGAAAAAATGCAAATTAAGTTAAGAGTACTAGGACAGGAACCGGATTGGACAGTAAAGCCAACGGATTATAAGTATAGTATGAGTATTGTAGGTAGAATAAAAGTAGATGGAAAATTCTCTGAAGATACCTATGATAGAATAGCTGCATTTTCAAATGGAGAAACACGAGGAACAACAAAGTTAGTTTACAACGCTGCCTATAAAGAATATTTTGTCTTCTTGACGGTATATAGTAATTCTATTAGTGGTGAGAATATCGATTTTAAAATTTGGGATGCCTCACAAGGCATAATTCAAGTAGCCACTATCAGTACGCTATCCTCAATTCCATTTGAAGAGAATGAAATTCTAGGAAAACTTAGTCTACCTATGATTTTTGAAAATTCTGCAGTAGTGGAGCAAAAAATACCTCTTAATGTTGGTTGGACTTGGGTATCTATGAATGTGAACGACCCTAATTTTTCAGACCTTAACACCTTGACTAAAGGTCTTAACTTAGAAACTTCCGATCGTATGTTGACGAATTCACCAGCACGTTTGGAGACTTATTTTAAGAATGAGGCTATACCTGCTAATAGTGGTTGGTCAGGAACAATTTCTGCCAATGGAGGTCTAAGTGATTCTAAAATGATTAAAGTGTACTTGGCACATGAGCAACCTTTGATTATAAAGGGAACTCCCATAAATGTTGCCAATTGGAGTTTTCCAATTCAAGAGAAATGGAACTGGCTTCCTTATACTTTAGAGGGAAACCAACAGACTAATGAAGCCTTAGCTTATTTTGAAGCAACAGATGGTGATGTGATTAAATCACAAAATTTATTTGCTATCTACGATCCGCTTATTGGTTGGAACGGAACGCTAAATTATTTAGAATCTGGTAAAGGTTATATGCTTAAATCAAGTAAATCACAGACTTTTAAGTATCCAAGCTATTTAGCGAATACAAGTAAAATCAAAAAGACTAACAAGTCTCAAAATTTATCTGATTTTAGTCAAGAGGATATTAAAGCTGTGTTTAAGCAATATCCAGACAACATGAATGCAGTGGTTTTATTACCAACAGGATACAATGAATTGTTTGTGTATGATTCTAAAGGTGTTTTGAAAGGAGCGTCTACTAATCAATCTGTAAAGGATAGTAAACTTAGTTTTATAACGGTTTACGGCGATACGTCTGAAGAACTGGCATTCTATATTGGTAACGGGAATAGTAACAAGAAAACCTCGAAGAAATTTGTTTTCAAAGGAAACGATGTTCTTGGAACAATTTCAAAACCAATAATGCTTGAAGAAATGATAGATGCTGTAAGTGTTTATCCTAGTCCATTTGATAATGAAATAACAATAAGGGCTAATGCAGTCAAAAATCAAAATGTTAGTATTCGACTATATTCATTATCAGGTAATTTAATACTTGATATTAAACAAAATGTTACAAGCGGTGAAAATTTATTAAAAATCCGACCAGTAGTTCCATCTGGAGCTTACTTACTTCAAATAGGATTAAATGATGAAATTATCACCCAGAAAGTAATAAAAAACTAGTACTAAATAAATTTAGATTCCAAGACACCTTCATAGGTGTTTTGGAGATTTAAATAAATTTAAAATTCAAAATATGAAAAATTATATATACAGTACTATTCTACTGTTTCTAATAAGTTTTAACTCCTTTGGAAAAAATCCCAATTGGACTGTGAATGAAAATAATTTTCAATACACAATGACTTTTGTTGGAGCGTTAAATATTGATGGTGTTAGGTTAGGTAATGTGAATGATAAAGTTGCTGCTTTTATAAATGGGGAATGTCGCGGAGTTGCGAATTTGATATATGTTGCGACAGAAAAGAAGTACTATGCTTATTTAACGGTTTCTTCCAGTACGAATAAAGAAACAGTTAATTTTAAAATTTATGATTCAGCAAATGATGTAGTTAGAGATTTAGAAAAGACAAAAGTATTTGAAAACGATAAACACTATGGAGATCTATTTCAGTCTTATATTTTTGCAAGCCCTTCACTACGAAGCGATACTGAAATTATAGATTTTAGTTTTAAGGATTTGAAAACAGCAGCTAAGATTATTGAAGGTTCACAAATAACGCTGTATGTTGGTAAAGGAACAAATGTTTCGGCACTAAATGCTTTATTTGAATTAAGTCCTGGAGCCAAGTTATTTGTAGGTACTGTTAATAAAATTTCAGGATCTAATACACTAGATTTTAATAATCCTGTTGAATTTCAAGTACTTTCAGAAGATCAATCAATCTTAAAAAAATGGAAAGTAACTGTTAAATTAGGTGCTGCAGTATTTTATAAAAAAGACGCAGTATGTTATACCGGCGGTGTTGTTAAAGTCTTATACGATGACAATGGAATTGCTGCTATTTTAACAAAAGACGGTGTTAAAATTACCACTCAAAGCATACAGAACGGACAAACTATTTTTAATAATTTGGAAGCGGGAAAATATAATGTGAATATAGGTGGTATTAATAAAGAAATAGTAATAAATCAAAAACAATAGCAATGAAAATAAAACAGTACTCTATTTTAATATTAGTTATGATTGCATTTTTTGGTTGTTCTGATCATGAAGACGAGATAACAATTGTTCCTCAAAGCATTTCCTTTGTACATGCTGATGGTTCAAAAATTGCTCAAAATGAATGTATAAGTCCTAATGTGAAATACGGAATAAAGATAGAAACTAATTATGTTGATTTCAATAGACCTTTTACAGTAGATTATTCTGTAAACGGAGTTGTATACAAAATGACTTTTACAGTTGCTACTTCTCAAATCAATCCGGTTACTTTAACTAATGGTGATAATTCGGCACAAATAACAGGTAGTAACTTAAAAACAGTCCTTAAGTATATTGATCAGGGAGATTTTGAATTGGTTGAATAATAGAAATTTTTCATTTTGAAAGAGATAAAAAAACAGAAGTTGAGGAAAAATAGGAATCGATTTTTCATAAATAAATTATTAAAAGGATTCGAATCTTCAATAAAGATTCAAATCCTTTACGATCAAGAACGCCATAAGAAATAAATAAAAAGCCTGAGAAATTTTAGTTTCTCAGGCTTTTTTATGCTTCGAAAATAGATGCAAGTTTTTAATGGGATTTCTCAAACTTCTAAAAGAAACTTATTTTACAGTTGTAGGTTCTATAGGGGGGGCAAATTTTACAAGAGGCTTAGTTGCATCTTCAGTTGCATTAAATACGGGATTTCTAGGTCAGCCTTACCAGGTGCTTCCTAATTTTTTCAACCGATTTAATTACTTTTGATAGATATGGATTGCCTGTGAATTCTGGAGTTGTATAAATGACATAAATGATGCACCTGTTTTAATAACATTAAGTAATTATAAAATTACTGAAAATCTACCTGCAGGTACTGTTGTTGGAACCTTAACAACAAAAGACCAAGACAGCTGTATCTATAGTTTTTTTAGTGCTGGACCAGATTATTTATACTTTGATATTATCGGAGATCAATTGGTATTAAAGGAAAGTTTAGATTTTGAAACACAGCATATTTTTCAATTTGAAATTATTAGTAACGATCAAAGAGGGGGTCAAATGATGGAAAAAATGACCGTTTTTGTAGTAGATATATATTATGATTAAATTCTAATGAGTTTTGGAATAAATGTTAAAGGTCTTGGGTTTGGCTACAATTTTGGATAAAATAATAACAATAAAATGAGTTCTGTTTTAGGAAACACCCATCAATTTGGATTATTCTTCAATTTGTAATATTCTTATAAACATCCAATTGTTCCAGGTCAAAAGTTTTTAGAGTACACCAAATTGATAAAAATCAGAAAAATTAGGTAGCCGTTAGATTTTGACGATAGATTGGCATCATATTGCAGTGATTTATAATGGTACATAAGTAAGTGTTTATAATGATGCTGCTTAATTTATCGTATCCTGCATCAGGAAATATGACTGTTGTATCTTGTGCTAAAATATATACAAATCCTATAAAAAAATATGATTATAATTGAATTCGAAGATTTAGGAAATTCAAAATTACAACTATTAAGATAATACTGGAAGAATTTTGATGAATACTTATTTAAAGAACGATTCTAATACAATTGATGTTTCACAATTTCCAGTTGTATTGTATTTGTTTAAAATTTCGTCAAACAAAGGAACAACAACAAGTAAAATAATAAAACAATAATCAAATTTCAAGGAGATAATTTTTTATTGAACTATTTGTTTTTTCTAGAGTCTTTTTTTGTAGAAGTATTACAGGAGTTCTATTATAAAAATTAAGAGGTCTTGAGAAATCAAGGCCTTTTCGTTTTTTATAAGATGCTATATTTTGAGAATTTTTTTTTATTCTTTCTTCAACGATAGTGTTAATAAGTTAAACTTAGAATACCCCAAAAAAATCCCTAAATTTGAAGTTCAATTTTTTGCAAATTTATAGAATTGCAATCCCTTCAATAACAACTATGTACTTAATATTCGATACCGAAACCACAGGATTACCAAAACGCTGGGGCGCTCCCATTTCTGACACAGACAATTGGCCAAGATGTATTCAAATTGCTTGGCAGTTGCATGATGATATGGGAAAACTCATCGAGCATCAAGATTATTTGGTCAAGCCCGAAGGTTTTAATATACCGTATGATGCGGAACGAATTCACGGTATTTCTACTGAATTGGCAGAGGCCAATGGCGTTTCATTGTCTGAAGTTTTAGAAAAATTCAACATAGCCTTAGGTAGAGCGAAGTTTATTGTGGGTCAAAATTTAGGTTTTGATATCAATATTATGGGTTGCGAATTTTATCGAATGGGAGTGGAAAGCCAAATGAGCTCGATGCCTATTCTAGATACGTGTACTGAAATTACTGCTTCTTTATTAAAATTGCCGGGTGGTCGAGGAGGAAAATTCAAGTTGCCTACGTTAACGGAATTGCACTCGTACCTTTTTAATAAGCCTTTTGGCGAAGCACACAACGCTACTGCCGATGTTGAGGCAACAACGCGCTGTTTTTTAGAATTAATTCGTCGTGAAATTTTCACGAAAGAAGAACTGGATGTTCCGGTTTCTTATTTCAAAGATTTCCAAAGTAAAAACCCAACCGAAATCAAACTCATTGGGTTAAAACATATTAATTTAAAAGAGGCTTCAGATAAAATCCGACAACAATTTGGCGATAAGCAAGCCCCAGCTGTTTCAAAAGAAGACCTTTCGGAGAATAAGAAAGTTTTAGTTGATGCGCCCTTTGTTCATTTGCACAATCATACTCAGTTTTCGGTATTGCAATCTACCATTAGCATTGCGGCATTAGTTAAAGCGGCAGCGCAACAAAAAATGCCTGCGGTTGCTATGACCGATCATGCGAATTTGATGGGAGCTTTTCACTTTGTGCGTGATATTTTAAATCACAATAAAGCAGCTGCGGCTAAAAATAAAGCAGCTGTTGACAACGGGGAGGAACCTACCGAAGTTCCTATGAAACCTATCGTTGGTTGCGAATTTTTTGTGTGTGAAGATCATAAAAATAAGTCGGTTAAGGATAATGGGTACCAAATAGTCCTTTTGGCGAAGACCAAAAAAGGATACCATAATTTGGCTAAAATGTCCTCTATTGCATACACAGAAGGATTTTATTATGTGCCTAGAATTGATAGAAAAGTCATTCAGGAATTCAAAGAAGATATTATTGTTTTGTCTGGAAACTTGTACGGAGAAATACCAAATAAGATTCTGAACATTGGTGAAAACCAAGCCGAAGAAGCCTTGATCTGGTGGAAAAATGAATTCAAGGACGATTTTTATATTGAGGTCATGCGCCACAATCAAGAAGATGAAAATAGGGTGAATACTTCTTTGATTTCATTGGCAAGAAAGCACGATGTTAAGATCGTTGCCACAAACAATACCTTTTATATAGACAAGGAAAATTCGAATGCACATGATATTTTGCTTTGTGTGCGTGATGGTGAAAAACAAACTACACCAATTGGACGTGGTCGCGGTTATCGTTATGGGTTGCCAAATCAAGAGTACTATTTCAAGTCTGGGGACGAAATGAAGCAACTCTTTGCTAATTTACCTGAGGCGATTTCAAATATTTCGGAGATTGTAGATAAAATTGAAATTTTCGATTTGGCTCGCGAAGTACTGCTTCCCAAGTTTGAAATTCCAGTTGAATTTAATAATCCCGAAGACGCCGTTGATGGTGGAGTGAGAGGTGAAAATGCCTATTTGAGACACCTTACTTTTGAAGGCGCAAGAAGACGATATCCTGTAATTAATGAAGAAATTCAGGAACGATTGGATTTTGAATTATTGACGATTTCTAATTCTGGTTATCCAGGTTATTTCCTGATTGTACAGGATTTAATTGCCGAAGCACGTAGTATGGGCGTTTCAGTAGGACCTGGAAGGGGTTCTGCGGCGGGATCGGTAGTGGCATATTGTTTGAAAATTACCAATATAGATCCATTAAAATACAACTTGCTTTTTGAGCGTTTCCTGAATCCGGATCGTGTGTCACTACCCGATATTGATATCGATTTTGATGATGAAGGCCGAAGCAGTGTGATGGATTATGTGATCCGAAAATACGGTTCTAAGCAAGTAGCGCAAATTATCACATACGGAAAAATGGCTACCAAGTCAGCGATTCGTGATACGGCTCGTGTTTTGGATTTACCACTGTTTGAAGCAGATAAAATTGCGAAATTGATTCCGGGAATGATGCCGTCTAAGTGGAATTTAGCTCGGTTTTTAAATGAAAAAGAAGATATCATAAAAAAAGCGGTTCGTCCGGAAGAGTATGATAAAATAAAAGAATTAATAGGACTTGCCAATGAAGATGACCTTGGTGGTGAAACCATTCAGCAAGCCAAAGTTTTAGAGGGAAATCTAAGAAATACGGGGATTCACGCTTGTGGAGTGATTATTACACCTAGTGATATTACCAATTTTGTTCCTGTAGCTACCGCCAAAGATTCGGATTTGTATGTGACTCAATTTGATAACTCGGTAGTAGAAAGCGCTGGATTATTAAAAATGGACTTCTTGGGTTTGAAGACCCTAACGTTGATAAAAGATACCGTTAAACTAGTAAAATATCGCAGCGGAATTGAGCTCAATCCAGATGAGTTTCCTATTGATGATCTAAAAACATACGAGCTTTTTCAGCGCGGTGAAACGGTTGGAATTTTTCAGTATGAAAGTCCCGGAATGCAAAAATACATGAAGGAGTTAAAGCCTACGGTTTTTCCGGACTTAATTGCCATGAATGCCTTATACCGTCCGGGTCCGATAGCTTATATTCCTAGTTTTGTGAAGCGAAAAAATGGTGAGGAAGAGATCATTTACGATCTTGAAGCTTGCGAAGAATTACTTAAGGATACCTACGGAATTACTGTTTATCAAGAGCAAGTAATGCTTTTGTCCCAAAAATTGGCTGATTTCTCTAAAGGTGATGCCGACGTTTTGCGTAAAGCGATGGGAAAAAAACAAAAGGACGTTTTGGATAAAATGAAACCTAAATTTATCAGTCAGGCTGCTGCCAAAGGGCATGCCGAAGATAAACTGGAGAAAATTTGGAAAGACTGGGAAGCCTTTGCAGAATATGCCTTTAATAAATCCCACTCTACCTGCTATGCTTGGATTGCTTATCAAACAGCTTACTTAAAAGCAAATTACCCTGCAGAGTACATGGCTGCGGTACTGTCTAATAATATGAGTGATATCAAACAAGTGTCGTTCTTTATGGAAGAGTGTAAGCGAATGGGCTTGCAAGTTTTGGGTCCTGATGTAAATGAATCGTTCTATAAATTCACTGTAAATGATGATTATGCGGTGCGTTTTGGGATGGGAGCTATAAAGGGTGTTGGTTCTGGTGCAGTTGCAACCATAGTGGAGAGAAGAAAAGACGGGAAATACAAATCCATTTTTGATTTGACCAAACGAATTGATTTGCGTGCTGCTAATAAAAAAGCGTTAGAAAACTTAGCCCTGGCTGGGGGTTTTGACTCTTTTGGCGATACAACGAGAGCGCAATACTTTCATGATGATGGAGATGGAATAACTTTTTACGAAAAAGCGATTCGGTATGGAGCTAAGTATCAAGAAAACGAAAATTCGTCTCAAGTAAGTTTGTTTGGCGATGCTAGCGAGGTACAAATTGCTGAGCCAGTGGTGCCTCCTTGTGAAGATTGGAGCACGATGGAGAAATTATCAAGAGAAAAGGAGGTTGTAGGGATTTACATATCTGGGCATCCGCTGGATGATTTTAGATTTGAAATAAAATATTTTTGCAATGCTCGCTTAGATGCGCTCAGAAACATGGAGCAATATGTAGGTAAGAATTTAACTTTTGCCGGTATTGTAAGTAATTTTCAACGCCGAACAGCTAAAAATGGTAAGGATTGGGCAATATTTACATTGGAAGGATTTGAAGAAAGTTTTGAGTTCAAAATTTTTGGTGAAGAGTATCTCAAGTTTTATCATTTTTTATACAACAATCAATTTGTATTTATAAAAGTGCTCATTAAAGAAGGATGGGTAAATCAGGATACAGGCAAAAAAAGTGAGCCAAGAATGCAATTTGTAGAGGTTAAGCAATTACAAGATGTATTGGCTACGTTTGCCAAAAAACTCATTTTATATCTTAACATAAATGATTTACATGCTGAATTTATTCATAATTTAAGTCGTCTATTTCAAGAGTATAAAGGAGATAACACCGTTTCATTTGAAGTAATGGAACTCGAAAAAATAAAAAAACTTATTCCAGTTGCAACACCAGAGATAGATCCAGAAGAAATGAATTTTGCAGATGATTTAGAAGAAGTTGATGCGGGAAATGGGGAACTAGTCGAAGCAACGTCAGTTGTAAAAGTTGAAGAGGTTGAGGAGATAAAAGTGGTTACAAAGCTAGCTATGGCTAGTAGAAAATTGAAAGTTAAAATTTCAAACGAGTTATTGATAGCACTAGAGAAAATGCAAGTAAACTTTAAATTGAATTAATATTTAGCGATGTAATACGCTAACAATGGTTACTAATTTTTGAGTATAAAATAATGTAAGGAATGACTTTTTAATTCTCTAAGTTATTTTTTTAAAATATTGATTTTTAAGGCTTAATTAAATTTAACACCATTGTTTGTACAGTTATTTAATGATTATTAGCGTAAATAAAGTACTTTTGCAAAAATGATAAAAAAACAATAGCATGAAAAAACAGTTATTCTTATTGGGATTTGCACTTTGCACAATGACGATGGTAGCCCAAACAGAAAAAAATGAAAGTTGGTATTTTAAATTAGGTGGTTCTTATTTTATGCAAACTGCAGCTACAGAATTTCCTGTGGTTTCAGGGCAATTGCCAAATACGGATGTATATGCCACAAACGGAACAACTTTGCTTTCAAGAGAAACGAATCATGGGTCTTTTGGAGAGGGATTTAGAACTGGTTTAACTGCTGGTTACCGTGTTTCTTCTAGATTAGGTTTTGAGATGGGATTGAATTATTTCAAAAGTACTAGTAAAACGATGGTGGAAACAGTTAATAGACTAGTTGCTCCTGGTCCAATTTTTGCAACAGGAAAAGCACAAGGAAAAATTACAGCATTTGATTTAGCGCCAGCTGTTGTTCTATTTTTAGGAGAGTCAAATGGTTTTGAACCTTACACAAAAGTTGGTGTAATTGTCCCGGTTCATGGTGATTTAACAATTGAAACAAATAGAACATATACAACCCCTGCAGGCGCTGTAAATTCTTACACAAAGGAAAAAGTTTTGCCAAACCCAACAGTAGGTTTTATGGCAGTTGTAGGTACATCTTATAAATTAGGAAAAAACATTTCGGTTTACGGAGAGTTAGAGTATCGTAATTTTACAGTACACGGTAAATCTAAAGAAACGAAAGCATATACTGAAAATGGTGTAAATAAATTGACTGTTCCAACATCGTTTCGTCCAGATGCTTCGTATTCTGTTAACCACGTAAACTATGTAGAGCAAATTAACAGTACTTCAAATAATAGAACAACCAATTCAGCAGGCTTTGATAATACAAAAGCTTCTGATGATATCAGCTCTTACGTTGGTATTAGTGGTTTAGGATTGACTCTTGGATTAAAGTACAGTTTGTAATTTAATAAAAAGTTTTAATAAAAAGGGGTGTTCGAAAGAGCATCCCTTTTTTTGTTTGCAAAAATAGGTTTCGGAGTTTGTTTTTATAGCCCTGATGGAAGCGGCATCCTTTTTACAATTTTTAGGAAAAGCATAATTCAAAAAGCTTTTGTTCTAAAATTGAAAAAAGATGCAGCGTACAGCAGGAAAAAGCTCCAAAAGAAAATAAATTATTGGAGTAAACGAAGTAAATAGGAATTGATAATAGATTAATAGTCAAAACTAATTTGGGAATAGTGATTGATTTGTTTTTAATTTCTAAATTTGTAGTCTAGTTTGAATATTCAAAAATTCAAATGATAAACTTAAAATATATATTATGGCATTAGCAATAACAGATGCTACTTTTGAAGAAGTAGTTTTGAAATCAGACAAACCAGTTATGGTAGATTTTTGGGCAGCATGGTGTGGACCATGTAGAATGGTAGGTCCAATCATTGATGAATTAAGCAACGAATACGAAGGAAAAGTTGTTGTTGGTAAGGTTGACGTTGATGCAAATCAAGAATTTGCTGCAAAATACGGCGTTAGAAATATCCCAACAGTATTGGTTTTTCATAACGGAGAAGTAGTAGGAAAGCAAGTAGGAGTAGCTCCTAAGCAAACGTATGCAGATAGTCTTGACGCTTTGTTGTAATTAACATTGAAGTTTTAGAATCAATTTTAGATATAGAAAAGGTTTGGCGCTAGTCAAACCTTTTTTTGTTTAAGAACAGTTTTGTATTTTATTTTGGACTAATCTTGTTATATAGCGCTTTAATTTTTAAATCATTTAATCTTTTAATATATTTGGGTTATGAAGATTGAATCGCAAATAGAGAAAATTACTAGTTTCCAGCATCTTGAATTACTGGCTAATCAGGTTGTAGAAGGATTTATTTCAGGAATGCATAAGAGTCCGTTTCATGGCTTTTCGGCAGAGTTTGCTGAGCATAAAGTGTATAATGCTGGCGAGAGTACAAAACATATTGACTGGAAGCTGTATGCCAAAACCGATAGGTTGTATACCAAGCGTTATGAAGAAGAGACTAATTTAAGATGTCATATTATAATTGATAATTCTTCTTCTATGCATTATCCTCAATTGTTAGGCAACCAAAACTTTTTTGAGAACAAGATAGGATTTTCAGTATTGGCCTCGGCGGTATTGATGAATTTATTAAAGAAACAGAGAGATGCAGTTGGTTTAAGTGTTTTTTCGGATACGTATGAGTATTATGCACCAGAGAAAGGGAGCGACCGACACCACAGGATGATTTTAAATGCCCTTGAAGGCTTACTACAAAAGCCTACGGTTGCAAAAAATACAGATACCGTAACATATTTACATCAAATAGCCGAGAAGATGCATCGTAGGTCTATGATCATATTGTTTACAGACATGTTTCAGAGTTTTGACGAGTCTGTTGATTCTAAAAAAGAACAAGCCTTATTTAGCGCCCTGCAGCATTTAAAGCACAATAAGCATAAAGTAGTCTTGTTTCATGTAATTGATGGCAAAACGGAGCTTGATTTTGAATTTGACAACACACCTAGGAAGTTTGTTGATGTGGAAACAGGAGAAGAAGTTGCTGTTTTCTCAGATACAGTACAAGAAGAATACCAAAATCAGATGCAATTATACTTAAAAAAGCTGTCTATGACTTGCTCACAAAACAGAATTAAGTACGTTCCAGTTCATGTTGATGAAAATTTTGAAAAAATAATGATGACATATTTAGCTGAAAAACAAAACTTTGGATAATAAGTGGTATTTTTTTTGAAATTATTTTAAAAAAACGCTTGCGTAAACGGAAATCTATTGTATCTTTGCCACCGCAATAACGCAGAGGTTTGGTAGTTCAGTTGGTTAGAATACATGCCTGTCACGCATGGGGTCGCGGGTTCGAGTCCCGTCCAGACCGCAATATTGGGGAAAGCCTTTCGTAACAGAAAGGCTTTTTTGCCCCTTTACGGTTTTTAACGTTAGTTGTGTTGTTTGCTACGAATTTGTAACTCGTAGCGGGTTTAGTAGTTAGACCAATGAAAAGCTTTTCGCCTCGGCGAATAGCTTTTTTGATTTAAATTGAAGGAAGTGTTTTAATTTATAGCTTCAAAAGCGGTAAGATCTTAATTGTTTTAACCGCAATTAGTTATTATCAAGAAACTAAATTTTAGAATCAAAACTTATAAAGAATAATACTGGTTTGGTAGTTCAGTTGGTTAGAATACATGCCTGTCACGCATGGGGTCGCGGGTTCGAGTCCCGTCCAGACCGCTAGTATTTAAAAAAAAAGTCTTTCGAAAGAAAGACTTTTTTGTTTTTGGTAAAATAGAATAGTTGTCATTATTTATTTTGATTACATATCGTAAATCAAAACAAAACTGCTTTGTATTGCCAAACAATCCATATATAGAGTCCTAAAAATACCATACAAAGTACAAACTTCATGAAGCTAGAGGCGAGGAAGCCAATGAAAGACCCAGTAGCGGCTTTTAAAGCGCGTTTGTGGTCCTTAAAATCATAAATAAGTTCGCCTATTAAAGCACCCAAGAAAGGTCCAATAAGAAATCCAAACGGGATTGGTGCAAATATACCAATCACAAGTCCAATATTTGTTCCCCAAATACCGTAACTACTGCCACCAAATTTTTTAGTTCCCTGAGCAGGAATTATATAGTCTAAAATAGAAATTATAATAGTTATTAGTAGGGTACTCCAAAGAATCCAGTGATTCATGGGTACTGCATGCGTTAAATAAAGTAATGCAACCCCAAGCCAACTAATTGTAGGGCCTGGTAATACCGGTAAAAAACTTCCAAATATACCCGCAATTACACAACAAAAACCAACGAGTAAAAGAAACAAATCCATAATTTATTTTTAGTATTTTTGTACAACATAAATATAACTCGAATTTTTCAAATGAAAGCAATAAATAGTTTGTCACTTTTAGTATTTGTAATGTTTATTATTGGTTGTAACACTATTTATGCTCAGGATAATTTTCAAAATCAAAAAGATGCAGTAGTAAAAGATAGTATTTACAATAAGAACAGAATGAAAGTGTTAAACTATTCATTGAAAGAATTTGATTTGCTTTTTTTTGAATTTTTTGATAAAAAAGCAAGTTCAGTACTTTTAACCAAAGAAGAGTTTTACTCTTATACAGTTTGTATTGCTATTTTTTCTGAACGTCTTGCAGCGCTTTATCCAGATCAAAAGGCTACAGCTACTGAGAGTAAAAATAAATGGTTGGCTGAAAGTTATGAGGATTATTTGAAAACAAAAAATTCGCAAAAAAAATAGTTGTAATTTTATACAATTAAAAATAAATCAACAAAAACTCATTTTGAAATCATATTATCTATTTTTACTTTTTTTTATTTTTTACTCCTGTCAGTACTTCGAGGCTTCTGTTCCCTCAGAGCAAGAGCTTTTACAAAAAGAATTAAAAGCTATCAACTGGAAAGAAGTGGATGAGTATCCTTCTATTATTGAGTGTGATAAGATTGTAAATAAAAAACAGCGACAACATTGTTTTTTTGAAGTTTTAACACAATTGATTCAAGAAAAACTAAGTGCAGATACACTACCGTTGCTTTTCCCTGAACTGGATACTATTGAACTCAAAGTAACTGTTTTTCCGGATGCAACATTACAATTTGAGCCAAAGTTCCCACAAGATTCTGTTTCTTATGATAAGGTGAAAATTGATAGTATTTTGAAAGCACGTTTGGTTGATTTTCCTAAAGTTAATCCGGCAATCAAACGCGGTTTACCTGTAAAAACTCAGTTTACTTTGCCAGTAATTTTAAAAGTAGAGTAATTATGCCGTTTACTTTTTCGCATACCGTGGTGGTATTACCGTTTTTAAGAAATAGAAATTTATCAGCTACAGGATTATTAGTTGGTGCTATGTCACCAGATCTTGAATTTTTTTTTAGAATGAGAACTCAAAGCGAAATAAGTCATACGCTGCCAGGATTATTCCAGATAGATTTACCTCTAGCAATATTAGTTGTTTTATTATTTCACGGAATTTTAAAAAAAACACTCCTTTTAAATTTACCTTTTTTTTTACAAAGCAGGTTAACCGAATTGAAAACGAACAATTGGCTCGATTACTTTAAAAATAATATTTTAAAGGTGCTTGCATCTTTTTTGATAGGAGCTTCGACACATTTTTTTTTAGATGCATTTACGCATTCGGATGGTTTTTTTGTGCAAAAAAGTACTTTTCTAGAAATGAGTTTTCTATCTTTTCCAGTTTACGAATGGCTGCAATACGGCACCTCAATAATAGGTCTTTTGATTTTAGGATTTTATTTTTTTCAAATCCCAAAAGATAAAACGTGCGTTGTAGTAATTCACCCGATATTTTGGTGTAGTGTATTGTTTTTTAGTATTTTATTCTTGAGTTTAAGATTTTCTCTAGTTGTGGGATGGGATAAAATAGGAGATACTATTTTGGGAGTACTTTCATCAATAATATTAGCATTGATTTTTTCAAGTATACTTTTTAAGCGCCATTAATTATTATTTTGTAAAGGATCTTCCTTTCCATTCGTATTTTCCAAATAACGAATATAAGGCAACACTGCTGCTAAAAAAAGGATACCATATACTACTCAAAAGCAAATAACTAATCTTGGATTTGCATAAAAAATGGTTCGTTTTGTAAATTAATATGCTGTCAATTATTGCTTTTGTTATGAAAATTAGTAACGGGTAAGCAAAGGAGATACATCCAAAAATGGTAAGTACTATCGATAGGATTAAACTTAAATTTCCTGTAAATATTAAAAGCCCCAATCCTTTTCCGAAACTACTTTGATAGGAACTTGTTTTTGAAGCCCAACGAACGCGTTGGTAAAACAAAGATTTCCAATCGTTCATTGGTTTTGTAATAACAATATTATTTTCAGACTTTAGATAATGCACTTTTTCGGGTGATTTTGTAATTGCTTTTTGGAGCAAGAATACATCGTCACCACTGGCGATTCTGTCATTTCCTTCAAAACCATTGAGCTCCTGGAAAAAGGATTTCGTATAGGCAAAGTTAGCACCATTACACATAAATCCTTTGTTAATGCCAAAACTTCCAATAGTTGCGCCTTGTAAACTCGCCAAATCCAATTGCTGAAACTGATGTAAAAATGAATTAGTACACGCATACGTGACCGCTCCAGCAATCATGGCTACATCATGAAGCTGAATGTAATTGTCTAAAGTTAATAACCAGTTTTCTGGGACTATACAATCGGCATCGGTGGTGATAACCCAATTGGAGTTCACAATTTGCATTGCAGTTACAATCGCATCTTTTTTAGGCGAATTTGATGTCCGAATGTTTTTTATCATCCGAACTTTGAGAACTGAATACTGAGGATTGAACACTTCTTCTGATTCATCGTCTACTAAAATCACCTCAAACAGCTCCATGGGATATTTCAATTTCGATAAGCTTTCTAATAAAATGGGTAAATTTTCAGCTTCATTCCGGAAAGGAACAACAATCGAAAATTTTGTTTTTGGCTTTAAGCCAAAGTAATTTATCACGTTTACTTTGTTGAAACCATAAATTAATGCCAGTATTGCCGAGCAATATAGGAGTATTATGAGCGAAACAATAATTGAAAACAGCATTTTATAGTATTTTAGTTCCTTTTATTATGGAGTTACTATTAAAATTCAAAACATAATAGGTACCAATTACAACCGGTAAAACTACATTTAAAAACCACATCAAAGTCGAAATAAAAATTACAATCCATTCGTTTACGCCAAGAATTCCAAAGAAATAAACCGCAACACTTCCTTTAACTGCAAAGTCCAAAAATTGAAAAGTGGGTAAGGATGACGCTAAAAAATAAACGGATGAAATTGTTGCAATCAGGGTGAAGTAAGGCAAATCAACATCAAAAGCTAAAAACAAAAAGTAGTATTGGTGAGAGAAAACCAGATAGCGGCAAATACCTAAAAAGATGTTTTTTTGATGTATGGGTTTTGGAATTTCATTAATTTTATGAATCAGTTTTTCGATGGAATATCCTTTGATAGTAATTTTTTTGACCGAAAATAAAATAATGAAAAGGAGTAAAAACATTCCAAAAATCAACGCAACTGTTTTTATGGTAATCACATGGTATTGTGCATTAAAATACAGCAACCCAAAAAGCCCAAAAATAACAGTCAGAATCATTTGGATTCCGTTGCAAATCAGGTTCAGGAAAATGATTTTTTTAGTTTCTTTTTTTTCAAAAAAGAGTGCTTTGCCCGCATATTCACCCACTCCATTTGGTGTAAAAAGTCCAGCGGTTAGCGCGCCCAGAACTTGTTTTGTAGCTTCGCTCAATGTGATTTTATATATAAATGTTACCAGGTTTTGCCATTTCAATATTTCGAAAAACCGATTCAAAACACTCAGTACTAAAATAAACGCGATTCCAGTAATGGATTGGTTTTTTTGGAATAGAACAATGAATTTTTGCCAATCTAATTTATCATTATGGGCTAGTTGATTGTAAATAAAATAAAACGCACCAGCCACAATCAAAACTTTGATTAGAAGTACGAGGAATTGCTTAGTTTTGTGTGGAATTGAAATCATCGTTACAAAGTAACAAAACTTTAAACTAAATCGTTTGGCAAAATCACTTTTGATCGTATTACTGATGGTTCTACCGTTTTTTTCTTGTAAAAAAGAAATTGGCTTTGACAAACAAGCTGCTTATGTTAGAGTTAATGGGGATGGGTCATGGGGATATAATGACGCAAAAGGTAATGTTGTTATACCCTTAGGGGAATATACTTTTTTGAATCCCATGGATGATCATCAAATGATACATGCTACCAAATGGGATAAAAAGGGCTACATAGATATTTATCAAAATGAAATCGTTCCAATTATATATGATGAATTAAATTTGTATTCAGAAGGGCTGGCTGCTGCAAAAATTAAGGGTAGGTATGGATTTTTAGATAGAAAAGGAAAAGAAGTTATAGCTTTCCACTTTGACCAAGCAGATGATTTTAATTCTTTAGGTTTAGCTTTAGTTAAAAAAAATTTTAACTATGGATTAATCAATAAAATAGGAGTAACTATTGTTCCTTTTAATTTTCAAGAAATTATTGTTTTAGATTCGGTTAAGTTAATTGCTGTATGTAAAAATAATAAATGGGCATTTTATTCCATTTCAGGAAAACCAATGTCGAATTTTGAATACGATGAAATTAAGTTCACTAATAGCAGTTTAGTTTTAGTGAGAAAGGAAAGTAAATTAGGGTTTTTAGATTCTAATTTAGCGGTAAAAATTCCATTTGGTAAATATAAATTTGCTACAAATTTTAATAAAAATAATTTAGCAATTGTATCTGTAAACAACCGTTATGGACTCATAAATTTGAAAGACAGTCAGGTAATTATAACTCAATTTGACTCTATAGGTTATTTGCAAGAAGAGTATAGTGAGTCAGATAGTTACGTGGGTTTTAAAAAAAACAGTCTTACATTATTTGATGAAAAGGGTAATGTGCTGATTGATAGGGTAAAAGATTATTTTAAAGATCATATTAAGATAGATAATAAAATCAAAGTTATCTATCAAGTTCAAGGGATGGACGGACTTTCGGGAGTGATTGATGATCGAGGTAACATTTTGATCCCTTTAAAGTATCAAGAAATAGAGCGTTTTGAAGGTTTGAATAAAACAGTCGTAAAAAACAATGGAAAATACGGATTGATAGATTCCAAAAATAAAATTGTATTGCCAATAGATAATGAATCTGTTGTCTCATTTAAGAATGAAAAATATTATATCATAAAGAAAAACGAAAAGGTTGGGATTGTAGATTATAATTTTAGAATTCTTTTTGATTTTATTTATCAAGATATTTCACCCTGTACTTATGATCATGATAATCGTTTTATGGTGAAATTAAAAGATAAATATGGTGTAATTGACAGATCGGGAAAAGTTATTATTCCTTTTGAATATAGTGAAATGTCAAACTGGGTAGAGTACGGACCTGGTTCTAATTATCATTTTGTCACAAAAAACAAGAAGTTTGGATTGATTACAAAAGAAGGAAAAGTTGTGATTCCGGCTGTTTATGATAAGTTATATTATCTTACTGATCAAAATATTATTTTGTTGAAGAATAAAAAATATGGAGTTGTAACAATACAAAATAGACAGGTTATTCCATTTGATTATGATATTGTTTGTTCACTATCAAATTATCCAAACAAAATTGTAAATGAGTTTTATGTCCAAAAAAAAGAGCGTTTTTTTGTAATAAATAACAAGAACGAGGTCATTCGAAATAAAATTTCGGCTATGGAAAAAGAAATGATAGATATGGAAATGAAATTTTTAAAACAATAATGTCAAACGAACGCATCATATTAGGAATTGACCCTGGAACCACGATTATGGGTTTTGGGTTGATCAAAATTGTCAATAAAAAAATGCATTTTTTGCAATTGAACGAATTGCAATTGTCTAAATACGACAATCATTATCAAAAACTGAAAATCATTTTTGAACGAACGATTGAATTAATCGATACGCACCATCCAGACGAGATTGCCATTGAAGCGCCTTTCTTTGGTAAAAACGTACAATCGATGCTCAAGTTGGGGCGTGCACAAGGTGTAGCCATGGCGGCGGGACTTTCTAGAGATATCCCTATTACGGAATATGAACCAAAGAAAATTAAAATGGCTATCACCGGAAACGGAAATGCCACAAAAGAACAAGTTGCCAAAATGCTGCAACAGCTTTTAGGATTGAAAGAATTGCCTAAAAATCTCGATAGTACGGATGGTTTGGCAGCAGCAGTTTGTCATTTTTTCAATTCAGGAAAAGTGGTTGGTGCTAAAAGTTATACCGGTTGGGATGCTTTTGTGAAACAAAATGAGGAACGAGTGAAGAAATAGTTTTCAGTCGCAGCAACTGTAAACTGCGACTGTGACTGAATACTATAGAAATGAGCGGAATCTACATACACATACCCTTTTGCAAACAGGCGTGTCATTACTGTGATTTTCATTTTTCGACTTCTATGAAGAAGAAAGAGGAGATGGTTTTGGCTATTGCCAAGGAATTGCAAATGCGTAAAAGCGAGTTTGAAAAGGAACAAGTTGAGACTATTTATTTTGGTGGTGGGACGCCAAGCGTATTAACTTCAGAAGAAATTAATTTTTTGATTGAGACAGTTTATAGTCATTATGTAGTGATTGAAAATCCAGAAATTACACTCGAAGCCAATCCAGATGATTTGTCTAGCGAGCGAATACTTGAATTGTCACAAAGCAAAATAAATCGTTTAAGTATCGGGATTCAGTCGTTTTTTGAAGAGGATTTAATTCTTATGAATCGTGCTCATAATTCGGCGGAGGCCAAAAAATGTTTAGCAGAAGCTACTCGCTATTTTGATAATATTTCTCTTGATTTGATCTATGGAATTCCTGATATGAGCAATGAGAAATGGAAACAAAATATCGAAACAGCGTTGTCTTTTGGTATACCGCATATTTCAAGTTATGCCTTGACTGTTGAACCTAAAACGGCATTAAACAAACTTATACAAACGGGAAAAATAGCCAAACCCAACGATGAATCTGCGCAAGAACATTTTGCTATTTTGGTTGAAATGCTAGAGGCCAATGATTTTATACATTATGAATTGTCGAATTTTGGCAAGGCCAATTATTTTTCAAAGAACAATTCGGCCTATTGGTTGGGGAAAAAATACATTGGAATTGGCCCATCAGCACACAGTTATGATGGTGTTTCAAGGAGTTGGAATGTGTCAAACAATTCCCTTTATTTAAAATCCATTCACGAAAATAAAATCCCAAACGAAATAGAAATTCTTTCGATTACGGACAGTTACAACGAATATGTTATGACGGGATTACGGACTGTTTGGGGCGTTTCTTTGGAAAGAATTGAAACTGAATTTGGAAGCGAATATCTAGAATATTTGAATAAACAATCTCAGAAATTCCTTGATGATGATTTGGTTTTTATTGAAAACAATATTTTGAAGCCAACACCCAAAGGAAAGTTTTTGACAGATGGAATTGCATCAGACTTATTTTACTTAAATTTGGAAGAGTAATTTAAACACAAGGTTCGCAAAGTTTTTCGCAAAGTTCGCTAAGCTTTGTGATTTTGGTCATTCTCTTAGCATCCTTTGCGGTAATAAAACTATGAAAGCAAAAATTAACAACTTTGAAATTGACCTATCAAAACCCATTGATATTTCGATTCCGTTAACCAATACTGATGAAAACCCAATTGCTTGGTATATTGAAAAACCAACAATTGAACCCGTGGTTTTTGGGGATTGGATCGGAAAAGTTTCGGAAGGGAAATCTTCTACAAATTTCAATAATATTTTTTTTAATCCGCATGGACACGGAACGCATACGGAATGCTTGGGGCATATCACACGTGATTTTTACAGCATCAATCAATGTTTGAAACGGTTTTTCTTTTTGGCCGAATTAATTTCGATTCAACCGGAATTACATCAGCAAGATTTGGTAATTACCAAGAGTCAAATTGAAAAAACTTTAATGGGAAAAACTCCTGAAGCAATTCTCATTAGAACATTACCCAATTTAGCGAGCAAAAAGAATTTTAAATATTCGAATACCAATCCGCCTTATTTAGCTGAAGATGCCGCGCGTTTCATTCGCGAAAGCGGAATCCAGCACTTATTGATTGATTTACCGAGTGTGGACAAAGAGCACGATGATGGGAAATTAGTGGCACACAAAGCCTTTTGGAATGTAACAGATGTTCATAATCTCAATCCTAATGCACGACTAGATTGTACCATTACCGAAATGATTTATGTGGCTGATGAAATTAAAGATGGCAGTTATTTACTGAATTTACAGATTGCTTCTTTTGAGAATGATGCCAGTCCGAGTAAACCTATATTATATACTATCATCAAATTGAAAAAATAATTTTAGAAAATGAATTTAGAAACATACTATGAATTTTGTCTTTCAAAAAAAGGAGTGACAGAACATTTTCCTTTTGATCAGGATACAATGGTTTTTAAAGTAGGTGGTAAGATGTTTGCGTTAACATCTTTAAGCCGGTGGGAGAAAGGTCAACCATCAGTAAATTTAAAGTGTAACCCAGAGCGTGCTCTTGAATTACGCGCGGAGTATGATGACATTCAGCCCGGTTTTCATATGAGTAAAATTCATTGGAACACCGTAGCTGTAAATAAATCGGTTTCAGACCATCTATTAAAGGAGTTGATTGAACATTCTTATGAATTAATTTGTAATAGTTTGCCCAAAAAAATTCAACTTGAATTAAAATTGTTATAACCAGTTATCGATACTTAATGCATTTTGGTCTATATCAAACTCAGTTATATCGATAGCGCTTAATTGCTTGGTATAACTTTACTACTTTTAGTTTTTAAAAAATAACTCCTAAAGACTATGACAAAGGCACTAAATATTTTGCTTATAGAAGATGATGAAATTGAAGTAATGAAGTTTAATAGGGTTTTAAGTACCTTAAAAACAGCTCATAAAATTGTTGAGGCAAATAATGGTGAGGAAGCTATTACAATATTAAAGGAAAAAGAAATTGTTCCAGATATTATTGTTTTGGATTTGAACATGCCTAAAATAAATGGAATTGAGTTCCTAGGGATATTAAAGTCAGATGAGTATTTAAAATACATTCCTGCAATCGTATTGACAACATCTAGCAATAGGTCAGATTTGTTAGAATGCTACAGAATAGGAATTGCGGGTTATTTGTTAAAGCCCTTAAAATATGATGAGTATGTGGATAGGGTTACAAAACTTGTTGAATATTGGAGTGCAAATGAGTTAATCACAAATTAAGATTATGTACGGTATTGTAAATAAATCAATAGAAGACTTAGTAGTTGCTAATTTTGGTAGAGAAAAATGGGAAATTGTTCATGAGAAAAGCGGCGTTGATGTTGATTTTTTTCTAAGCAATGAAGTCTATGATGATGCTATAACTTATCAAATTGCTACCACACTTTCAGAAGAAATGAACATGACTTTGAGTCAGGTACTAATTGCTTTTGGAGAATGGTGGGTAGTGCATACTACATCTGAGAAATATCCAGGATTAATGGAGTCTGGAGGAAAGAGTTTGAGTGATTTTTTAATCAATTTACCTAATTTTCACAATAGGGTTATGCTTGTTTATCCTAAACTAACTCCTCCAGAGTTTAAAGTAAGTGACGTTAGTAAATCTGGGCTTAATTTGCATTATCACTCTAAGAGAGTTGGGCTTCAAGATTTTGTTAAAGGTATTATTCAAGGACTGAGTATTATATACAAAACACCCGTAACCATAACACTATTACAGTCAAGAAACGAAGGCAGTACTCACGAAATATTCAAAATTAATTGGTAATTCCATGAAGGATCTAGCACTTTGTTTTGATGAAAACAGTTTGAATAGATTGTTCCCATTTTACATTCTGGTTTCTCCAGATTTTGAAATTATAAATTTTGGTAAAAGCCTAGGCAAAGTATGTCAAGGCTTAAGCAATAATGCTTTATTTACAAGTGTATTTAAAATTGTAAGACCACAACTAGATTTTATTTCTTATGAGGAAATTGTCTCACATTGCAATAATCATATTGTAATTCAAAATAATATATCAGGTCTCACACTTCGAGGGCAGTTTGAGTTAGTGGGTGAAAATGTATTGTTTGTAGGCTCTCCTTGGTTTACATCTATGGTAGAACTCATGAACAAAGGCCTTACATTTGAAGATTTTGCTCCAAATGACCCTTCAATTGATTTGTTACATGTTCTTAACAATGCTGATAATACATCTAAGGAATTAAAAGAATTGTTGACAACCATCAATGATCAAAAAAACAAGTTGAATCAAGCTAATAAGGAAATTAAAGATATTGCTCTTTTCACAACGCAAAATCCAGATCCTTTAATCCGTATTGATAACAAAGGCAATCTTTTGAAACGTAATCCAGCTGCAGAACAATTAACAACCTTTCTTTACGACGGTAGTAATTATCTAACGGATGATTTTTTTAAACATATTGTAACAAAAATTGATTTTGACAAAGAAAGATGGATATTTGAAGCCCAAACTAATAATAAAGTTTATTCCTTTGTTTGTAAGACTCTAAAAGAACAAGGTTATGTAAATATTAATGGTCGTGATGTAACAGAGCAGAAGAAAAGTGAAGCAGATTTAAACAGATTGTCTCTTGTAGCAAGTACCAATGTTAATGCGGTAATTTTTACAGCACTTGATGGAACTGTTAATTGGGCTAACGAGGGTTTTGTGAAACTTACGGGATACTCCTTGCAAGAGGCAATAGGGCGTACCACTGAGGATTTGTTTCATGGAGCCTTAGTAGATCAATCTATATTTGATGCAATAAAAACTGCAAAGGTAAAAGGAGAACATTTTAATCAGGAATTAATACATTATAAAAAGGATAGTACGTGGTTTTGGGCTAAGGCTGAAGGACAACCTTTATTTGACAAACACGGAAATGTAACAGAATATTTTGCATTAATAGAGGATATCACAGTTAAAAAAAGAGACGAAGAGGAGTTTAAAAGGTTGTCACTAGTTGCAAGTTTAAACAATAATGGTATTGTGTTTACTATGCCTAATGGTAAAATATTTTGGTGTAATGATGCTTATACTACCTATACGGGTTATTCCAAAGATGAAATTATAGGTAGAACTCCAGTGCAAATAGGTAGAACCTCGGATATTGATGATGAGCAGTTGAATATTATGGTAACTTCTTTTTATAATGGATTTCCATTTGATGTTGAATTGAAGCATGGAAGGAAAGATGGTAGTTCTTTTTGGGTTAAGGCCAAAGGGCAGCCCATACTTGATGAAAATGGTAAGGTTACTCAATTTTTCGCCATGATTGAGGATATCTCTCTCAAAAAAAGGTATGATGAAAGTTTACAAATTGAAAAAGAGAAGTACAGAGGAATAATTGCAAACATGAATCTTGGATTGCTTGAAGTTGATCTTGATAATAAGATTACCATGGCTAATCAAGGTTTTACAACTATGAGTGGCTATACACAACAAGAGCTCTTAGGAAATAATGCTATAGAAATCTTTGTTAATGAAAGCGGTAAGGATATACTAATGACAAAAGATAAATTAAGAGCTGATGGATTAACAGATTCCTATGAGTTGCTAGTATTTGATAAAAATAAAAAAGAAAGAATATGGCTTATTAGTGGTGCTCCAAATTATGATTTACAAGGTAATTTAATAGGTTCAATAGGAATTCACCTAGACATTACACATCAAAAAAATCAAGAGCAGCAATTGTATTTGTTATCGTTGATTGCTGAGAAAAATTTAAATTCGGTCATAATTGCAGATAAAAAGGGTAGAATAGAATGGGCTAATACAAGCTTTTTAAGGATGTCTGGGTATTCTAAGGAGGAAATTATAGGGCGGTCACCTGGTGAATTGTTACAAGGTCCAGAATCGAATCCTGAGGTGATTCTTTATTTGAGAAATCAAATTAAAAAAGGCCTCCCTTTTAATTGTGAGATCATTAATTATTCAAAAAACAAAGAGAAATACTGGGTACGTATTCAAGGGCAAGCACTTTATGACAAAGTCGGGAAAATAATAAAATATTTTGCTATTGAAGAAGATATTACAGCACAAAAAGAATTAGAATCCCAAAAAGAGAATTTGTTATCTGATTTAGAAAAAACTAATAAAGAACTTGAGGATTATGCGCAAATTGTTTCACATGATTTAAAATCGCCTTTACGGAGTATTAATTCGTTGATTACCTGGATTAAAGAAGAAAATGCAGGTAATTTTGACGCACCAACTCAAAAATATTTTTCATTAATTGAGCATAAAGTCGAGAAAATGGATCACCTTATTGAGGGTATTTTAACATATTCTAAAATTGATAAGGAGGCAGCAAAATCAGAAATTATAGATACTCATGAAATTGTACAGAGTATTATAGATATTATTCATCTTCCAGATCATATTACTGTTTCTATTTTAGGTTTACTACCTAGTATTAAAGCAGATCGGTTTAGGATACAACAATTATTTCAAAACTTGATAGGAAATGCAGTTAATTATATAGATAAGGAACAAGGTTTAGTTGAGGTGGCCGTAATTGAAGATGGTGGCACATATGTTTTTTCTATAAAAGACAATGGGGTTGGAATGCCAAAAGAAATTCATTCAAAAATATTTGAAACCTTTAAGTCATTTACAACAAGTAAACACTCAACAGGTATAGGGTTGTCAATTGTAAAGAAAATTATAACTTTTTATCAAGGGGAAATTTGGTTAGAAAGCCAAGAAGGTATAGGGACCACATTCTTTGTTAAATTAAAAAAAGAAACATGAAAATTATTCAAGCTAACAAATTAGCCCGAGGTGGATGGAGCTATATACAAGAAAAGTCAAAATTACTAAATCCACTTGTTCTTGTTTTTGGGAATCGTTTTTTATTAGCAAACACGGAGGTTTTACAGGATATTCGTAACGAGTTCCCGTATGAACATCTTGTTTTTGGTTCTACTTCAGGTGAAATTTCAGGTTCAAGTGTTAATGATGATTCTGTTTCTGTAATTGCCATAGAGTTTGAAAAATCTAGTTTTGTTGTTAAACGAGAAAATATTTTAGATTTTAACAAAGATGCTAAACTTCTTGGAGAGCACTTGTTTAACCAGATGCCGCAAGAAGGTTTAAAACATTTGTTTGTTATATCTGAGGGAAGCTTTGTAAACGGAAGTTCTCTTATTGCAGGACTTGAATCTAATTTGTTTTCAGGTTTATCCATAACAGGCGGTATGTGTGGTGATGATGCACGTTTTGAAAAAACACTTGCCTCATACAAGGAAGATCCAAAAGAGGGTGAAGTAGTATTAATAGGTTTTTATGGGTCAACATTTGAGGTTTCGTATGCTAGTTTTGGTGGTTGGATTCCCTTTGGCCCAGAGCGCGTTATCACAAAGTCAGTCGCAAATGTCTTGTATGAAATTGATGGTCAACCAGCTTTAGACCTCTATAAAAAATATCTAGGAGATAAATCTAGTGAACTTCCGCAAGCTTCTTTATTATATCCGCTAAATGTAAGACCGGATGGTAAGAAAGAACCAGTGGTACGTACTATTTTAAATATTGATAATGATACACAGTCTATGATTCTTGCAGGTGATGTGCCTGTAAATTCAAGAGTTCAACTCATGATGGCATCAGTTGATGGGATTGCACAAGGTGCTAATACTGCCGCAAAATATGGTATGAAAAATAGAACTACAGCTCCTGAATTAGCTCTTTTGGTAAGCTGTATTGGCAGGAAATTAGTAATGAGTCAGCGAGTTGAAGAAGAAATAGAGCACGTTAGAGAGGTTATTGGTCAACAAGTTCCTATTGCAGGATTTTATTCTTATGGTGAAATGGCTCCTTTTAATGGAGAGACCGCTTGTGAGCTACACAATCAAACGATGACATTAACCTTAATAAGCGAATAATGCATTCATTACTTAAACGTCAGATAGATAAAAAACTTGCGGGAGGTCTTAATGACTTGGATATTTTTATGGATGCAGTCAATGAATCGTATCAAAATTATGAGAGTCAAATAGATATGCTCCAGCGCGCTATGAAAATTAGTTCTGATGAATTATTTGAGGCGAATCAAAAATTAAGGGATGAAGCTAAAAGCCTAAAAGAATTAAATAAAAACTTACAGTCTATTCTTGATTCCATGAGCGTAGGACAAGAATTTATGAATAATACAACGGTTTTTGATTCTTCTGATTACATTAAACAACAATCTATTGAAATTGTAAAAATTAATAAACAAAGAGAAGAATTGTTATTTAATCTTGAAAAACAAAACAAAGCATTGAATGAATATGCCCATATGGTTTCACATGATTTAAAGGCACCTTTGCGTAGTATTGATACCTTGATTAACTGGTTTATTCAAGACAATGAGTCTTTAATGAACGTGGCTAATTTGAATTCTTTGAATAGAATTTTGTTAAATGTAGAGAAAATGGATTCGTTAATTACAGGGATATTAAACTATTCCTCTATTGAAAATGAGACGCATGAAGAACGAGTTATTGATGTTAATCATGTTGTGCAAGATTTCTTGAAAACTATTGAAATTCCAAATAATGCAAACATTAGCATAACTAATGATCTTCCTGTTTTAATGGGAAATGATTTTAGATTGAAGCAACTTTTTCAAAATCTAATACAAAATGCGCTTAAATACAATGATAAAGAACACATTGAGATTGAGATCTCAAATACCGAAAATGAACAAGAATATTTATTTCAAATAAAAGACAACGGTATTGGTATTCCACAGGTATACCAGCACAAGGTTTTTGATATTTTTTCAAAATTACAAAATGACGATAACTCCTCTGGAATAGGGCTTTCTATCGTAAAAAGAATAATTGAGTTTTATAAAGGAAGAATTTGGCTTGAAAGCCAAGAAAAAGTAGGAACTACTTTTTTCTTCACAATACCAAAGGATCATGGAAACGCCTAATTTGAATTATGTAAATGAATTGTCTGGTGATAATGAGCAATTCAAAGAAAAAATAATAAATATTATAAAAAAAGAATTGCCTGCAGAGGTTAAAACCTATGAAAATTACATGCATGAATCAGATTTTTTTAATGCTGCGCAATCTGTTCATAAACTGAAACATAAAATTTCTATACTAGGTCTCGAAAAAAGTTATTATATTGCTGTTGATTATGAACATAATTTAAATAATGACTCTGTAGCCCTAAAAAATGATTTTGAAACAATTTTAAAGGCTATGCAGGATTTTGTTATAAAACTCTAAAAAACAGCTGTATGAATTGCATTATTGTCGATGATGAAGAAATGGCAAGAGCCATAATAGCGCAATTTGTAATAACTTCAACAGATATTGAATGTATAGGAGAATTCTCAAGTGCCATTGATGCCATGAAATTTTTAAATCAAAAACAAGTTGATCTTATATTCTTGGACATCCACATGCCTAATTTCTCAGGTTTTGATTTTATTCAAACTATAAAAAATCCTCCTCGAATTATCTTAGTAACTTCTGATAGAGATTTTGCTATTGATGCCTTTGAATATGAATGTATTGTAGATTATCTTGTGAAACCCATTACAGAATCTCGATTTTTAAAAGCGATTCAAAAAGTTACAGTTGTAAAAACCGATGAAGCACAAGCAGCTACACCTCTACAAGCAGAAGAAAAATCCAACCATTTCTATGTAAATATAGATCGTAGATTGATAAAAATTGATAATTTTTCAGTGAATGTTATTGAAGCCAAAGGGGATTACATTCATATAAGGACTGACACTAAAAACTACATTGTACACTCGACAATGAAAAAGATAGAAGATAAACTTCCCAAAGATTTATTCTTGAAAATTCATCGTTCCTTTATTATTAATGTTACCAAAATTATTGATATTGAAGATAATAGTGTTTTAATTGCAAAAGATGTTATTCCAATAAGTAGGTCAAATAAAACGGAACTTTTAAAACGAATCAATGTGCTTTAGGTTACTATTTATACTACAATAAACGCAAAAACATGTATTTCATCGATTATTTTTGCATTTAATCTATAATGTTGTTATTTTAGATCTGTGTTTAAAATAATAAGTATGAAAGTAAATCTACCCAACACTGTAACTTTAGCTCTTGATTCTTCAAACAATGAGTTATCTGGTTACTTTTTAGTTTCCACAAAATGGACTGTAATAAATGACGCTAACATTACTTTCGTAAGAAAAAATGCGTTAGGCTACTGTTACAGTGTAGACTGGGCAGGACCATTAACTAAGCACGAAGTCTTAAAATTGAGTAATAATAGTGCATCAATAACTATTGTAAGTATTGCTACGATAAGGCCTTTTCTGAAAACGACGAATGATAAAATTTACCTCCCAAATACCGCTGATGTGCGAAAAGCAATTGGTATTGATAATGAGGATCTACAATTAGCAAACTAAATAAAAACTTGTCCTCAAAATTATTCTTACAAAATTTCATTTGGCTACACTCTTAAACCGTTTACCTAAGGTTATTATTCACTTATCGAAAACATTACTTTCTATCTTTAGTTTGTATGTATCTTTGTTAAGCAATCAAGAAGTAAACCCTTTTTGACCCCAAATCAAATTTTTTAAATGCTGTTTTAATAGATTATGAAAATATTCTTATTTAGTATAAATAGTTTTTAAAAGCAAGTTTAATTTTTTAGTTTCATTGTTGAGTTAGTAAAAAAAGACTGCTGCCACGAGCAGTCTTTTTTGTTTATACTAAAAACGAAACTTTGATTTATAAGAGAGATTTTAAGTTGAAAGGATACTTTTTACATCAAACTTAAACCCATTTTATATTATTTCCATGAATAAAAAACAAAGAAAGACTGCTAGCAAGAGCAGTCTTTCTTTGTAAATAATATGTATAAAATAGTTTTACTTGAGTGTAAACAAAGGATCACGGGTTAAATTCCATTTTACTCGTAAGCCAAATTCATTAAAAGTAAATCCAGATGCAGTAGTAGAGGCAATATTACTTCGGGTTACATAAATATTACTCAACAGCCTATCCGAAAATTTATAGCCTAATTTTCCTTGAATACGATAGGTCCACTGTTTTGAATTGTCTTCAATAAACTGGTATCCTGTAGCCAAGTTAGCATTGTAAAACCAAGATTTAGACTCAATAATTTTTTCGTCTTTTAATACTTCTAAAAATAGTTCTACAGCGTTGAATTTCTTTGGACTAAAATAATCAGTAGGAACGCGATCTTTAAAAGCTATGTATTGATAGTTTAATCCACCTTTTAGAACAGGTTTAGAGAGGAAATTATAGTAAAAAGAGGTAAATAATAAATTTCGATTGTTGTTATCTGTTTGCGAAGTGAAAAAATATTGAGTAAACCAACCAAAATTAAAGTTGGTACTCAAATTATAATTTAAATAATAGTTGTTGGTAGCAATTTGCTTGTCAATAAGATCAGTATTAAAGTTTTGCATCTCACGCTTGTAACCCACTTCAAGATCTTGAAGTTTCATAGGCTTCATCTTGAAATAAGTATGCAATAAAAGTTGGTTGTAATTAGAAGTCAATGAACTTGCAGTATTTACCCCAGTCTCAAAGGTGTAACTTATTTTAGGATGAAATTGATAACTTGCTCCAATCAAGTAATCATTACTTTGTGCATTTTTCAATGTAACTGTATTTTCAGTTTTACGGTATTGATAGGTTGCATTTACGGTCCATTTTATAGACAAAGGTATTGTAACAGCTGTTCTTGTGGCTATAGCTGTATTATTACCATTATCAAAAGAGTAGCTTAATTTTTCTTCGATAAAAGGAGTAAAATCTTCTTTCATTTTTTTTATAAATTGAAGTGCATCTCCTTGATTATTAAAAATGGATAAAGTAGTGATAGCTGCCTGATACGCCATACTTGTCTCACCAGATGCTTTGTAAGCATTGGCAATACCTAAGTTACCATCAAATGATTTTGTGTCGTTTTCTAAAATTTTTTTATAATAAGTGATGCTATCTGGGAAATTACTTTTGTAAATATCCAGCGTTGCTGCTAGTGACAAAACCCAGTTTTCATTGGGGTATTTCAATTGTAATGCTTCAATATATACTTTAGCTTCTTTGTATTTTTTATTCCAAATCAAGGCTTGGGCATATCGCTCTTGAGTTTGTTTTTTTAAACTTTCATCACTTATGTTTTGCGATAAGGATAAGGATTCAGTAGCTAGTTTTAAGGCCTCTTTTTCTTTATTGTCAATGTGTGCTAGAAGTGAAAGTCCATTTAAAGCCAGTACGGGATGGTCTTTTGATAGTAATTGGTACACCGCATTTCCTTTGGCAATATCTTTTGTGATGAGGTACATATTAGCCTTATTCATCAGAGTTTCTTTATCTAATGGAAAATCAACTAGGATTTCATCATAAAACGCCTCGGCTTCTGCGTATTTTTTTTCATTCACATATTGGTAACCATACCCTAATTTAATATATTTTCTGGAAACCAAAGCACCTGGGTTTGCAGCTGACAATTCTAGGGCTTTGTTTACGTTTGCTAGTGCGTTTTGATATTCTTTTAAATTGGATAAGGTATTGGCAAAGCCAAGATGCGCTACAAAATTAGTTGGGTTTTTTTGAACAAGCTCGCTATAAAATACTTTAGCCTCGTCAAATTTTTTGTTCCAAAGCAAAGATTCGGCATAATTTAATTCTATTTCTAAATCTCCGGGATATTCACTCTTTAATTGAATGAAATTTTCAAGTGCTGCAGGAGCTTGATTGTTTAAACCTATGGCTCTAGCATAGCATAGTCGGGCTGTTTTATTTTTTGGATAGTATTTAAGGATATCTTTAAAAAAAAGTTCTGCTTTTGCAAATTCTCCTTTTTCTAGATGGCTAAATCCCACATTCATGTCTTGAGCTTGTAGTGTAAAACTAAGTAGACTAATAAATACAAGCGCAATTTTTTGTAGTAAATTCATAGTTGTAAGGTGTAAGATTCGTTATTGCAAGTTAAGTATTAAATCGTAATATTTCGTCTACACTTTTAGGTTATTCATCTAAGTATTAATGCTTGTTTTTAATAATGTGCGACATTTGACAAAGAAAAAATTTTAATTTCAATACAAATTACATGGCAGTACATATAACGTATAATTCTGGGGTTTATGAAATTAAGGGATTGTTGAGTTCAGAAAACAGTGTATATTTAGAAAATCATTTAAACAGTTTGCTCTCTACTTCAAATGGTATTGTAGTTTCATTTGAAAAAGTAGAATCTATGGATGCGTATACTACCCGAAATGTTCTGGCTATATATGAAAAAGCACAAAAGGATGATAAATCCTTTTTCATCATCGGTAGAAAAAACAAATGTATTTCAGCTTGTTTTGATGCTTTGGATTCTAATTATTTATTACTATAATTTTAAATTTAAAATGTGGACTAAATGAAATTAATTAATAGTATTACCTCAAGAATTCCAAAAACATTAGGTCCAGAACAGCTTTTTATGTTGACCATATTATTGGTAAACGGAGGTAATTATTTGTACAATTTAATTTTGGGTAGGCTTTTAGGTCCCGAAGCATTTTCTGATGCGGCTATATTAATCACCTTACTGCTCATACTATCTTTTATAGGGATGACGTTTCAAATAGTATCCGCTAAATATGCAGTACTTTTTAAAGACAATCAATTATTGTTATTCCTGAAGTTTATCTTGAAATATGCAATTATTTTGGGTATTGTTTTGGGTATCATTATTGTTGTTTTTTATCGCGAATTGCAGGTTCTTTTTCATACTCAAACTGCGTCTATGTTTTATATTTTTGGGATAGGTGTTCCCTTGTATTTTGTAATGAGTGTAAACAGAGGTTTGTATCAAGGTCAAAATAGTCTTTCAAAACTGGCAACAACATATCAAACCGAAATGGGGAGTAGGTTGTTGTTTACAATTCCGGTATTATTTATATTTACTTCAATTCCTAGTTCTGTTGTAGTCTCTGTGGGTATTTTACTGTCTTTTGTTGCGGGATTAATCCCTTTTCAAAAAGCAATTTTCAAGCAATTAGATCCTTTGTGTGCCACAACAATTAATCATCAATCGATTGTTGTTTTTTTTGCCTTGACCGCTTTTTATGAGTGTACTCAAATCATTATAAATAATAGTGATATTATATTAGTCAAACATTATTTTAGTAATACTGATGCGGGTTTGTATGCATCACTTGCCTTAATAGGGCGCGTGGTGTATTTTGTGGCTTGGATGTTTGTAATGCTTTTGTTACCTAAAGTGATTCAAATGAAAAAAGACAATCAGGATACGCTTCCTATTTTGCTTAAATATGTGAGTTATATTGTAGTTTTATCTTCCTTTATTGTTTTGTTTACCGCTATATTTCCAAATTTCGTAGTGCAAATCATGTTTGGTAAAGCTTATGTTTCTATCTCTTACTTACTTTGGAAGTATGCGCTTGCAACCTCACTTTTTGCAGTGGCTAATATTTTTGCCTATTACTATTTGTCCTTAAATCAATACATTCCTGTAGTAGTCTCGGCTGTTTTGGGTTCTGCACAAATCGGTTTAATTATTTTTTACCACAATTCTTTGGAACAAGTGGTTCACATGCAAATTATTGCCATGGTAACCTTGCTTTTTTTCCAATTGTTATATTTCTTTTATAAAAATCGTATTTCATTACAGTAAATAACCAATGCCTAATTATTAAACCAAATTTAAAGCACATGAAAGTAGCCGTAATCACAGCTTTTCCACCAAGTAAAGTAACTCTTAACGAATATGGATATCATTTAGTTAAAAATTTTGCACAAAAAAATGAAATCTCAGAGGTGATTTTACTGTGTGATAAAACTCAAGATGCTAAGCAACTGGACTTTGAAAACAGTGATAAAGTTAAGGTGAGGGAATGCTGGTCATTTAATAGTTACACCAATATTATTTCTATCATGGATGCCATACGTGCTGAAAAACCAGATGCTGTTTTGATTAATTTGCAATTCATGAAATTTGGCGATAAAAAGGTTCCTGCAGCTTTAGGACTCATGATTCCTTCGGTTTTACGATTGAATTCTATCCCAACAGTTTCCTTGCTACACAACATCCTAGAGCAAGTTGATCTGGAGAGTGCTGGTTTTACAGATAATAAACTAGCGCAACGTTTCTATAATTTTGTAGGCACTTCATTGACCAAATTTATATTAAAGTCTGATGTCGTGGCAGTAACTATCAACAAATATGTAGAGGTACTGGTAAAGAAATACAAAGTAAATAATGTTATTGTAGTACCACATGGAACTTTTGATACCATTGACGAACCCTCGTTTGACTTAGTTCCAGGACCAAAACAAATTATGGCTTTTGGGAAATTTGGAACCTATAAAAAAGTCGAAATTTTGATAGAAGCAGCTATAATTATTAGAAAACGTAGTTCAGAAGCCATAGAAGTAGTTGTCGCAGGTACTGATAGTCCTAATACGCCTGGCTATTTAGTGAGTGTTCAAGAAAAATACAAAGATATTCCTGGTATTCGATTTACAGGATATGTTGAGGAGAAAGATGTACCCGTAATCTTTGGAAACAGTACAGTTGTTGCTTTTCCGTACACTTCTACCACAGGGAGTTCTGGGGTGTTACATCAAGCAGGTAGTTATGGCAAAGCTGTAGTCATGCCAGATCTGGGAGATTTAGCATTACTAGTAGAAGAAGAGGGGTATAAAGGCGAGTTTTTTAATCCTGAAAGTGCTGAATCACTTGCAACTGCAATAGAGAAAATAATTAATGATGATGCAAATCGAAAATCAATTGCTATGCAGAACTTTAAAGCAGCAAGCGCTTTATCTATGGCAACAATTACAGACATGTATTTGAAAACATTCCAAAAAATTATAAAATCTAAATTTTAATTCGAAATGTATTTGTACGCGGGTTTGTTTTTTCCTTTAACATCAATAAACCCAAATTGTTTTTGCCTGTTTTTTTGCCAAGGCCATTTTCCAGCAACTTGATCCGGTACTTTTGGAAAATCATACAATGTCCAGGACATAAAGGAATAATTGTTTTTCTTGAAATACGCTTGCATTTTTTGGTGATATTGGGCTTGATTTTCTAAACTACTTTCCCATAAATTCCAAATCCCGCCGTAAGAAGGAACTCCAAATTCTTGAATTACAACCGGTTTCTTAACTGTTTTGATTAAAGTATTGGTTTCATACTCAAGGTGCTTTATATCATTGTAAAAGTGATACGAAACAAAATCTACTTTATCAGCCAGTTGTGAGGCCGCTACAGAGTTTGACCAGCCAATTGTAATTAAGTGTTTGGGGTCATTTTCTCTAACTACCGTAATCATGTGGTCAAGCCATTGCAAAACATTTTCTTTACCTCTGTTTTCAAAATCTAAATTGGGCTCGTTTTTTAAATCCCAAGCTATGATTGCTTTATGGTCTTTAAATGTTGATACTATTTGCTCTGCATGCCTGTGTGTTAAGGTCCAGCTGTCTAAAGAATAGTCACTGTAAAAATCAAATAAAGTTACCATAACCCCAAGATTTTTGGCTGCTGCCAAATCTAAAAGGGTTTTAAGCTTTTCCAATTTTTCTGGGATAATGTTGGCTTTCCCAAAATCATCGTATTGAATAAAAACCCGTATAGAGTTTAAATTTGATTTTTTGATGATGTCAAAATCCTTTGCAATAGTATCCTTGTTAAAGTGTTTCCCAAAGGTATCCCAAGCTGAATTTTTTGGATAGTAATTAATACCTTTGATAACAAATTGTTTTTTGTTTTTAAGGATTTTATCCTCTTGAATACTGTACTCGGGTTCTGGTTGTATGGAGTCTTTAACAAATGGAGAAGGTTCCATTTTTTGAAAATGACGCACACGCCAGTATCCATCTTCAAGCAGCATCATTACTTTGTATGTTGCGGTGTCTTGTACCGTAGTGAGTAAATTTTTATTCAAGTAAATTTTTTGAAACTCAATCACGTTTTTATCTGTAAAAACAACTAGTTGCCCGTCTTCACTGTAGAATTCTAATTCGGGAAAATGTTTTAGTGTGGTGTTTTCAATTGTAATTTTTTGGGCTTTGTTGTTTTGAATGACTTTGTATAGATTATCACGCGTGTTCATGGTATAATAATCGTCAATGCCTTTTGGAGTGTTATTTTGTAAGGCTTTGTTTTTTATGTGCCAAGAAAAGAGGTAGTCCCGTTCAATTTTTCCTAATGTATTTTTCTCCATTTCACGCGCTGGATTTTCAAGTTTGGTCCAGGTTACTTTGGGTAAGTAGACATCCTCACTTTTTGTTTCAAGGTGTAACATGGCACTTCTGTCAGCACCAGTATTCAAGTAATCCAGAATTTTTGCCATACCAAATAGCGTAAAAATACTAATCACGATAAAGGATAGTATAAAGGCCGCTTTGTAAATATTTCGGTTATTGATAATTTTCATACGGTATGGTTTCGGTTTTCTTGGTGATGCCTAGAGTGGTAATTTCAAATTGATAAGCGGATTGTTTGTAAAAAGGAGGCAATAGTATAAATGTAGCTAATCCTTTGGCACTTTCAACAATTTTTGTTTCTATTAATTTGTTTTTATGAAATATTTTTAGTTCTACTTTTATTCCATCTGGAACTATTTGGTTCATGAAACTGGTTAATGGCCCTACCACAATTTTCCGATTTTTTTCAAGAAACTGATAAGGAAAATCTCTTATCAGTGCTTGATACGCAATTTGAATGGGTCTGCTCTCGGCCATGCCCGTAACATAGGCTTTTACCGTATAAATTTCTTGATGATCAGGATGCAATAACTGTGCAATAGCCACACCATTTATAGTGGCTGCAAATGTTTTTAGGAAATTATTATTTTTTGTAGTTACTTGAAATGTAACTAGGGTACCATCTCCTACTAAATTGCCAAATTGATCTTTAATAATCGAAGTTTTTAGTTTGGTAATTTGGTTTCCATCTGCAAATTGATGGTTCCTAGCATAATCAATAGTAAAGTTTGTGGCTATTGATGGCGTAATTTCGGTTTCAAATTCCTTTGATAATGCCGTATTGCATTGTGTTGAAATGAGCATCTTTCCTGATATTGTTCTGGAGTAAATGTTTTTCCATGCTATAAAATCAGCCGTTTTCTTAGTGGTAACAGTAATGTTATCTAGGAATTGATCTTTTATAAACACAGTGGTGTTGTCTGTTTTTGGGTTGTCATAACTGTCCGTGGGGATTGCAACCATCATCGTGTAATGGTCTTGTCCTGTGAGAATGGTAGTTGGACCCAAATAATTTTCAATCAAAGTAGGCGTGACATCATTAGGAACAATTTCAAATTGTCCAGCCGCAATATTCTTTCTATCTTGGATAAGATACCAAGAAACGGTTCCTGTTTTTTTGGCATATAATTCGGGAATACTAAACCGCAATTTATTCTTGTCAACTTTTCCCTTAACGATTGTTTTTCCGTAAGAATGAATCAAAAATAAATCAGCGTTTTTAACCGCTTTTAGTGAAGAAAACTGTAGTAGTATTGGGGTTCCCGCAGTAAATTTTTTTTGGGATGTATCCAATGTAATTGTAGCTGCAGTGCTAGTTGTTTTTACAACTGCAAAAACAACTAGGCAACAGATACAAAGGAGTATGACTGCTATTTTTTTCATTATTTAGGATTACCAATATAGTTATTCAATTCAATTTTTACATAACCAAAACCTTTTCCATTTACTTTTTGTAAAAGTTCTTTCTCCATGACCTTGTTTCTATTGGGAACAATAGTTTGTGCCAGATCTTTATTAGGTAAACCATTTACAAAGCAATTTTCTAATGATGATAAAATAATTTTACAGTTCGTCAAGTCAAGGAGTTTATAATCAAAATATTGCTTGCGTTGCACCCGAACACCTTCCCTAACAAAATAATGATCAACATATAAAAGTTCTTTTTCTTTAGTGTAATAAGATACAATCAATTCTGGAACAGTTACTTCTTGAATCCCATAATTAAAAAGCGTTCCCTTTAGATGGTTATTTTCTACTACAAGGTCTGACAGGGCTACTTGTATATAAAAATCTGTTATGGCAACATTTCCTGCTGATTGAATATCAAAGTTAGATGGTGTTTCGGCAATATTTTTAGGGGTATATTCATTAGGGTTAAAAGTTGTAGGCTTGTTAGCCTCTTTTTTCAACCAAGACACCTCTTCAAAATTTACCTTAAAACTAGTCGTTTCTTTGGGTAAAATTTTATGTTTGATAACGTCTTTAGCATTGAATGTGGCTAATTCTTTATCGTACTTATTGTATAAAGTAGATTTGACAATAACATCAGCTGGACTATTGTCTATGTTTTGTAATTCTCCTATAATTACGTATTCATTGTTGTACTTGATTAATTTTGCCGAAAGTATTTCAAGCTCAGGTTGCTTTAATACATCTTCATGATAGGTTTGTTGTGTGGTTATTTTTCGTCGACCCTGTTTGTAATACTCCGTTAAATTGCTAGATAAAAATTGATCTGGCGGTATGTCTAATGGCGTTTTTTGAGGAAGTATAAACCATTTTCCGTTGCGTTTGATAGTTTCGTGATAGTAATCTTTATTGATGATTTCTAAAGGTGTAATCCATTTTGTTTTGGCAACTAGCGTAGTTCTCTGATCTGTTTTTTTAACAATTTGAATTTCTATGGCATCAAGTTTAGCATACGAATTTAAAATCCCATCTGCTACAGATGTTTCCAGCATGAATTGTGATATAGAAAGTTTGCTTTTTGGGTCAATAAACGAATGGGCTTTTTCATAAAACTTAAAATCCAGCGCATCATAGTAGCTCTTTACTACATTTTCAGGATTTAATTGATTAGAATTGGCAATGTACGTTTTGTATCCGCTAAAGGCTATAATTGCAAATAGTAGAAAAACCCAAACATGTAAAATTGATATTAGTTTTAAGGGGAATTGGGTGTAAGAAATGTTAAACTTAAAAAAATCGGGTTTTGGTTCGTTTTTTAATTTCAACGCTTTAAAAAAAATACTTTGTACATTTACTATAAACGCTATGATAATGGTAAGTATTGGTATAATGCCCCACATTAGTTTAAGGTATACTGGAACTTCATCTTTAGGGAGTACTTTTGGTAACGGAGCAATATTAAGTCGTTCCCAAACCATAATGCCGTTTTCTAACTGAGAAAGGCGGTGCCATCCACAAAAATAAAGTATGGGGTCATAAAATTTATCATTCGAAAACACATATTTTAAATTGTATTTTTCGGGTACGGTTAAGAATTGTTGTAAAGAACCAATTCCTTCCATACCTCTAAACTTAGAATTCTCAAGTCGTTCTATAGCCCGTGAGGTAAGCTCGGGTAATCTCCGGGCTGAGTGGTAATTTCCATCAACCGTTTTGGCATTGGTTTGTGAGGATAACGTTGCCATTTGATCCCCAAAACCTAAGGGTAAATACCGCCATTGATCGTGTTGATCTTGATTTAAAAAGTTGACTAGCGGAAGCGTGTTTATCTTTTGAGGTTGAAAAGGTCTAAAATAACCAAGAGTAATTGTAAAACTGGCAAAAAATAAAAAAGATCCTGCAAAGGCTGCACCCAAAATCCGGTGGTAAATGTTCCCAAATTTATTCTGAATAGCAGTTTTTAAATCCCCTTCAATCAACCGGTACACAAACTCTCCAGACATGGGTAAACTCATAATTGAAGCCCAAAGGGTAAAACGGTCAAGCGTAAGAATGTTAAAAGCATTTTCTCCTAAAACCTTAAGTGGTATTGGCGTTGTGCCTCCCGTCCCTAGTATGGTGAGCAAAGTGATTGACAATCCAAAACAAATGTATCTTTTGCTGAAATAGCGGTAAAATACATAAGGTAAAATAAAAAATAAGATTCCCCATGGTATGACAAAAAACATTAACCCAGATGAAGTTACTTCTAGAAAATTATCGCGGCTGCCATGGGGTATTGGCACTTGATTTATAGGATTTGCCTTAGAATTTACCCAATACGGAAAAATACAAAAGACAATAAGCACTAGTGAACCAGCTCCAAAAATGATAATCCTTTTTAAGAGTTTGAACAAGGTTTGTACAAATAATTTGAATCTTATTTCTTTATAGGAGTTTACCTTTTCCCGAGATACATCCATAACAACAGTACCTATCAAAGGGAAAATAAAAAAAACCATTCCAAATATAGGAGTAACATGATGAGAGCAAATGGTTACTGCAAGTAATGAAAAGGCACTAAGAAGGTTCTTGATTTTGCCAGTTTTTATCCAAAGATAGATTTCGGGCATACAGTGCATTAATATTGATACACCAACAATGCTGGGCAATTGTCCAAAAATATGCAAGGTTTCTACAAATGATGACGAGAATACGGCCACGAGGGCAGCATAACCAGCTACTGTTCTATCGGCAGTAATCAATAGGGTATAGCGGTAAACCCCTGTTATGAACAAAAGAATACCAATAATGGCCAGTGTAAACAAACCAAACTTTAAACCACCTAATAAAGATAACAATCCTATTGCCTGATGTACTAGTGGAGGATAACCCATTACTGTAAATCCTGTGTACCAGCTGTAATTCCAGGGTTCAAACCAACTAGTAGCATAATGATTAGCAAAAAACATGTGAATCAATGCATCATACGTACTTTCTAGCGTGAAAAATATGGCACTACCATGAAAAACCACTCCTATAAGTAGGGCAGCAATTAAATATTTATTTGATTTTTCCTTTGACAATGGCTGAAAATTGATGATTATGTAAATGTATTAATTAAACTGATAATTAAGTAACTACAGCGGCATTAACTCTTAGATTTTATTGTGTTATTGATTCAAATTTGATATATTTACTTCAACCAATCTATCTTTAAATTCATACGTATGAAAATATTAATTATTGACGATCAAGAGTTAGTGATACTCTCTTTAGAAAAAAGCCTTGTTGATTTAGGTTACGAAGTATTTTCAGCCAATACCATTTCTGACGGAATAAAAAGCTATGATTTACACTTGCCCAATCTTGTCATTGCCGACATTAATATGCCATATTCAAGCGAAAAAGAAATAACCAAGGAAGAGCTAGACTCTCATAATGGTCTTGAAATTGCAAAACACATAAAAGTAATTAGAGGGCACAACACTCCCGTTATGATTTTATCTGGTAATACAGAGGAGGATATTATTGTGAAAGGATTTGATTTAGGGGTTGATGATTACATGAAAAAACCTCTCAGTCTAAGTGAGATAGGAGCGCGTGTAAAAAGGTTGATAGGTGTGGGTGGTAAACCGGCTAAAATAACTCAGAAAAACCAGATCATTCAGAACAACTGTATTGGTGTTGTAATTCCTTGTTATAATGAGGAGCTTCGCTTGTTAGGGGACGACTTCAAAACTTTCATTAATTCAAATTTAGGATACCATTTGTGTTTTGTAAATGATGGAAGTAAAGATAAAACGCTGGAAGTTCTTGAAAAATTAAGAGAAGGAAATGAAGATCACATTAGTATTTATGATTGTGAAAAAAATGGAGGAAAAGCCGAAGCAGTCCGATTAGGGATGCTTCACCTAGCCAAGCAAGATCAATTTGACTATATTGGTTTTTTAGATGCTGATTTATCTACAGATTTTGAAGATTTTCATGATCTTGTAAAAACAATATCAGTATCAAATTTCAAATTCGTTAGTGGTTCCAGAATGGCTCGTATGGGTGCTGATATTACTAAGGAATCTGCTCGCGCCATTATTAGTAAAATCATTAATTTTATCATTCGAAAAACAATTGGAATGGAATTCAATGACACGCAATGTGGTGCTAAAATCATGAGTAAAGATGTGATTGAAAAAACCTTTCAAACCAAGTTTTTGACCAAGTGGTTGTTTGATGTAGAAATTTTAATGCGAATGAAGCAAGTGTACGGGGACGAAGAAACTAAAAAGCTAGTGTGCGAACAGCCCTTAAAAAGATGGATTCATGCTGATGGATCTAAACTTTCTTTTAAAGATTCCTTGAAAATTGTGTTTCAAATAGGCCAAATTGCTATTCACTATAGATAATTAATAATTAAATTGAGATATAAGGAGACAAAATTACACACCATGAGTGCAAAAAAATAAAATTGGTATTACTTTTGACAGCGTATTAATACAAAGTCTAAAACTACTGTAAACAAAATGATAGATCAAATTAAAAAATTTTTAAACGAAGACCAAGACCCAAAAGCAATCGAAAAAATTGCTGCTAAGCTGAGTGATTTATTAATGAAAAACGAAGAGGTAGGTTATATAGCGGTTCAAAAAAAACCAGCTATTACAGTCTTACCAGATAGTATTGTTCTAACAAACAAACGAATCATTATTTGTCAGCCTAAAAACCTTGGGTTGTCTATGAATTTTATTGATTATACTTGGGATGAAATAGAGGGAACTTTCGTTAAGGAAAACATTCTAGGGTCAGAGTTTTCATTTACAACTAGAACCAACATGGAAGTATCTATTGATTATATTCCAAAAATACAAGCCCGTAAAATTTTTACGTATGCCAAGGAGCAACTTGATATTTTAAAAACAGGCGCGGTAAGTGCAATAACTGTTGAGGAAGCACAACCAGCTGCGGTTATTCCTGATGCTGAAATCATAGAGGAGATGGAAACCGAAGAAGTAACCAGTTTTGCCGAAATCATGCCTGTAGCACAGCCACCAGTGTATAATTATGAAAATGAACAAGCGCAAGCAGTCCCAGAATCAAGTAAGGAAGCAGGACTTGCCAGTTTATCTCAAGACGAATTGTTTGAAAAACTACAGAATTATAAAAAACTACTCGATAACGGCTTGATTTTACAAGGCGAATACGACGCCTTCAAGAAAGAAATCTTGAGTCACATGTAATAGTGTTGGAGTCTTAAAGTCAAAAGTCCTAAAGTCAAAAGATAATTTACTTTTGACTTTAGGACCTTTTTTATGTCTAATGGTTTTTTTTAAAGTGTTCTTTTCTGTTTTTCTACAAAATTATTAGATTGCAATTCTAGTAAATCAGTGGCGTTTTTGCGCTGTAAATCATACAGTTTTTTATCTTCTGCGATGTCAGCATATACTTTGTTATGCATGCTTTCACTTGTTTTTACCAGCAAAGAACGTTGGTATTTGTCTTGTTCAATGGTTGCTTTTAAGGCGGTTTCAAGATCTTCTAATTTAAAATCGTATTCGCCTTTTGGTGCTAATAATTTGGCGATAATAGGAGAAGTTTCAATCGCTAAAAATAGCAACATTATAAAAAACGATGGCAGCCAAGGCAGTTTGTTCAAAGCATTGATTCGGGCCATTAAACCATCAAATCCATCAATAATAGGTTGAGTTTCGGTAACTTTTTTGTCTAAATCAGCTTGTAAAGTTTTTGTACTCTTTTCCATATCGGCAATTTTGGCCAAATTGGTTTTTTGTAAAGTGTCTAGTTCTTTTTTGGCCAAATCATGCTTGGCAATTTTTTCTTTAAAAACAGGACCTTTGCCTAACTTTTTGGTTCCTGCTGTTCCTTCGGCCTCTTTGATATAGGTTTCGTATAAAGTATTAACCTCTTTCTCTTTGGTTGTTATTTCTAATTTTAACTTGTCTACTTCGGCTTTGTTTTTGTCTAAATCGCTTTTGAAATAGTTAGCTACTTCTTTTTTATTGGCTAGAGCCATCGCATTTTTCTCTTTCAACAAAACAGTATTGATTTCCTTCTCGAAAATTTTAATTTCTAAGGGTTTCGAGATTACAATGGCAATAATTATCGCTAAAATGATTCGGGGTGTAGCTTGTAAAAATTCGGCACCAAACTGATCTCGTTTTCGAATAGTAGAAACAATAAAACGATCCAAATTAAAAATAAGAAAAGCCCAGACAACTCCAAAAGCAATTGCTGGATAAATGCTGTCAAATACGGTGAATAGGGCATAAGCACTGGCTAAAAAAGCCATAACAGCTGTAAAAAATACGGTGGCGCCTATCCCTACATATTTTGTTTGCTCACCTTCTGAACACGTTTCTAGAAGGTCTTTGTCTGCGCCTGAGCATAGAATAAAAAATTGTTTTAACATGATTGTAGATTGTTTTGATTGATTTGTGTTTTTGTCACAAGGACGTTTTGATTACTTACAAATTTAACGCCAAAAAACGAATCACATGCTAAAATGTTGATTTCTTTTATCTTACCACATAAAAAAAGGAAAGCCGCTCTTTACGAACGGCTTTACAAGTGTTGAATTATAATTAACTTATGCTAGTGGAGCACCTGCCATAATCTCTGGATTGGCAAATTCTTCAAATTTCGCAAAATTTTCTTTGAATTTTTGAGCAAGTTCTAATGCTTTTTCATCGTAAAGCTCTGGGTTTTCCCAAGTATTTCTAGGATTTAATATTTCACTAGGAACATTAGGACATGATTGTGGTTTTGCAATTCCAAAAACTTTGTGGTTTTCATAAGCAACATTATCAAGCTCACCGTTAAGTGCTGCTGTGATCATGGCTCTTGTGTATTTTAATTTCATACGGCTTCCTACTCCGTAAGCTCCACCTGTCCAACCTGTGTTGATCAACCAAACCGTTACATTAGCATCTTTCATTTTTTTGCTTAACATTTCAGCGTATTTTGTTGGGTGCAAAGGCATAAATGGTGCTCCAAAACAAGCCGAAAAATTAGGCTGTGGTTCTGTTACTCCTGCTTCTGTTCCGGCAACTTTAGCGGTATAACCAGATATAAAGTGGTACGCTGCTTGACCTGGAGTCAATTTTGCAATAGGAGGCAAAATACCAAATGAATCAGCCGTCAAGAAAAATATGTTTTTAGGATTGTTACCTATAGATCCTGGCTGGATATTGTCTATATGTGTAATTGGGTAGCTTACGCGTGTGTTTTGAGTGATGCTTACATCTTCAAAATCTACTTCATTGGTACCTTCTCTAAATACTACATTTTCAAGAATAGCTCCTTTTTTAATAGCTCTAAAAATATCTGGTTCGTTTTCCTCGCTAAGATTAATTACTTTGGCGTAGCAACCTCCTTCAAAGTTGAAAACAGTATTTTCATTAGTCCATCCGTGCTCATCATCACCAATCAATTTACGATCTGGATCAGCTGATAAAGTTGTTTTTCCTGTTCCAGACAAACCAAAGAAGATAGCCGTATCTCCTTTTTCACCCACATTGGCACTGCAATGCATAGGCAATGTGTTTTTGAAAACTGGTAAAATGAAATTCAATGCAGAGAAAATTCCTTTTTTCATTTCTCCTGTATATCCTGTACCGCCTATTAAAACTACTTTTTTAGTAAAGTCTAATATGGCAAAATTACTTTGACGTGTACCATCTACAGCTGGATCAGCCATAAAACTTGGTACACAAAGTACCGTCCATTCTGGTGTAAAAGTAGCTATTTCTGATGCTTCAGGTCTTAAAAACATATTGTAGCAAAACAAGTTTGCCCAAGGAGTTTCGGTTACCACACGTACATTCAATCTGTAATTTGGATCAGAACATACGTAAGAATCACGTACATAAACTTCTTTATTTGATAAGTAAGCAGTTACTTTATTGTATAGTTTTTCAAAAGCAGCAGGCTCAAACGGAATGTTTACTTTACCCCACCATACTTTATCTTCACTGATGCTATCACGCACAATAAAACGATCTTGTGGAGAACGGCCTGTATATTCTCCTGTGTTTACGGCTAAAGCTCCTGTAGAACTCTCAACTCCTTGACCTGATTGTATTGTAATATTGTGTAATTCTTCTGGAGATAACTGGTAATGAATGTTTACGTTTTCAATTCCTAAATCTGTTAACGAAATCGATTGCGAGAAATGCATAGTATTGTCCATAAATTTAGTGTGTATAGTTACATTTAATAGACTACAAAAGTAGAAATTAAATTTCAGTTAGTCTTTAATTCTGATGATTTTGTGATTTTTTATCAAATATTGATGCTAATAATATAAACCAAGCAATAATTAGTAGGAGACCGCCTATTGGCGTTACGAATCCTATAATTTTAAAATCGAAAGTAGTGAGGTTGTTGGTAGCCAAAAGATAGATAGATCCTGAGAATAATGCTACGCCCGAAAGCACTAAATAATAAATTGCTTTTTGCTTTTTTTGTGAAAGAGCATCATAGTTCCCTATGAAAAGTAAAAACAAAGCATGATACATTTGGTACCGAACTCCAGTTTCAAATGTTACCAATTGATCTATCGATAAAACTTTTTTCAAGGCATGCGCGCCAAAAGCTCCTAAAATTATAGCAATCATTCCTAAAATTGCACCGCTGGCTATGATTCTTTTTTTCATGGGTCTTGTATTTAGTACAAAAGTATTTGATATCAAATGAAATTAAAAGTTTTTGAGGCCTTTGTTTTGGCGAACGCATGTTAAAAAAGAAGCTGTATTTGTAGGTTTTAAATAAAATAATCATACTTCATTTGTTATAAATACAACAATTATGTATGTTTGTGTTATAAATATATAAAAATGAGAACAATTTTAATCATTGGCGCAGGAAGATCGGCCTCTTCTTTAATTCGGTATTTGCTTCAAAAATCGGAACAAGAGCAGTTGCATCTCGTTATTGGTGACTTGTCATTGGCTTTGGCCCAGAAAAAAACCAACAACCATCCTAATGCTACCGCAATCGCCCTTGATATCTTTGATGAAAAGCAACGGCAACAAGCCATTCAAAATGCCAGCATTGTAATCTCAATGCTGCCCGCACATTTGCACATTCAAGTGGCTAAAGATTGTATCACGTACAAAAAACACTTAGTTACGGCCTCATACGTGAGTGATGCCATGCAAGAATTAGATGCTCAGGCTAAAGCAAACAATCTTATTTTCATGAACGAAATCGGACTTGATCCTGGAATTGATCACATGAGTGCCATGAAAGTGATTGATGAAATTAAGGAGAAAGGTGGTGAAATGATTTTGTTTGAGTCCTTTTGCGGCGGATTAGTAGCACCTGAATCAGACACAAACTTGTGGAATTATAAATTTACTTGGGCGCCGCGCAATGTGGTGCTGGCAGGTCAGGGAGGCGCTGCAAAGTTTATTCAAGAAGGCACCTACAAGTACATACCGTATTGCAATTTGTTTCGTAGAACCGAGTTTTTGCAAGTAGAAGGTTACGGTCGTTTTGAGGCGTATTCTAACAGAGATTCCCTAAAATACCGCTCTGTATACGGGCTAGATGATGTACTTACCTTGTACCGTGGCACCATCCGTAGAGTTGGTTTTTCTAAAGCTTGGAACATGTTCGTACAACTTGGCATGACCGATGACAGTTACATCATGGAAAATTCCGAGAACATGAGCTACCGTGAATTTGTCAACTCGTTTTTGCCGTATCATCCTACCGATTCGGTTGAAATAAAAACCCGTTTGATTCTCAAGATTGACCAAGACGACATCATGTGGGACAAATTATTAGAACTTGATTTGTTCAATCCCAACAAAAAAGTGGGTTTAACAAATGCCACACCAGCCCAAATATTAGAGAAAATATTAACCGATAGCTGGACCTTACAAGAAGAGGACAAAGACATGATTGTCATGTACCATAAATTTGGCTACGAGATAAACGGTAAAAAAGAACAAATAGATGCAAAAATGGTTTGTCTTGGTGACGATCAAACCTATACCGCCATGGCCAAAACCGTAGGTTTACCCGTTGCCATGGCCACATTATTAATCCTGAATGGCAAAATTACCACGCCAGGCGTACAATTACCCATTCGCAAGGAAGTATACGAGCCTATTTTAAAAGAGTTAGAAGAATACGGCGTAATCTTCAATGAAACCGCCATGCCGTATTTAGGATACAATCCTGATAAAGAGTTTAGTTAGTAGTTTTTTTTAGATTTATAGTTGGATGATTCCGCTCCTTTTCAGTAAGTAGCGGATTTGTTTTTTTAGATCTTTTATTTTTAGTCCTTGAGCGTGCCCCTCCGTGAAAAACTTCGGGTCAGGCTGTACACTACAATCTTTGTGTTTTTAAAGAAAAAACACAAAGGATTTTCGCTGCCATCCTTCACGCAAGCCCAGTTTTCAGTTGATGATTTTTTTATTAAATAGTAGGAAAATTTGTTTATATTTGAAAAACGCAAAGCGAAACAAACCTTAGATTATTTCCACATGTTTGGTTGTGTATAAGAAGGTTTGTTTCGTTTATATTAAAGTTATAGCCAATTTTATGAACGACACACTTAACGACTTTAAAGTAACGGACAGACAAACTTTCATTAAGTTTCTTGATTTATTACGCAAGGACTTTTTGAACAATCCTGAAAGTTGGGAAAACAAAACTTTGCCTGACTTTTTGGAAGCACTGAGTGCATATACCGAAGATATTCAAGGCTATTACGACAATATGAAGCTAAATGCAAATGCTGACAAAGCAGACTGGTCCATATTTGCGGACATTTTAAAAGGTGCAAAAATCTATGAATAAGCAAGCGACAAAAATTAATTTTAAGCTGTGGCTAGAGTTTGAAGAAGTTGACCCGAATAATTGGGACATTGAAAATCAATTTTGCAATATTCACGTTGACTTGGAAGACGGACGACATTATGGAATTAATGTTTGGACTTATAAGTTTTTAAAAACAGCAATTGAAGAAGACAAGAAATCAGGACAGAATTTAAGCGGACTTTATCAAATTCCTCCAGACTTGTTTGTAAAGGAGCTAACAAGGGAGTGTATTCAGCAGACTATCGAACATCTACTCAAAATTGGCGATTTAGAAAAGGTTTTGAATCCCAGCATTTATGACGGCAGAAATAACGATTAAAAAAAACTGGCTATAACAGCTAGTAAGCAATAGTCGGGAATCAGGCTTAATGGAAAAATGGTCTTGTTTTAGAGAGGTTTGGCAAATCCAAAAAACGGGCTTAATTTAGTCTCAAAACCTGCTTTAGTGCTAGAACCTTGACAGAGGTTTTGAACATACGGATTAACAAGTTAGTGATTATATAATATTAAGTTAAATTTAAAATAAAAATGAAAAATAAAATATTGATTCTTATTTCGATTTTAGCAATAAGTTGTAGCGAAGAAGAAACTATTAAAGAAACTGAAAAAACGTCTTTAAATCTAATTACAGGAATTAATTTTAGAGAAACTGGAGATAATAAAGAAATGTTATTACATCTTGGAAATGCAAATATTTTAACAAATAATAAATTTTTAATTTATCCAAATCCAGCGACAGATAAAGTTTATATTTCGGCTCAAGAAAATGTTACTGATATATGGTTTGTAAAAGGAAATCCAGAAAAAATTTATCAAGATTTCACATTTGGCAACATTTTGAATTCCGATTTTTACGATGAAAAATCAATTGTTTTAAATTCAAAAAATTCGGTCAACGGACAGTCTTCTAAAGAATTTAGTTTGAATATAGAAACGCTTGAAAAAGGATATTACAAGGTGTTTATTAAAATTGGCGGAAAAATATATTGGGATAATCTGTATAAATATGATAATATAGAGGATACGCAAAAACAATCTTTGTCAATAAAAAATTTTTGGAAATGAAAAAGAAAATCTCTGCTAACCTCTTGGTGAGATTTGGGAATTAGACTTAATTTAAAATTAGTTTTGTATTTGGCAGTTTTGGCTTATCCCAAAAATATTGCTAATTTAGTCCCAAACTGCTTGTAGCGCGTTGACGTTACAGGGCATAGCTCTACAGATTCAGGAGAATTCAAGAACCTAACGCAATTTTTAATTTACATTATTTTATAATTTTATGGCAAACATATTTGAATATTATTTAGTCGACTGGCTCGGAATATCACTTAGTCTTTTATCAGTTTATATGCTAGGTAATAAAAATAAATGGGGATTTATAATTTTTGCTATTTCAAATGTAGTTTGGATGTTTCTAGGATTTGTTTTAATGAACAGTTTAGGTACAGCAGTTGGAAATGCCGTGTTTCTGGTAATCAATATTCGTGGATACATAAACTGGAAAAATTTACCCGAAGAAAAAAATTCTTGATTATTAGACATAGCTGATTAATTCGGATTTTAGTAGAAGATATTCTTTAATGAATTTTAGAATTTCATCTAAAAGCTTCTCTACTATTTTGAGAAGTAGAAATCTAAAAATAAACAGTGAGTTGAATTTACATTGCTGAAAAAAGAAACTTTAGCTGAAATATAGATGCAAAAAGTTTTTTCAAAAATTAAATTTAACTTTGATAAAAGTCAAAAAAAACAAGCTTTTAAAAGTAGAAAACACTCAAATAAATCTTTGTATAAATTAAAAAATAAACTAAAATTAACAGGAAGTAGTTTGACACTTATTGTTACGTACTGTAAAACACGCTATAAGCAGTTTGGGTGCTTGGCTTAATGGAAAAATTGTTTTTTATTTGAGATAATTTACTTCGTCTATTCGCTATCGCTCGAGTGGCTAATCTGAAAATAGGGCTTAATTTTGTGCAAAACCCGCTGTAGCTTGGGAACGTTGGCAGTAATACTATTATGAAACGTTAAAAATATTAAAATGACCAAAGAGATTCTTACAAAATTATTATATTCCTTTATTTTTTCTTTAACTATTTCATTAGTTATTGCGTGGACAAATTATCAAGCAACTGAAGGCTTTGAAGCAAAACAAGCAGATTTTATATTTGTACTTTTAACTTTTTTTCTTTGTGTAGTCAATTTTATATCGTCTTTAACAGCTTTACTTAATGTAAATAGAAAAATAAGCGACAACTTAATTCTAAGCGCGATATCTTTTTTTGGGATTCCAATAATAATTTTATTCCTTTTATTAATTCAATTTTTAGTAAATAGAAATCTGAATGATACATTTTTGTCATTTATTTTGCTTTCCACTCCTTCAATTTCTTACATATTGTCATTATTGTATAACTTTGTTAAATTCAGAAAAGAAAACGGACTAAACTAAAAAAGCACTACTGTTAACACTCACTTCAAGCAATTTGGGTATTAGACTTAATTTAAAATTGGTTTTGTATCTGGAAGATTAGTGATAACCGAAAAATAAATCTTAATTTAGTTCCAAACCCGCTGTAGCGCGAGAACGTTAGCGGATGTTTTTATAAAACAAATAAATATGAAAAATTTTAATTTAAAAATAGAATCTTTAAAATGGATAATGATCGGATTAATTATCTTCATTTTTTTTCTTTTACTCACACCAATTACATTTTATAATTCTTACGGATTTTATTTAGCTTTGTTTGAATCATTTATTTGTTCAGTATTTGTTTTTATGACAATTTTTGGTGTTAAATCATTTGGAGAATTGTTCAATTTGGAGATACTAGAATCAAAATTAGAAAATAAAACCTTTTTGATTACTATTCCTTTTTTGACGTTAGTTATCGGAGCATTCTTCTTGTCACATTCTCTAGAGGAAAAAATAAACAATCAAATTTTGACAATTGGTGTTGATACAAAAGCTAAAATTATTAATGGATATTCTTCAACTATAAAAAGAAGATCTTCAACGAATACATCTTATAGTTTAACTGTAAAATTCTCAACTAAAAATGGAGATGTAAAAATCTTCAAAACAAAAGTTGATAACCAAATCTTTGAAAGTATTCGTGAAAATCAAGAGGTGGATATAAAATATTTACTAGAAAGCCCTGAAATATTCAAAATAATTGCTGGAGATTTAAATGTTCAAAAATTCTTTAAAATTTCAAATCGAGATATCGAATTTACAGATATTGAAAAGATTATGTTTTTAGATCAATCGAAAATATTACCCTATTTACAGTCTATCAGCAATGGTTGGACTGTGAAAAGAGATGAAGATGCCTATATTTATGAAAATCTTTTAAAGAATGAATTGATTGGTATAAGTAAAGGTGATAACGGATATATTGATTATGCAACCAAAAAATTTTACATTCCTGCAGGATTTATTGGTCGTGAAAAAATATTATACAAAGATGGAGTAACTAAAAAAAATACTAGTGGATCATTGAGTATGAAAAATAGAACATTTGAATTAAAAAATTTATACGTAGATTATGTTATCGGAGAGGGTTTAGTTTATCACTTGATTGTAAGAAAAAAATAAATAAAACACCGCTAACCGCTTCGCAATATTACGGGTTTAGGCTGAATTTAAAGATGGTTTTGTATTTGGAAAATTTGTGTTAAACCGAAAAATCTTACATATTTAATCCACAAACTCGCCAAATGAGGGTATTTTGTGTGCTATATTGCCAAAAAACTAAAAAATAAAAATGAATTTTAAAAATAAGATTGTCCTAATTACAGGAGCAAATTCAGGAATTGGAAATGCATTAGCGGAGAAACTAATTGCTGAAAAATATTATGTAATTGGAACTTCCAGAAATGGGAAAATTGAAAATATTAAGTCTGAAAACTTATTTGTTGTAGCATTAGATTTGACAAATCAAAAGTCAATTGAAAATGCGAACAAAATAATTAGAAATAAATTTAACGGAATTGATATTTTAGTTAATAATGCCGGAATTGCGCCAGATTTAGATAAAACAGAACCAGATTTAGAAAGTTTAAGATCAACTTTTGAAACGAACGTTTTTGGACTTGTGAATTTTACCGAAACTGTTTTAGATTTAGTAAATCAAAACGGAAAAATTTTAAATATTTCTTCTATTATGGCAACGCTGAATACAACGTCAAAAATTGATTCAACTGCTTACAGAATGTCTAAAGCTGCATTAAATATGTACACGAAAACTTTATCTGCAAGATTGAAAGATAGAAATATAGATGTGAACTCCATTCATCCAGGTTGGGTAAATACAAAATTATCAACTGAAGGTGCACCATTATCAACTGAATTTTCTGCAAACGGAATATTTAAACTAATAGAAACCGGAATCAAAACGGGAACTTTTTGGAATGCTGAATTACAAGAAGAAATGTTGTGGTAAAAAAACACATCACACAACAGCTACGACAACGGATTTAGGCAATTGGCTTAGTGGGAAGTTGGTTTTTGTATTTGGAATATTTGGCAAATCCGAAGAATGGGCTTAATTTAGTCCCAAACCCGCTGTAGTGCCAAGATGTTATGTGACACCTTTGAAAAAAAATGAGAAGAAAATACATTATCTGTTTTTTAATATTGTTAACGATTTCGACAATAGATGCGCAATCGAAAATACAATTTACAAAAGTTCAAAACTCTGTAATCGAGCAAAAGCTGTATGAACTTCCAATTGAAAAACTATTCACTAAAAAAAAGAATGGCTGTCTAATTTACAAAAGAAATGACAACCTTGCAATTAAATATTGTGACAATAAATCTGAAGATAATTATGTTGAATTTGATGAACTTGGGAAAATTAAAAATACGGACATCATAGTAGTAAATAAGTTTACTTACAATGAAGAATTTTACATTTTGATTAATCCTAGAAAAAGCAAAACACTTACTCTATATGGTTTTCCTCTTAGAATTGAAAATACAAAAAAGTACTTAGTTTACAATAATCCAGCAACAGATATTCCTTACTCTATCCAAATATTAGAAATGAAAAATGGAGAAATGAAACTTATAGCAGAAATATTATATCCAAACAATATCACTATTAAAAAAGTTTTGAGAGTTGACGATTCCGAAATCTATATTTTGGATAATAAAAATCAAACCTGGAAAACAAGTATAAGCAAAAAAGGAGTGACATAACAGCTACTACAACGGATTTGGGCATTTGGCTTAATGGAAAGTTGGTTTTGTATCTGGGATAATTTACTTGGTCTATTCTCTATTGCTCTGGTGGCAAATCAGAAAATAGAGCTTAATTTAGTCTCCAACCCGCCTTTGCAAAGCGACGAAAAGTTTGTGAAATTTTAGAATAATAATCGTGAGGAAAAATACCGTTTTAATAGTAATACTAGTATTTGCTTCATGTTCAAGTTTGAGAAAACTTCCAAAAGAACATTACTATGCGTTTTTGTACTACTTCAATAGAGAATTCAAAAACGACACAATATCTTTCCACTTAAAAAATCCTCTTAAATGTCCCGTAAATGTTAAATTAGTAAAAGATTCTCTAAACCCAAATATCGAAAATTTGTTTGGTCATATTACATTAAGGGAATTACAAGACACTGTAATTAGTTTTAAATACCGCGATTTCAATCAAGCCAATGAAACAAAATATTTTGTTGGATATGGAGATTTAAATAGAAAAATATTAAAAAATAAAGTTTCTTACCCTTTCCCAAAAGGCAAAGAGTATAAAATCATTCAAGCCTATAACGCAAAATTCTCGCACAACACATTATATAGTCAATACGCAATAGACTTTGATTTAAAAATTGGAGATACAATTACAAGTGTTGATAGTGGTTATGTAGTTGGAGTAATTGAAGATTACAAAGAATATGGAACAAGCAAAAAATGGTTAAAAAATGACAAAAGTAATAATATAACCATGTACCACCCACAAAGCGGTATCTACACTCAATATGTACATTTAGACCACAAAGGCTCTCTAGTCAAGTTGGGAGATTTTGTAGATAAAGGACAAGCAATTGCAATTAGCGGTATGACAGGCTATACAACTACACCACATTTACATTTTAATGCAAAAATACCAACAGTAGAACATGGATTAATATCAACAAAAATTGAGTTTGAAAGTGGCGTTAAAGGAGAGGATTTAAAGAAAAAAGACCGCGTGAAATAGAAAAAAAGCCTTCAAAAGCCTCTAACACAACTATCCATTAACAGCAAAAAAGTACAATGACAACAAAATTTCCAATATTAAGAACCGAAAGACTTCTACTGCGACAATTTGTTGATGACGACCTTGAGAATGTTTTCAAAGGACTTTCGCACCCAGACATTATCAAATATTATGGAGTGAGTTTTCAAACATTGGAAGCAACGAGAGAACAAATGACTTTTTTTGCTGACCTTGAAAAAAATGAAACGGGAATTTGGTGGGCTGTTTGCTCAGTTGACAACAAGATATTTTACGGAGCAGGCGGACTCAGCAGTTTAAGTAAAGAACATAAAAAAGGAGAAATAGGATTTTGGTTAATTTCAGACTTCTGGGGTAACGGAATTATGAAAGAAGCGATGCCACTACTTTGTAATTATGGATTTGACAATTTAGGACTTCATAGAATTGAAGGATTTGTAGAGTCTGAAAATAAGAATTGTAAAAATGCAATGGCTAAACTAGATTTCCAACACGAAGGAACGATGAAAGAATGCGAAATTAAAAATGGTAAGTTTATAAGTCTTGACATTTATGCAAAACTGAAGACAATTAAATCATAAGTGAACTAAAAAATCAACAAAAAAAGCCCTAATTTTAAGACTTGTTAAAATTGATTTAGACAATCAGCTTAATCGAAAAATGATTTTGTATTGGGGAGATTTACGTTAATTGAATAAAATGAAAACAAAGATAGTTTACCCTAAAAACCCATTATTGAAAAAATTTATTCAATATTTTTTATTCTTGACTAAAGGTGATAATGAGATGATAAGTCAGTTGTGTTATCCAAATACGAACCATTGTCTTAGTTTAATTAAAGGTGGAGAAATGATCGCATTAAATGCAAACGAATATCGTATTTTACCTTCCACAAAAAACAGTAGTTACTTAACAGGTATTTACAAACAACCTATTAAGATTATCGCAAAACATCCTTATCAAGAGCTATGTATAAACTTTAATCCATTGGGTTTGGAGGCTATTTTTGGCGAGCAACTTTCACAAAATATTTTTAAGAATAATATATTGAGTGAAAACAAAAATTGGAATCCGTTGTTTGAAATTGTTTTTAGCAATGATTCATTAGAACTGATTCAAAACGAAATTGAAAGTTTTTTTATTTCTATTTTACGAGATGAAATGCTATCCAATAGTTTGTTGTTTAACGAAACCGTACGGGCAAATGAAATAGAGGATTTAAATGATTTGTTATGCAAAAGCTATCGTTCAACACACAGGTATTTTGTAAATCAATTGCAAACTACTCCCAAAGAGTATTTACAAATAAAAAAAGTTAGAGAAGCGATGTCTCTGATTTTAAAAAATGTTCCGTTAATAGAAATTGCTTTTTTATTAAATTTCACAGATCAATCACATTTTATAAAAACATTTAAAAAATACACAAACATAACGCCCTCTCAATTTAAACAATCAAGTTCTCAGGTTGATAATACGCTGATTTGGAATTTGGAATAGCATTTAAAATATTTGGCAGATTTTTACAATTTTCATTTTTTAAGGAAATCTACTTTTGCATTTCACTAAAAAATATAAAAATGAAAATCTATCTTCGCCAGTTCTTCACTGTTATTTTAATATTGAGTTTTTCCAACATCAAAGCGCAAAATAGCCCGAAACCTCATAAATACCTTGAAAATACTCCGCAACTTACCCACTCACAGATGTTAACGGATTATGATTCGTTAGTGTCCTATATAAAGCAAGTAAGCCCAATTATTCAATTTAATAAAGAAGTAAGGAAAATTGACTTTGATAAGCATACTAATAAACTCAAAAGGAAAATCACCTCTAAAACAAGTATGGAGGATTATCTTTTTTTAGTACAAAAAGCATTAAATGTAGCACAAGACGGGCACACTAGTAGACCAGGTAAATGGCTGTTGGATATCATAAAAAAGGATTGGATTCCAAAGGGTATTGCAGAATTAGATACACTAGACTTTCCTCATAATTATAAATATGACGATTTTTTAAATAAAAACTTTTATACTAAGACAAAATTAGAACTTGCTTACATCAATGGTGAATACTATAATTTATTGCCCTTTTCTTATCAAGGAATAAGTTATCCTGCCTCAATGAAGTTAGTAAGTTGTAATGGTAAAGAAATTCATCAATTTGTTAAGAGTATGGAAGAATTAATCTCTCCGCTAAGGTGGGACAGGATTAATAATAAAGTCTATCATGAGAACTTTTATACAGTTGGAGAAATATATAAAACCAACCATTTAAAATTAACCTTCGTTGATACTAAGCAAAAAAGCAAAACAGTAACTATTATTAAAGATGATACAGTTACTTTTCTAGAACAGAAAAAAAATAATTTTGGTTACAATGCTAATACAGATCCTGTTATTACACATTACTTTGAAAAAGAGCAACTCTTTTATGGAAAAATACCCACGATGGATGAAAAACTGGGAGATACTTTGATCAATCGTTTTCAAAAAATAATAAATAAGTTTGCTGTAAAATCTATTGTATTAGATGTTCGAGGAAATGGAGGAGGTAGTGATAATACCTATGGTAAGTTTTTAGGAAAGATACTAAAGGATACCTTGAAGATGAATTTGACTATAGGATATATATTCAGCCCATTAAACGGATTAAAAAAAGACTCTATTATTAAATATGGTTTAACTTTTGACAAAGAAGGCCCAAAACTAAAAGATATTGAAATGTTTTATAGTAAGATACCCAATTTTAATTTTTTCTATCCATCGAAAGAATTAATTCCTTTTGAGGGTCCTATCTATGTATTACAAGATAGATTTATATTTTCTTCGGCAAGTAATTTATCTAGCTTAGCCTATAAAACTAAACGTATCATTAGTATAGGTGAAACACCAAATTTATTAGGAGGTGTTCAAGCAAGAACCTCCGTATTTAGTCTACCGTATAGCAAATTGATTTTTAGAGTAGAACCGCAAATTGATTTTACAGATTGTAAAACGGTTGCTGATATTTTTCAGAACCAAGTAGAACACTTTGTAACCTATCCTATTGATTTTTTGCATGATCGTGCAACAACAAATGAAGATATTTTAGGGGAAAACTTCTTAATGCAGAAAGACCCAATGTTTAAAAAAGTAATAAAACTTGAACTTCAATAATACTAAAAATGAAAGAAAAATTATTGATCTGTTTTTTAATACTATGCAGTAGTGTTTCGGCTCAACAAAAAATAACTAGCGAGCTTATTCCTTTTATAATCAACGAGCAAAATACAATTATTATAGAAGCCATTTTCAATGAAAAAGACACACTACATCTTAACTTTGATACAGGAACTACCGAATTGGTTTTGACAAATGATGCTCTAAAAAATAAGCTCAAATCCATTCCAAAACTGTATAATACGTTTTACGATTTAAAACTTGGAAACGCAACGTATAAAACCAAAGTTTATGATGCAGCATTATCAGGACACGGAACAGACGGGAGATTTGGTTGGGATTTATTTAAAGATAAAGTTGTTGAAATTAATTATGATAAAAAACTATTGATCATCCATACAACATTACCAAATAGCATTGAAAAAAATAGAAAATTCACGAAACTTGCTATAGAATTTTATAAAGACCTTTTTTTAATTCAAAGCATGATTAAACAAAACGGCATTTCTAATAAGGACTTCTTTTTGTTTGACACAGGTTACCAAAGAACAGTAATGTTAGATAACGATTTGTTAAAACAAAGTAAATTTCCAATTGAAAAAATGAAGGTTGTAAAAAAAGTCATCATGAAAGGAGCACAAGGAAATGAAATTCCGGTTATTACCTCAATACTAAAAGTTTTGAAAATTGGAAAGCATACCCTAAAAAACATTCCTATCCAACAAATAACGACCAATAAGCCGTTGAAAAATAAAAGCATTCACATTTTGGGTAATGAAGTTTTGAAAAGGTTTACTGTGTTTTTGGACTTTCAAAATAATTTTGCATACCTAAAACCAAATCATTTATTTAGAGATAATTACACAGATCAAAAGGAAAATAGCCTATAATTGCCACTTGGCAAGATTTAGTTTTTAGGCTTAATAATTATTCTGTGCCAAGTAAATGTGGTAATTCCCAAAATAGTACTGAATTAAAATCCCTGAGGTTTGAATTCTTGGGCGTGCCCCTCCGTGAAAAACTTCGGGTCAGGCTGTGCGCTGCAATCTTTGTGTTTTTAAAGAAAAAACACAAAGGATTTCCGCTGCCATCCTTCACGCGAGCCCAGTTTTCAGTTGTTGATTTTTTTATTAAATAGTAAGAAAATTTATTTATATTTGGAAAACAAATAGAGTTTATTTAATTGCTTGCATGCCTTTTATTAACAACTAATTGTTTTTATTTAAGTCAGTTAATCGTAATTGTCCCTCTTGATCACATAAAAAAGAATTTATGAAAGCAATTCAACTCTTTTTTTTAATTTTTCCGTTACTCTCTGTGGGTCAAAATAAGTTTGATGCCAAAATAGAGCAACTACAGCAAAACAATAAATATGAATATGTTTATGCTTTTGTAAATAACTATGCAGCTTTTAGAACTTTTGATAATAAAATGGGGGTTGTTGACACCTTAGGAAAGGTAGTTATTAAACCTGTTTTTAGATCAATATATATCAAAAAAGGACTTACTAATTTATTCGAAGTAGGAAATGAAATAAATAAAAAATTTAAAAGAGGTTTTGTCGATTTAAAAGGAAATATTAAAATTCCAATCATTTACGACAATGTGTTTTATGTTGAAAAACAAATAATAAGTGTTATTAAAGATAATAAATATGGTGTTTTAGATACTTTAAATAATGTTATTTTACCCACTAAATTTGACTATATTTCATTTGACAATGATTTAATTATAGCGCAAAGTAAGGGGGCAAAGAGTCTTTATGATTTTCAGGGTAAACAGATAAGTACATTGCAATTTACCGAGATTTCAAATTTTACTGATAATAGAGCAATTGTTACTTTTCAAAATAAATCAGCTTCAATTATAGATAATGAAGGAGATATAATTTTGAATAGCATTAAGAATTGTAGTTTCGAAAGCGTTTTAAACGGCGAGATTTATTTAGTAAAAGACAATTTAAACTCTAAAAAAGGAGTAGTAAATTCAAAAGGAGAATTTGTCATCAAATGTAAATATGATGAATTAAAATACATGAAGTCATTTTTCATAGCTAAAAGCAATAATAAACAAGGCTTTATTTCAATAACGGACTCAATTATCAAGCCTTTTAATTACGAGGAAATCCACTTCAGTTATTTTGGTAGACCATATGAATTTGATTTAAGAGGCTATAAAAAGGGCGATAATTTTATTGTAAAAAAAGATAATTTATATGGCGTAGTTAATCCCTACATTAAAAACGAGATAATTCCCATACGGTATAAAAATATAAGTACACTATTTGATAAGTATTATATTGTTCAAAATTCTGAAAATAAAAATGGTCTGTTTTTAGAAAATGGTACAAACGTTTTAAAGGATGAGTATCAGTTTTATAATAATTATGATAAAACAATTTTTGCTACAGAAAATAATAAACATTTTTTGATAAGTATAGAAGATGATAAATTCAGCCAAACTGAGGTATTTGTTGATGAGTTTGTGAAATTTAATGATGATAAAGAATTTCCAAAAAGTGCAAACCAGATAGTGAAAACAAATGGAAAATTTGGTATAGTCAATTATAAAAACCTGATGGTTATTCCAAGCATATATGAATTAATAGAAAGTATTTATGATACAAATGAATTTATAGTAAGGAAAAACAATAAATATGGAGTGGTAAATTCAGAAAATAAAATAGTGGAAAATATCGAATATGATGCGTTCCAGATTATAAAAGAAACTATATCGTTTTCAAAAAAGAATAATAAAACTAAAAAGTATCACTCAATATCTTTTAAATAATTGTTTGAAGGAACAACTTTTAAAAAGGATTTGGTTGTTTATACGAAGGTTTGTTTCTCTTATGTACAAGTTATCGGTGATTTAACATAACTATCAACTAAAAAAAATAATGAAAAAAATTTACCTCTCTATTTTCCTTCTATCAATATCTTTATCAAGTTGTAACTTTAATAACCGCCATACAAACAGGCCCTTAGATAAAGAAGAGGTCAAAAGAGTCACAACAAAATTTTATTATTCGCTAAGAGATAAAAAATATAAAGAAACACATTCATTATTTAGTACTAGATTTTTTGAAGTAACAGATACATCTAAAATCGATAAAATTTTTCAAGGCAGTGATGAAGAACTTGGCGAAATCAAAGACCAAATTCTTGAGACTTGTGAAACAAACGTTGTTGAGGGGGCAAATCCAATTTCTGAATATTTATTAGTTTATAAAGTCAAAAGAACTAAGTTCGATTCTAAAGAAACTATACATTTGGAAAAAGAGAACGGCACAATAAAAATATTATCATACAATGTCCAATCAGACGGATTCTTTGAACAAACAAAATAAACCACCGCCAACACACGCTACAACGGATTTGGGCATTGGGCTTAATGGAAAGATGGTTCTGTCTTTGGGATGATTTGGCAAATCCAAAGATAGAGCTTAATTTAGTCCCAAACCCGCTGTAGTGCCAAAACTTTAGCAGTAATTCCCCCTAGACTCCCGCCCTGACCCGTAAGCTAACGACGGAAAAGTGGAAAAATGTAAGGAATAAATAAGAAAAAAAATATTTTTGTAAATATTTGATTTACATGACATTAATAAAAAGTTAGTTAGAATTGTAAAGCAAACACGTATAAACATGAGAAATAAACTAATTTTTGCGTACATATTTTTTTTAGCTGTTGAGTATTTATTAAGAACTTTTGTAGAGCAATTTAAATATCATAGAATTGGTTTTTTGTTTGAATTTTTGCCAATAATGACTGCTACTCTAATAACGTCTTTCTTAAGCAGAAAAGTAACCATAAATAAATATTTTCACGAAGTCTATTTAAAATTCTCAATTGTCTCGATCTTGGGTTTTTTATCCGCAAAAACAATTCTTTTTCATCAATGGTACTGGATATTGCACCCTGAATACAAGAATAATAAATTTGATATGAACGAAGGCTTAGCGTGGACGATAATTTTTTCATTCATTGTAATAATATACATTTTATTATCTTACTTAATTTTGTTCTTAACAACTAAAAGAAATTAAATTTAAGTATAACAACTACTGCCAACACACGCTAAAACAATTTGGGTATTTGGCTTAATAGAAAGTTGGTTTTGTATTTGGGAATTTTGGCTAATCCGAAAAATAACGCTATTTTAGTCCCAAACCGCATGTAACGCGGGAACGTTAGGTGAGATGCGTCCAAAATGACAAGAAAACGAGAATGTAATGAATAATTCTAAACATTTTAAAAGAACAGAAAAACATAAACAGAAAACCAAGATTCTACAAAATGAAAAATTGAATAGCAAATTAGGTTGTCTTTTCTATATAGTAGGTATTATTTGCGTAACCTATTCTGGCAGAGCATTCAACTGTAGTATTTTTGAATTTAAATATTATGTAATCCTAATGTTGCTTTTTGGTTTTGTTGCGGATTTAGTTATTTCATTTATTGATAATAAAAAATATATTATAAAGTATTCAAAAGCTTGGGAATACATATTTTTGGGTAACATAATATTTACTTGTATATTCATAACAAATGAATATGGAAGTTTGTCTAAAAACTATAAAAAATCTTTTAATATAATATCAAAACACTATCGCACTAAAAGAGGTGTTAACAGTGTAGAAATATATTACAATGGAATTAGTCAAGAAATTAACTTACCAAAAAATACGAGAGACGAAGTGGAGAAAGCGCAATTTATCCAAACAGAATTAAATAAAGGATTACTTGGAATAACTACAATTGTTTCAACTAAACTAGAAGAAAAATAGCACCTCACCTCACCGTCGTTTGGCAATATGGCCGGATTAGACTTAATTTGAATATGGTTTTGTATTTGGCAAATTAGTGATAATCCGAAAATAATTGCTCTATTTAGCCCGACCATCGCCTACTAGCAAGACGTTAGTGTATATTTGTTAGAAACCAAACGTAAAAAAATGAAAGTACAAAATAGAATAATTTATTATTTAGTAATGTTAATAATATATTGGTTTGCAACTTCATTATTAATATCATTAGACAGTACACTACATATAAACAATGTATTTATAACTTTAGGTTTTGGATTTACTTTAATAAATAGTATTCACTCATTTTTCATATTGAAGTGGACGATTTTACTAAATGTACTTTTCTCAATTGTTATTGCTTTATTAAGTTTATTTTTAGCTCTAAAATTTGGAGATTTACATATATTTTCAAAATATGACGCTTATAATGTATTGACAGCAATTATATCTAATGTGTTGTTTTCGATTGTATTGTGGGAAATTGTATTTCAAGTAAAAACCAAAATGAACATAAATTAGAAAGATGAATAAGTTTCTAAAAATAATTAAAAACAGAAAATTAGCACTTAAAATCTCTCTATTTTATGTAACACTTGGAACTTTATCTGTTTGTTCAGTTTATCCAAAAGATTTATTTTATGGAGATTGGTCACTTTATGGATTACTAGTAACATTTCCAGTATCAGTTTTTAGTTTTGGTTTTAGGTATGCAGAATCAAATCTATTCTATCCAGTTTTCATAATTCAATTCATAATGTTTTTTATAACTTTCTATGTGTTGAGTTTGTTTATAAAAGATAAAAAAGCAAATAACTAAAAAAAACTTCTGCCGACACACGCTAAAGCAATTTGGGTATTTGGCTTAATAGAAAGTTATTTATGTATTTGTGATGATTTACTTCGTCTATTCGCTATCGCTCGAGTGGCAAATCTAAAAATAGGGCTAGTTTAGTTCCAAACCTGCTGTGTGTGCGAATGTTTGCATATATTATCACGCAAAACTAATGAAAATGAAAATTTTAAGTTTAATAAGTTTTTTGTTGATTATTCAAAGTGTTTATTCTCAATATGCAGGTAAATATGAAAATGAAAAACAACTATCATTGGATGGTAAGTATTGTATTTATAGACATGACATAGGTTATGTTTTAATGAATAACGAAAAATTCGAAGGTACTAGATTGTTAAAAGAAAATGAAGATAGAAATAAAGACAAAGGATTTGATTTAAGATCATTAATTGGCTCATGGATATCAAATGACACTTTACAAGTATATAGATTTGACAAAACACTTAATCAATATAACGATACAATTTGTCGAATAAGTTTTGAAAAATATTATGATTTAGTTGTTAAAGTTAAAACCTATCATTCTCTTGATTCATATGGATACGAAGAATACAAATTCAACAATTATAAATTACTGAGAAACAAAATTGTAGTAAATGGTATTGACAAGGTCTTTGGTGAAAATTTAGAAGACACTATAAATAGTATAAGTTTTCCACTAGGAGGAATAGAATTTAATGTAAAGGATGGGGAAATTGAAAACATTATGATTAGTATCGTAAAAACTAAATTTGATTTTGAAAAAGAAATGGAACCCGGCAAATATTCGAAAGAAAAAAAAAGCAAGTATAGAGTATAAGAATTTATATTTTTACCCAAAAAAAACTATTAAAATTGACATTCTTAATTTGAGAGGAGTCTTTTTAGATATAAAATAATATCTGCCAACACACGCTAAAACAATTTGGGCATTTGGCTTAATTGAAAGTTGTTTTTGTATTTGAGATAATTTACTTCATCTTCGCTATCGCTCGAGTACAAAACGGAAAACAGAGTTCAATTCAGGTTCAAACCATCTGTTATGCTGGGACGATAAGTGTAAGATTAAAAAAAATATAACTTTAACTCAAAACACAATTACCGTTCAGAGAGTTGCTAATAACAATTTTGAAGGGAATTTAAAAAAGTTACTTTTGATAGTATCAAATGATAGTGTCAATGAAGTCTCTTTCCGCCACGACTTCTCAAATTCCTAAGCAGATACGTTTTATTTCGGTAATGATTGGAGAAGAAATACAAAATGATCTCATTACATATTCCTCTTTGTATGGAACAAAATACATCTTAAAAAAAGGTCTTTAACGATTTTGTGTAATAAAGTATTTCAACATCTAAAACCTACAATATTTTAAAAGCAAATCCGCTTCAGGTCTAGTCTTGAAGCGGATTTGTTTTTAAATTAGGATTTGGCTGATTGTATAGTTATTGGTAAACTGTATAGCACTCGTACGGGCTCGCCTTTTACTTTTCCAGGAATCCATTTTGGGCAAATGTTCATTACGCGTACTGCCTCGTCACCAGTGCCAAAACCAATATCACGAATGTTCTTTACGTCAGTGATACTTCCGTCTTTTTCAATGATAAAAGTGATGTAAACCTTCCCTTTTAAATGGGGTTGTTCTGGAGTTTTAAAATTCTGCCCTACGAATTTGTAAAATTCCATAATGCCTCCCGGAAAATCTGGTTTTTCTGTTATTCCAGAGGTAGTGTAAATATCTCCAACTTGATCGCTAGAGGTCAATTTCGAAGCTTCGACCTGATAGTCTTTTTCTAAAACAGTAATGGTGTCATTATTTAATTTCACTCCTTTGCTGTCTACTCTAAATCCATATCTATTGTAGTATTCTCTTTCTGTACCTTTTGTTACATAAAAATGAACATCATTGTTGATGTTAATATAGCCGTTAGCTGCAGGGTTACCGTTAATGTCTACAGATCCTTTGTCATTAAAATAAAGGCTACCAATTTTGGTATATTCTTCGTTCTTAATTTTCACGACCTCTAGTTTTTTTCTTTTTACGGTGTCGCTTGGTTTTTCTGCCTTTTCAATTTGTTGCAATGCACTTTTGGCAATTGCAATTTTCTCATTCAATTTTGGTTGCTTTTCCACAATTGTATTGTTCTTTTCTCTCGCAACTGTTTTAATGCAAAAGGCAATTAAAAGTATCGATAGTATAGGGATAATTGTCATTTTTTTGACAAGGGAAATCTTTTGAGAGGTGGTTTTAGTCATCATAAGTAATCGTTTTTTAGTTATTAAATAGTTCAAATTACTGGCCAAGTAAAAAGTTGGGTTCGCGTTTGCCTTTGAAAGCAACAAAGATTGGTAAAACGGAACATCGTTATAAGAGTGCACAACTTTCTCATCGGCGAGAAATTCGTGGTTGAGTTGTATGGCTTTTTTGAAAAAAATAAATATAGGATTGAACCAAAAAATGGTTTTCAATATCTCGATAAATAAAATATCCAAAGTGTGTTTTTGAGTCACATGCGTAAGCTCGTGTGTGTACAATTCGGCTTCAACTTGACGGTTGTTGTATTCTGTTTCGTTGATGAAAATGGTATTCAAGAACGTGTGCGGTAACGTTTTTTCGGGAACCAAAACCAATTGAGCATTCTGGTAGGCAATGGCTGTATTTGATTTCATTTTTTTTGAAATCTGCATCACATTACGCATGAATCGCAACGCCAAAACAAGGGTGACCAAACCATACAATCCCCAAAGCGCTATGGCAAAATAGTTTGTCTCTTCCACTACAACTGCAGTTGTTGGTAGGATTTGGATATTTCCAGCCGTAACTGCAGGTTGTGCAATTTCCTGAACAACTTCAATAGTTATAAACGGAATCACCATCGAAAAAACCAAAGCAAACAACAAGTAAAACCTATTGAAGTGGTGCATTTTTTCCTTTTCTAACAGCAAGTGATACACTCCTAAAAGCACCACAAGGCTGAGGGTCGATTTGATTAGAAAGTCGGTCATTTTTTCTTTTTTAGAATTTCACTGTCAATTATTTTCTTGAATTCTTCCAGTTCTGTTTGCGACAAATTGGTTTCTTTGGTAAAGAAAGAAGTATAAAGGTTTATCCAGAAAGGAAATAGAAGTTTAGTTCTTTGGTCTATGTTCTTGTCTACTATTTAGTTCTGATAGGTCTTGTATTTTTATCTTTACAAATTGTAACTTCTAATTTTTCTCCACTGAATTTTTTGTGCGAGTTTTTTAAATTTTTATCGAAATAATTATGTGTGTAAAAATTATATTGGTAAGGCTGAGGGAATTTCTTGCTTCTTGCATTTTTATAAACGCTGCTACCTTGAAAAAAAGCAATTTCACTAGGTTTAAAATTGTTTAGTGATTTATTCGTTTGGTGAACATCATCTATCCAAATGGCGTATTTTTTAGGATCTTTAAAGTTTTCTAGTTCTTGAGTTGTTGGTGATTTTTTTTCGCGAGCAGTTGGCACATAGAATAAAGCTCTTTTCTTGTACTCTTCACTTAGATCTTCATATTTGGTGTCAATTTCCTTGTTTTTTACAAGATCATGAATGACCACTCTTACTCCTGCGTAGTATTCATCTTTTTTGGAATCGTTTGTTGCTATAAGTTTAGTTTTGGTGGTAACTTGTGCAATGTTTTTTACTTGAGCAATAGTTTTGAAACAAAACAAGAAAAATAGTCCAGATAGAACAGGTATCAAAATGATTTTCTTCGCAATTGATTTTGAGTTTGATGTGGTTTTAGTCATCATAAGTAATCGTTTTTTAGTTATTAAATAGTTCAAATTACTGGCCAAGTAAGAAGTTGGGTTCGCGTTTGCCTTTGAAAGCAACAAAGATTGGTAAAACGGAACATTGTTATAAGAGTGCACAACTTTCTCATCGGCGAGAAATTCGTGGTTGAGTTGAATGGCTTTTTTATAAAAAATGAAAACGGGGTTGAACCAAAAAACGGTTTTCAATACTTCGATGAATAAAATATCCAAAGTGTGTTTTTGAGTCACATGCGCAAGCTCGTGTGTGTACAATTCGGCTTCAACTTCACGGTTGTTGTATTCCGTTTCGTTGATGAAAATGGTGTTTAAGAACGTGTGCGGTAGCGTTTTTTCGGGAACCAAAACCAATTGAGCATTCTGGTAGGTAATGGCTGTATTTGATTTCATTTTTTTTGAAATCTGCATCACATTACGCATGAATCGCAACGCCAAAACAAGGGTGACCAAACCATACAATCCCCAAAGCGCTATGGCAAAATAGTTTGTCTCTTCCACTACAACTGCAGTTGTTGGTAGGATTTGGATATTTCCAGCCGTAACTGCAGGTTGTGCAATTTCCTGAACAACTTCAATAGTTATAAACGGAATCACCATCGAAAAAACCAAAGCAAACAACAAGTAAAACCTATTGAAGTGGTGCATTTTTTCCTTTTCTAACAGCAAGTGATACACTCCTAAAAGCACCACAAGGCTGAGGGTCGATTTGATTAGAAAGTCGGTCATTTTTTCTTTTTTAGAATTTCACTGTCAATTATTTTCTTTAGTTCTTCCAGTTCCGTTTGCGACAAATTGGTTTCTTTGGTAAAGAAAGAAGCAAATTGTGATGCCGAATTATTGAAAAAGTTACTAATCAATCCGTTAACGTGTTTCGAGAAATAGTCGGTTTTCTTGACCAAAGGATAATATTCTCTTGAGTTTCCAAATTCGCGGTACGCTACAAATTGCTTGTCAATCATGCGTTTTAGTAAAGTGGCAACCGTTGTGGTAGCAGGTTTTGGCTCTGGGTAGGCTTCGAGTAAATCTTTCATGAAGGCTTTTTCGAGTTGCCAAACGTGTTCCATGAGTTGTTCTTCGGCGTTGGTGAGCTGTTGCATAAGTTTTTTTAATTGGTGTATGTTTCTTGAACGGGTATTCCTTTTTCGTAGATTTTGGTGCCTAATAAAACTCCTTCGGAATCATAAAATTCCCAATATCCGGTGGGCAGCCATTCTACTTTTGAGTAGATTAAGTATTTTTTTGAGAATCCTATTTGCTGTATTCTTCCAGTGTTGTGGTATTTAATCACATGGCAACTGTTCTTTTTAAATTTTTCTTGCGATACTAATCTTTCACCCACGAACTGCTTCCACGTTCCGGTTTTGTTTCCTTTATGATAACGCCCGATAGCACTAGATTTAACATTCATAAACTCCTTACTTTCTACCCATTTACCGGTTTTATATCCGTTTTTAGTTTGATTGATACTGCAACTTGCTAGGCTGATGCAGAGGCTTATAAGAATAATAAGATAGTAATTGCGGTTTTTCATATTCTACAGTTTGAAACATTGCTCTACAAATGTAGAGTAAAATTTGAAATAAACAAATGTTTTGTAAAAAAATTGTCCGTCAAGGATTTACAGGAGTAATTGAAATAGAGTTTTGCTAAAGCCATATATCGATTTAACAGTATACTCTATCTAGCCGTAAGAAATTTGTTTATATTTGAACAAGGAAAATCGAAACAGACCATCGAAAATGTACCTTGATTTAGGTTTGTTATTAAGGTTTGTTTTGTAGAAATAGCAGTTTGCGATCAGTTAAAGTTAAAAATAAAAAATACACTTATAGAATTGATTTTATTTGTGGACAAAATCCTAAAAAGTAAAAATGGAATTTAGAATCTTAAATTACAGAATGCATAAATCAACTAAAATTAAGTTATATTTTTATTCAATACTTTCGCTAAGTATTATTTGGTTATTCATTTTTCCAAAACCAATTAAAAACTTTGCTCCAATTGTATTTGTAATACCAACTTTTCCTGTCTTTGCTTTGAATTCATACAATGGAGTATACAAATTTAGTTCAGCACTTAAAGAAATACATCTTGATTTGTTTCGAAAATATGTTATTGATTATGGAAATATATATGACCGAGGCAAAATAGTTGATATAGGATTTATTACTAAAAATGAAGATTTTGAAAATTTACAAGATGCTAATCTTTATGAAATGTATAAATTATGTAAACAATTTATGAGATTAGCTATTTATTCATTTGTAATTTTTGGTTTATTGGGAATCGCAACTGTTTATCTTTAGAAAATTTATTTCAGAAAAATTGTTATTGGAAAATGAAATCCATATTTGTCAACATATGCTTGAAAAACGGGAGCTTAAAAATAAGATTGAAATCTTAATTTAACTTGAAAGTGCCTAACAGCCAATAGCTAATACAACAGATTTTAGCCTTTGAATTAATTTAAAAATAGATTTGTACTTGTGTATACATGCAGGAACTATTCCTAGAAAACAGCGTTAAAAAGTAACATTAAAGTAATTAAAGTAAAAAAGTAAATAATCTGAAGTAATGAAAAAAATACTATTAGCAATGATTGTTATATTGCCTCTGTTGACCTTACAAGGACAATCATAAAAATACAAATAGTTATGAATAGAATTATTTTTTTGATAATCTTTTTCACGATTATTTCTTGTAAAAAAGACGAAACTAAAACTATAACTTTCAGAAATTGTAAAGTTGAATACATGAGTTTTGGTAATGGACAAAAAGAAATCGATGAAAATAATTCAATTTCAAATCAATGGGAATTTGAATCAGCAAAACGCGAATTAGCATTATGTTTGTGTGAGAGTTATTTGGAAAAACCTGATACAGAAATTAAAGCTAAGATTTTGGAAATATATAATACTGAAGAAGAATATTATGAAAATTCGAATAATTTAGAGTTTGACACAATTTTAAAAAATAGAAAAGAAGTTTTTGATCCAACAATTTTACTAGATTAAAATAAACACAGAACGAGATGACAAGACTATACATCAATTGGGATTTTGATTCCGAAATAATAAACATTTTTGGTTTCCCCTTAAAATATTATGGGCTTTTATTTGCCAGTGGCTTGCTTTTAAGCATGTATATTCTTAAAATAATTTATAGAAGAGAAAACTTAAAAGATAGCGCTCATGAAGCATTGTTTCTATATGGAATTATATGGATTTTTGCTGGAGCAAGATTGGGACATTGTTTGTTTTATGATTTTGACTATTATTCAAAAAACATATTAGAGATTTTTTTACCCATTCAAAAAACGATAAACGGAGGGTATAAATTTAGTGGCTATGCAGGTTTAGCCAGTCACGGCGGAACGGTTGGGTTGATTGTTTCACTTTTTTTATATTCAAAAAAATATGAAATAAAATACCTGAAAATACTAGATTTGATAGCTATTGTTGCGCCATTAGGAGCAGCATTTATAAGACTTGCCAACTTAATGAACTCAGAAATGATAGGCAATCCCACAACCTTGCCTTGGGCTTTTATTTTTAGTAGGATTGATAGTGTTCCTAGACATCCAGCCCAACTTTATGAAGCCATTGCTTATCTGCTCATTTTCGGGATTGTTTTTGCTATTTACAAAACGAAAAACATTACCCTAGGAAATGGATTTTTGTTTGGTCTGGCAATAACTTTAATTTTTACGATGCGCATTTTAATTGAGTTTGTCAAAATCAAACAAGTAGAATTTGAAGAAGGAATGCTATTGAATATGGGTCAATTGTTGAGCCTGCCTTTTATAGCAATTGGGATCTATTTTATGGGAAAGAATGCAAAAAGACAGCGTTCTTTGTAAAAATACTATGCAGCGAAGGTTGCAGCAACGGTGTTGTGAATTCTATTAATGAACTAATGTTTTTGAATCTAGGATGAAATTATTCGCAATCATTCAGTTTACAACCGAATAATAAACATGATTTAAACTCGAAATGCTTGTAATGCTGGAACGATGTATAATATTTTATCCTAATAGAAATTAAATGAATAAATCTAAATTTAAGCTTTCAATTATTATTGTATTAGTTCTTGCATTTTCATATTATGTAATTTCTTTTTTTTCTACTTTTCATTTTTATGCGGCAGGAAGTTATCCTTATGCGGAAACATATTATCTCAATTACTCCGAAGAAAAAATCATCAAAGCAATTGATAAACTAAATCTTAAAAATACGGATTTAAAGGATAGTGATTCTTCAGACTATTGGCATAATATTTATTTTGATTTAGAAGACAAAAAAATTCATTCATGGACAAGATCCTTTGGTGAAAACGAAACAAATATAGCTTTTGTTGCTGTTAAAAATAAAAATGAAAAATGGCAATTGGTCAATCAGGACTTAAGCTTATTTGAAAATATATTGATAAAAAGAGAGTTTGAAAAGATGGTTGTAGAAAGATTAAAAATCGAATTGAAAAAGTAAACAAGTAACAGTCATTTTTAAGTAACTTGAGTTATTTATTAGCACCTTTTTGTTTCAAGTTTTTGTTAAACGTAGATGTAATGATTATAAAATACAAAATTCTTAAAATATTGGAATGTAAGACCGTGAATAAATCTCTTAAAATTTATTGATATTGGGAATGCAGCGAAAAAAAAATCAAATATCAAACTTATAAGAGATTGATTTTGTTTTTTGTACAGGCTGATGTTATATGCATTGTTAAAATAATAAGAGAAAAAAGATGCAAAACAGAATTTAGAAATCAAAGTATAAATGAAAAGTAAAATAAATTGGATTCTACAAAATCTACATCTAATAATATCGTTATCGATTGTAGTTCCAACAGCAATAATTTATGGTTCGCCGTCAATTCTGCCGGAGTATTTAAACATAAAAGTAAATACAGTTGACTTTTCCAATATGTTAAAAGCAATAATGTGTTTGTATCTCGGAATTTCATTCATTTGGATTTTGGGAATTTGGAGAACTGAATATTGGAAAACTGCTACGCAATTAAATGTTTTATTTATGCTCTCTCTTGCAACTGGACGAGCAATAAGTATGATAATGGACGGATTTCCTACAGGCGGTTATATTTTTGGAATTATTGCGGAATTTGTGCTCGGATTTTATTCGATTTTTCAATTAAAAAAATATAATAGGAGAGAATAAAATTTTATGAAAGTTAATAGTAAACAAATACTGCAAAAGTTTTTAGCAATTGGTTTCATCGACAAATGGTTTAGAATCTGGGATGATATTAGTCGAATTAGCTCGGGTGGAAATCTGAAGAATATACTTAATTTTGTTTAGTACCAAATCTTTTGTAGTCAGAGAATGTAAGACAATGATAAAATCTCCTCAAATTCATAAATATTTCAAAGGCTATCAAATAAAAATCTAAAATAGGAGCTTATAAGGAGGTTGATTTTAGACCAATATTGTGCAGCACTAAACCAGAAAACTAAAAATTAATTAACAATAACTATCCATATTATAATGAAAAAATATTTTTTTATCCTATTAATTTTGTTATTTTCTAATAAAGTAATCTCACAAGAAATCACTCAAAAAAATATAATTGGAAAATGGAAAGTTGTCAAAGTTTTGAAAAAAATTGAGAATCCGAATTTAAAGGATATCGTTAAAAGTTTTAATACTGCAGTCTTTGAATTTAAAGAGAATTCAGATTTCAAATTGACAACAACTGACAACTCAAAGTTGTTTTCAATGATTACAAATATGACTAACAGTTCTAAATGGAAATTAAATAGTAATAATTATGTAATTCATGTTGGTCACCAATCCGACGGATACAATATTCTAAAAATAGTTGTAGCAGAAGCTAATGGTAAAATAATTTTCCATTTAAGTGAAACTGAACTTGATTTAGAAGTAGAAAAAGTTTAGTAAAGTATTCATCAATGATTTGCTGTCAATACTTTTGAAATTTAGCTTTATGATAGAGTGGTGTTTTGTATTTCTCCAAGTTTTCTACAACTAAAACCATTTTATCTCCTCAAAAAAAACATCAACGAAGCACTATTTTGCGTTAAGGATGGAAGTGGAAATCCTTTTTAGGTGCCTTTTTTTGGTGGCTAAAAAGATTGAGAACGTACAGCCTGACCTTGTTGCTTGACGAATCGTGTTGTTCAAGAAGGATTTTATGCAACAAGGGAACGCCCAAAAAAAAATCCGCCCTGTGGAGAGCGGATGATGTGGGTTTTGACAGCATTTATTTTGACAATTCTACAAAATACTTGTAAAACAACGGTATGGTTTCGATTCCTTTGAGGTAATTGAAGATTCCGAAGTGTTCGTTTGGCGAGTGAATGGCATCGCTGTCGAGACCAAATCCCATGAGGATGGTTTTTGATTTCAATTCTTTTTCGAATAATGCTACAATAGGGATGCTGCCTCCGGAACGCACGGGAATGGCTGGTACGCCAAAGGTTTCGGTATAGGCCATGTTTGCGGCTTTGTAGCCAATGCTGTCTATTGGGGTTACGTAGCCTTGCCCGCCGTGATGCGGTTTTACCAAAACGGTTACGCCTGTAGGGGCAATGCTGTTGAAATGTTTAGTGAATAATTCCGTGATTTCTTCCCAGTCTTGATTTGGGACTAAACGCATGGAGATTTTGGCGTATGCTTTACTGGCAATTACCGTTTTGGCTCCTTCGCCGGTGTAGCCTCCCCAAATTCCGTTTATATCTAGCGTAGGTCGGATGGAGTTTCTTTCGTTTGTTACATAGCCTTTTTCGCCGTACACATCGTTGAGTTGCAAGGCGTTTTTGTATTTTTCTAAGCTAAAGGGCGCTTTGGCCATTTCGGCTCTTTCTTCAAGTGATAATTCCTCAACATTGTCATAAAAACCTGGAATGGTGATGTGGTTGTTCTCGTCGTGAAGCGAAGCAATCATTTTAGCCAACACGTTGATTGGGTTTGCCACAGCACCACCGTACAAGCCAGAATGCAAGTCGCGGTTTGGTCCCGTAACTTCCACTTCTACATAACTCAAACCGCGCAAACCAGTTGTGATAGACGGTTGCTGATTAGAGATCATACCAGTATCTGAAATTAAGATGACGTCGTTTTTAAGTTTTTCTTGGTTGCGTTCTACAAACCAGCTTAGGCTTTTAGAACCAATTTCTTCTTCGCCTTCAATCATGAACTTGACGTTGCAAGGCAAAGTGTTTGATTGTACCATGTATTCCAGCGCTTTTACGTGCATGTACATTTGGCCTTTGTCATCACAGGCTCCACGGGCAAAAATGGCGCCTTCGGGATGGATATCGGTTTTTTTAATTACGGGTTCAAATGGAGGAGACGTCCACAACTCCATTGGGTCTGGTGGTTGCACATCATAATGTCCGTAGACTAAAACGGTAGGTAAATTAGGGTCGATTATTTTCTCGGCATACACGATTGGGTAGCCTGGTGTGTCGCAAATTTCGACAAAATCACAGCCGGCTTTCTCTAAACTGGCTTTTACGGCATCGGCAGTTTCAAAAACATCGTGCGAATAGGCAGTGTCAGCACTTACGGACGGAATTTTTAATAATTCGATTAACTCATTGATAAAGCGTTCTTTGTGTTCTTGAACGTATGCTTTTATGTTTTCCATTAGTTGAATGTTGTTTATATTTTCAAAAGTACAAAAAAGAGTATGAATATTTTTTATCAAAATTGTTTTGAATATTCGAAGTTAAGTGTATCTTTGCACCCACAATAAGCCGCGGATATGGTGAAATTGGTAGACATGCCAGACTTAGGATCTGGTGCCGCAAGGCGTGTAGGTTCGAGTCCTATTATCCGCACTTTAAGAACGCAAGCCCTTTAATTATAGGTGTTTGCGTTTTTTGTTTTTAAAACTTGCCAAACCATTTCAAATAAGTATAAAAAACACTCCTTTTTTTTATATTATTTACGGTGCAAAAATATCTTTGTTGAGGGTATTAAATAAAAACTGCGTTATTATATTAGTTTTCAATCTTTAAGAAAAATTGAGTTCAATCTTTAAAAATCAGTTTATATCAGTTAACTGAATAAAATAATTATATCTACTTTGGTCTACTTTAGAGCAGAATTGAAAAAAGTTTATTAATCAAACTTGAAATTAATTTGAATTAATTAAACTGAAAAAAACTGATTAATCAACTTAAAAACCAACCGTTAAAAGTTTTGTTTAAACACGTGTAACAGATAGGGATATATTCACGCGTTATAGATATTACGAAATTCAATATAATTCAATTAATTCATTTTATATACGCGTGTCAGATAGTTTGAAATTTGAAAAAAGTATTGATTAATCAAAAAACATCATTAATGATTATTTACACACGTCTCAGGCAGTACGATATTGTAATATATTATATTATAGATAATGTGAATATGATTATAGGTTATGCCTTCGCGCGCGTAGTGGTCGGATTTTAATTGGTTTTATACCATAAATGGTGTGTATTTTTCTTTTACCTAATATAAAAAAAACTAAAGAAAGGTACTGAATTTCAAGTAAAAGCTATATTGTAACCTACTCGGTAATCGTGTTCTTTGTAAACTCGTATAAAAATGTCACAATCTCGGTCAAATGCGAACTGATTTTAAAACGTCATTCAACTGAATATTTTAAAAGGTTTCTTTGTCTGAAATCGTGTTTAAATACTTTATGATACGCTCGATTTCATCTCACTCATGAGGTTTTTTGGTTCTATAAAAGCTATATCTAGCGATTACTACAAGGTTAGTTGAGTGTTTTGTAAAACTTTTAAGCAGTACTTTCTGTTTTTAAGATAATTTTATTTCCTAATTTAATAAAAGGTTTTTCAATAAATTTTTCTAAAAGTAAAGCAATCGTAAACGAACCTAATATTGATATTAAAAAGAATAGAGTCAATGATAATTCGCTATTTAAGATATCAGCAAATTTAGGTGAAATAATTCTCGTTATAGTCCCTGCAAAAATAAAATGTATAATATACATTGAAAAAGAAACTTGACCGATTCTAATTAAAAACGGATGGTTTAGAAAGTCTTTTTTTCTAAAAATTTCAATAAGGAACAAGAAGCTAGTGCCAGAAATAAAAGGTATTATTGAAAACAGATAATTTATTTTAACTATTTGCCATAAGTATATTGAAGCAAAAGTTAAGATTATAAAAGCACCTAAGTCAATTGTCCATTTGTGGCTTAAGTTTTTTAGAGGATTTATAAAATAGTAACCCATACCAATAAAGAATACAGGTATCTGATTAATAAGATTAAAATAAACGAAATTATTATTTGATATATTAATTCCATTCCATTTAAGAAATAACAAACTAACCTGAGATAACATTAAGCCTGCTACTATCCAAATAGCAATTTTTTTAAAAGATGCGTTTATTTGTTTTTTTGCTACAAAGAATAAAGCAGGAAAAATTAAATAAAATGCCATTTCAGTGCCAATAGACCAGCCGCCTGGAACAATATTATTGTTTGCAGGATAGTAAAACCCATGTACAAATACTATGTTACTTATTATGTTTTTGAATGTGTATTTACTATCTATGACAATATGTCCATTGTGGTAAATTGACATAATTATAGAAATTATAAAATAGCCTATTATACCAAGATAATATATTGGAGCTATTCTAAACAACCTTCGTATTGCATATTTTTTTAACATCTGGTCTTCATTTTGTCGAAAGTTGGCAGATAAGCATAATGTGTATGCTGAAGCTACAAAGAATAGCTGTACTCCCATTTGTCCATATTCTGCAACCCACCTAGTAAGAAAAGTTAAATCATTAATACTTTGAGATGTATGAACTAATATTACTAATAATATTGCTACTCCTCTTATTGAGTCGATATGTTTTAATTTCATTTAATATGCTTTATGAATTGTTGTATGGGTGTTTGGGTGTTTCTTTGAAAGTCAATGTAATTTCAAGACTTAATTATTAGGCAAATATGTAGCAAATAAATGACATTCACAATACCTACTTTTAGAGATATTTCAAATATTTAAAACAGATAACATATTAACCTGTTGGTGTAGGTAAATCCTGTTTTGTTTTTTTGGTTTCCTTTTGCGTTCCTGATATTGTGTGCAATCTCTTTTATTTGTGTTTCAAAATCTGACTTAATCCATTGTTTAGATAAATACTTTCTTTTGATTTGCTCGAATATTTTACGGTCGGTTTTGTAGTAGTATTTTAAACCCGTATGACTTAATAAAATACTATCGTTTTTCTGCATTGAAATATTAATTTTCGTTACCTGACAAAGTATGTTTTTTGACTGAATTGTATTTGGTAGGGGTGCAGGATTTGACAATATAATTAAAGGGTCAAAACTTGCACCCCTACTATTTAAAAAGTCTATTTTTTTACTCATTATTTCAGTCGTTTTTAATTGGATTTTTTCTGAGTTGTAAGAGGTTAAATTTTTTAATATTCCTTTGTGTTTATAGTAATTTGTTTTGGTTGGTTTACTGAGTAATTCAATCCAGTAAAGAGGGTTTTTATAGTTCGAAATACTTCGGAATTTTGACTGTATTGTATTGTCATAAAAAAGTATATTATTGAACTCAATCAATAATGCATCTTTGAAATTATGCAAACCGTAATTTGATAAATCCTGTAATGTAAAAATCCCGCGTTCGTTTAGTTTTTGCATCTTAGTATATTTAATCTCAAAACGCATTATTTCGGTGTCAATTTCAAACCCTTTTGATTTATAATGTAATGCCTTATTGTTTATTTTTATAATGTATTGAGAGTGTTTCACCTATTTATATTTGTCCTCGTCTGAATTTTTTTGATATTCAAAAGGTTTTGTTTTGTGTAGAAAACAATAGTCTAAAAATTGGTTTGTCGGTATCGGTGGGATTATATTAATGCCTATTTATAAACACTTCAAAATACATTGTTCGGGTGTGTAATGTTGAATTTGTGTTTTAAGTCCCTCTAAACGGTTAAAAACGCCTCAAAATTAAAGTCGTTGTAATTGTGCGCGTTTGAATTCCAATACTTGTGCAAACTGCCCGAGAGTGTTATCAATCCAGTATCATAAATTCTAACATCTAAACCGTTATAAAATGCGTTTTTATAAGTTATTATTTGTTGCCCTGTGCGGTTTGTGGTCTTAATTTCGCCAGTAGATAAATTTATATTGTCAAAAAATTCTAATAGGGGATTTGCCTCTAATATAGCGGGGTTTTAATTCCTTATTAATAATTTTTATAAAATCAATCAATTGACTATCTTTAAATAAGTTTTTTACAATGCCTATTGAAAACCGAACTTTTGAACAAAGTATAAACGAGAGCCTGAACAACTCTCGTTTTTTTGTGCCTTTTAGTTCGTTGTGTAGGTGCTAATAATGTTTTGAAGTACTCTGTATGAATAGGATAAAACCCCCTGTAAACCTCTATAAATAACGTTTGCCTATCTGTTGAGAATAGAAACATTAACAAAGTCTTTACGGTGGTATCTTTGCCAATTGGTTTACTGTCACCACTGAACAAACTTTTGTTTGAAGTAGGGCGCAAACCTATAATTAATTGGGAACGTGTCCAGCTCTTTGGGTCGGTTCTTAATCTCAAATAGTCATCAACTCGGGTTGTTTGGGATTTGCCCTGAAATTGTTCAATCCTGAGAATGTCGGTTAATAGATTTACGTTACCCTCTGAGGTTGAAAGTTCGTAAACCGTATAACTTTTTAATTCGTTTGTTACTTTGTAAGTGTGTCGAATGTAGTCGGGTTTAAAATTGCCTGTTGAGTTCATAAGTTTACACGTTTAAAGATTGTAAACTTGCCTCAACTTCAGAACGTAAAAAGTAAACGCGTGAACCAATTCCGAGGGGGTTCAAACGTTTTTACTTGCGCCAATTGTGAATAGTTGAGATATCCACACTAAACATTTTCGCCACGTCTGAGCGTGTCAAATATTCTTTTGGTTGTGTTGGTTGATAGAGTTTTAAAAATTCCTATAATTGGATTTTTACGCCCTCGTTAATTTGGTTTTGTAGTTCCTGAGGTGTTGTACTAATAAACTGAATTGTATGCATCTGTAAAATATTGTTTTGATTAATATTTTACAAATGTTGAAAATTTTATAGTCTAATTAACTGAAATTCAATTGTTTAAATTTGTTTGTAAGTATGAACAAGTTGTATAAGTTGAATTAAGTAGTTTTGTGTCTTTTTATTAAAGGATTAGGTTTTTTATAAACAATTCCAGTTGTTTTATTATCCACTTTTTTAACATTTTGAACACTTTGATAAGTTCCTAAATCTCGATTAAAAAACATTTGAATTTGTATCAGTAGTGGTTTAAATTCTTTAGTACCGTAAATTATAATTCCCTCTTTGTTTAAAATGTCGATTATTGCCTTTATGCTTTTGCCTTGTTCTGTTGGAAAATTAGTTTTTAAATCATTAAGAAAAGAATTTTTATCATTTACATTGTGGATAAAATCTAAAATCGTTTTAGTCGGTTTTTTAAGTTCGGTGTTGTCGGTTTTAATTATGACTTTTGAATTTCTTTCGAAATTTTCTATTTCATTTATTATTTCTATTTCTAAAAATTCAATTATTTTTTTCAGATAGAGAGCGTAATAATGTGAGTCATCATTATTTTTAGAAATCCAACTTATCATTCTGTAATAGTAAGTTGATTGAAAGTAATTATAAAACTGAATGTTTTCTAAAGTATCCCACCAAATCACTTTTCCTCGCTCCAAGTTTTGAGCAAGGATTTCACATTCATAAAGAAATGTATCAAAATTATTCTTTAAAAAACTTTTTACATCGCCAAAAGGAATTTCTTTTTTGTAAATAAAATATAAATCTTTAACTACTTGTTTGAATATTTCTAACGGGATATAGTTTATAAACTCAATTTGATTAAATCTATTATAAACACTTTTTTCCAACATTCTATTCTCTTCTAATTCATTAACAATATCAGATTTTTTTACAAAATTCAATAATTTCAATATTTTGATTTTGGTTTAATTGGTTGTGTCTTCTCTCAAATTCTGACAGTAAACTATAGTGATAATTATTATACATAAATTAACTTTTAGTTCCGTTTTTAATTAATTTCATTTCGGGTTTTTTGTCTTTGTTAAGGTCTTCATAAAACTTCATAAATAAATCCGCGTTCGCATCTTTGTCTTCGCGTTTGTTTATGTAAGTCAAAAATAAACTTTCTTTTGAATGCCCTGTTATTCCAATAAGTATTGCAAGAGGTATTATTTTGTAGTAATTAGAGGCAAAGGAACTTCTAAAACAATGCGAGGCTATTAGTTCATACTTTGGATAGTTTCCTAACTCTTTTCGGTTGGTTTCGGTGTTTAGTTTAGTTCCCTTTACAACTTCAACAATTCCCGCCAGTTTGCAAACTACTTTTGAATAATTGTTTAGTTTTTGGTGTGGAATTTCTAACGGTAAATCATTTTCTATTATGTCGATAACGTGAGGCGCAATTATGCCAATAGTTACACTTTTATTTGTTTTCTGTTGAACTATATCTAAATACATTTTCCCACCCTTATATCGAATGTTTTCAGCAGTTATCTTTAGAGTGTCCCCTCCGCGTTGCCCAATTTCACAACCTATCAAAATCCAGTTTCGCGCGTTGTTTAGTGTTTCGGGTGTTAAAGAAAGGTTCTTTGTTAATTGTGGGTTCGCTATCTTAAATTCTTTGAGTTGTTCAAAGTCTGTAAAATCAGCGTTTTTGATTTGCTCCAGTTCATCAAAAGATAAAGTTTGAATATAGCGGTCTTTGTCGCTCTCTCTAAAATGTTGAATTACTTTTGAATATGGATTTATTTTTATTTCGTGTTTTTCAGCATCAATACAAACCGTTTTTAATATCTCTAATTGTTTGCCCGCATAATTATTACTACATTCTTTAGTGTTTATTAGCCAGTTAGTAAATTTGTCTGCAAAAGGTTTGTTTATTTCTATAAACCTGATTTGTTTTTTAGTAAAGATTTGATATTCTTTTATGATATTTCTGAATAGTGTATAGTTTTTAATAGTACTCTTACTCAAACCAATTTTAAACCCTCCATTAGTTCTTATTTTACGTGTGTTTGCATTGTCAATAATGGATTGTGTATGATTGATTAATAAACCTGTATCGGTTGTTACAACTCTATCAAAACAATCTACTATTTTAGATTCTAACTAAAAAGTATCAATTAAAATACTGTTGCCTAAATCGGTGTTGAGATTGTTGTAAAGGAATGATTCTATTTTTTTGAGGTTGTTAAAAATTAGTTTGTTTTCGGTGGTGTTTTTTAAAGGTCGTACGGTGTCTTTACTCTAGTCTTTTGGGTTGATTGTAAACCCTGTATTTATCTCAATAACGTTTCCACGTTCTAATTATAAATAAACCTTAATTGAAACGTTTTTATTTGCCTTACTTCTTAATCTAAAATTTACGGTTGCAATATTTGAACTTTTGAACGGTTGAACTTTTGAACAAATCAAATACAGTATTTTTTATAATACAATTCTCAAACTTGCCAAACCGTTGCCAAACCCTTTTAACATTTCATTCAATTTCATTCGTTTTCATTCGATTGTTAGAGAGTAATTAAAAAAGTCTTTAAGTCTCTAATTTATTGAGTTTTTAAGTTATTTTTGTAGTGTTTTTGCGAGGTTGTGAAAAGTGACTAAATGAGTGTTGATGCGTGTAAGTTCGAGTCCTATTATCCGCTCGAAAAGCCCAAACGAAAGTTTGTGCTTTTTTTGTGCTTTTGATTCTATTTTATTCAAACCATAAAAAAAGCTTCTCGTGATGAGAAGCTTTTTGTAATATGATTGTTTTTATTTTCCTTCAACCCACTCATTAATTTTTTGTTCCAATAAAGCCAAAGGCATCACACCTGATTCCAATACTTTTTCATGAAACTTTTTAACATCAAATTTTGTACCCATTTTAGTTTCAGCTTTTTTGCGAAGCTCCATTATTTTTAATTGTCCAATTTTATATGATAAAGCTTGTCCTGGAATTGCCATGTAGCGCTCTATTTCAGGAATAATACTCGCTTCACTTTCGGCTTCGTTTGCTAAGGAATATTTAATAGCTTGTTCTCTCGTCCATCCTTTTGCATGTAATCCAGTATCAACTACTAAGCGTACTGCACGGTGCATTTCGTTACCCAACATCCCAAAATATTGATACGGATCTTGGTACAAGCCTAGCTCTTTACCTAAACTTTCGGTGTACAAAGCCCAACCTTCTCCGTACGCGCCAAACCAATTGAATTTTCTAAAATCTGGAAGACTTTGGTTTTCTTGCTGTAATGAAATTTGAAAGTGATGTCCTGGAATGGCTTCATGTAAAAACAAATCTTCGTCACCATACATGTTATATTCTTTTACATTCGGAATCGGAACATAAAAAATCCCCGGACGCGTTCCATCTGCCGTTCCTTGATTGTACTCGGCACTGGCAGTTTGTTCTCTAAAAGCTTCGGTGCGTCTTACCTCGAATTTTGTTTTTGGTTGCAAAGCAAATAGCTTGTCAACATTAGGTTTAATACGGGTGTAAATACTGTTAAAGTTGGCAATTACTTCCTCTGGTTTGGTAAAAGGTTTTAATTCTTTCTTGTTTCTCACTTCTTCAAAAAACTCAATCAAAGTACCTTTGAAACCTACTTGGGCTTTTACTTTTTCCATTTCGGCAGTCAGTCTCGCTACTTCTTTCAATCCCAATTCATGAATTTCCTCGGGAGTTTTATTGGTGGTAGTCCATTGTTTTACATAAGCTGCATATAGTTTTTTTCCAAAAGGTAAACTTCCTATTCCGCTCGTTGCTCTTGATGCTGGCAGATATTCTTTATTCAGAAATTCAGCCATTTTCTTGTACTGCGGAATCAATTTAGTGGTGATTGTTGCCGTGTATTTTGCTGTTAAATCTTTCTTGATGCTTTCAGGAAAAGATGCTGGCATTAATTTTATTGAAGAATAAAATAAATTGTCTTCGATATTTGGAGTTTCCATCGAGGCAAATTGAGGAATTAATTTTACAGTCAACGCTTTTGGTAAAACCACTCCTTTGTCTAATCCTTTTTTCATGTACACCATCGCCGAATCAATCCAAACGGCATATTTGTCCATTCGTTTTAAAAAGTTGGTATAATCTTGTTCTGTTTTAAAAGGCTGTGCACCAGTTCCACCTGCAAACTGGCCCATAGTCAAGTGTGTTCCCCAAAATTGATGTACTGGTATTAAATTAGTTGGCTGCTCTAACACTTCTTTTCCAACTTCTATTTCCCATTTGATGATTTCGTAACTGTTTTTTTCTTCTTCAGATAAATCGGCTACAGCAACATTTTGCAACTCTGTTTGGTATTTGTCAAAAAAAGCCGCTTGCGTTTTTCTGTAACTATCGGTCATTTCAAATTGCAACTGATCGTTGTACTCGTTTTGGCCACTTTGGGTTGCACCCAATGGATCTAGTGCATTCTTATCGTCAAAATAGCTTTTTGTTAAGCTAGTAAAATCTTGCTTTTTATCTTCAGATTTACAGTTCACTAACAGCATTGCAGTAGTTAGTGTAAAAAGTAGAACGGTTATTTTTTTCATAATTTAGGTTTGTGATTTAAATAGCTAATGTATTGATTTTATTTCAATACTTAAATTATGATCTTGAAATCCTTTTAGAGAACTAGCTCTTTTTTATCATAAAATTAAGTTAAGGCAAAGCTGTGATTGGTGTATGAAAAGGATTTAGGTTAAATTTACGTTACTAATTAACAAATTGAAATGAGAAAGAAATCCCTTTTTCTGATGCTAGTCATTGGAAATATGCTCACCATCCAAGCACAAGAAAAAAAAGAAAACACCACTATGAATCCATTTTTTCAGGCTTATAACACGCCTTTCAATGTTCCGCCGTTTGACAAAATCAAGAACGAACATTTTAAACCCGCCATTTTAGAAGGAATCAGTAAACATCAAGCGGAAATTGATGCTATTGCAAACAATACGCAACCTGCTACTTTTGACAATACAATTCTAGCCATGGAAAATGCAGGCGAATTATTATCGAATGTGAATACCGTTTTTTCCAATTTAAATTCGGCCAACACCAATAAGGAAATTCAAAATATTGCCAAAGAAACAGCACCCAATCTATCGGCGCACCGCGATAACATTTACTTGAACGAAAAATTATTTGCAAGAGTAAAGTCGCTTTGGAACCAAAAAGAAAGTTTGGGTTTGAATTTAGAGCAAGCTAAGATTTTAGACAATGCCTATAAAGATTTTGTTAGAAGTGGCGCTAATTTGTCTCCAGCTGATAAAGAAACTTTGCGAAAAATAAACGGAACTTTATCGCTTACGAGCTTAAAGTACGGACAAAATATACTTTCTGAAACCAACGGTTATGAATTGGTTGTTGCTGATAAAAAAGATTTAGCAGGTTTGCCAAAAGGAATTGTTGATGCCGCTGCCGCAGATGCTAAAGCAAAGGGGAAAGATGGTAAATGGGTTTTTACACTTTCTAATTCGAGTGTAATGCCGTTTTTGCAATACAGCAGCAACAGAGAATTGCGCAAACAGATTTGGAATGCCTATCAAACAAGAGCGAATCATGATGATGCAGCCGATAATAAAAAAAATGCGGTAGAATTGGCTAATTTAAGAGGTCAAAAAGCGCGCTTATTGGGGTATACTTCACACGCAACTTATGTCTTAGAAGAGTCGATGGCAAAAAAGCCTGAAAACGTAAACAAATTATTGAATGATTTGTGGAAACCAGCTCTTGAAATGGCTAAAAATGAAGCGGCCGATATTCAAAAAATGATGGCTAAAGATGGTATTAAAGGTGCTGTTCAACCTTACGATTGGCGTTATTACACTGAAAAAATCAGAAAAGAGCGTTTTGATCTTGACGAAGAAGAATTGAAACCTTATTTCAGTTTAGACCAAGTGCGCAAAGGTGTTTTTCAAGTAACCGAAAAGTTATATGGGATTCAGTTTAAAGCCTTAACAGATGTACCAAAATACCATGAAGATGTAACGGTTTGGGAAGTTTTAGAAAAAGACGGAACGCATTTAGGAGTTTTGTACATGGATTTTCACCCGCGTGAGTCTAAACGTGGCGGCGCTTGGATGACATCTTACCGCAGTCAAAAAACGGTGGATGGAAAACGAGTGGCTCCCGTAGTTTCTATCGTTTGTAATTTTACAAAACCCTCTGCAACTGCGCCAGCATTGTTAACTTTTGATGAGGTGACCACCTTCTTTCATGAATTCGGACATTCATTGCACGGTTTATTGTCTAATGTAACGTACAGAAGTCTTGCAGGAACGAGTGTTCCAAGAGATTTTGTTGAACTTCCATCGCAAATCATGGAGAACTGGGCAGCAGAGCCTGAGGTTTTAAAAATGTATGCCAAACATTATCAAACTGGAGCAGTAATACCAGAAACGCTAGTAAATAAACTAAAAAAAGCAGGAACTTTTGACCAAGGTTTTACAACGACTGAATACCTAGCAGCTTCGCTATTGGATTTAGAATACCACTCACAAACCAAAGACATTACTGTTGATGCCAACGCTTTCGAAAAAGCAGCTATGACAAAAATTGGTTTAATCCCATCAATTATTCCAAGATACCGCAGTACGTATTTTAGTCATATTTTTTCTGGCGGCTATTCTTCTGGGTATTACAGTTATATTTGGTCAGGTGTTTTAGATACTGATGCTTTTGAAGCTTTTAAAACAACAACTCTTTTCAATCCAGAGAAAGCTAAATTATTCCGAGAAAATGTGTTAGAAAAAGGAGGAACTGAGGATCCAATGGTTTTATACAAACGTTTCCGTGGAGCTGAGCCTAGCATTGAACCACTTTTAAGAAAACGTGGTCTGGACAAAAAACAAGAGCCAGTAAAGAAATTAAAAGGCTAGTCCTAGTTATTGCATACAAGAAAGCCCTAGAACAGCACTTTGCTGTTGTAGGGCTTTTTTTTAATATTAAAAAGAGCTTATCCGTGGTATACGCGAGAAGCTATTATTTTATCGTCTTTAATTTCAAGGACCTCTGCAACAAGCAAATCTTCTTCGCCTACAACGGTACGGGTATATTCCATGAAAACACGGTCGCCATTTGCAGTAAGTGATTTTACTTTGTAATTCAAACTGGGCAAACGTTCAAAGGCATCTTGCCACCAAGCTCTCAAAGCTTCTTTACCCGTTACAAAACCGTCACTTTCGGGTTTGTACATTTTTAATTTTGGACTATAATGTATGGCGTCATCATCATACAAAGACAGTAATTTTTCTAATTCTTTAGCGTTGAAAGTTTCAAACCATTTAAAAGCAATAGATTGTAATTTTTCTGGAGTCATACGTGTTTGTTAGTGTATAAAAAAATCCCTTTTCGAAAAAACCGAAAGGGATTAAAATGAAATTTTGAAAAGCGATTATACGTTTTTCAAATTGATAATTTCTTGTTCCGTAAGCAACCTCCAGTTTCCTCTTGGTAAATTCTTTTTGGTCAAACCAGCAAAAGCAACTCTGTCAATTCGCAATACATCATAGTCAAAATGCTCAAAAATAGAACGAACTACTTTCACATTTGAAGAACGCAATTGCAATCCAATTTCACTTTTTGCTTCGCCATCAATATAACTTACGTCTTCTACAAAAACACGGTGACCGTCTAGCGTTAATCCTTTTTGGATTTTTTCTAAATCTTCAAATTTTAGATTTTTGTCTAATGAAACTTGGTAAATCTTAGATGATTTTTGACTTGGCAACGTAAATTTACGAATCATATCAGTATCATTCGTGAACAACAACAAACCAGTTGTGTTTTTGTCCATTCTCCCAACCGCACCAATTTTTGCAGTAGTGGAACCTTTAACCAGTTCCAAAACGTTACGGTATTCCTGACCTTCGTCCATGGCTGTCGTAAAGTTTTTCGGTTTGTTCAACAAGATGTATACTTTTTTCTCCGGAGTCAATGTAGATCCATCAAAATTCACAACATCACCTGGTTTTACCATGTATCCCATTTCGGTTACAGGAATTCCATTTACTTTTACCGTCCCAGATTGTATGTAAATATCGGCATCACGACGTGAGCACGCACCAGAATTGGCAATATATTTATTCAAACGAATTTCGTCTTTTACTTTCGGTCTCTTTGGTGCTTGATTTGGTTTTTTCTCTACTTTATCAGTAGCAATATCGGCAACTTTAGTAGTAACTTTAACTTTTTTCGGCCCTTGAGCGCGCTTCTGCATGGCAGGTTTTGGCTTATTCGAACTTGGTCTTGAGCTGTTTGCTCTTGGACCACTTTTCTTATTATTGCCTTCCTTGTTATTCATAATATTCCAATAATTTATGCAAAGATACTATTTATATACTTGGCAATCAATAACCACCAATTATAAAAACGCTAACTGGCTAGTTAGTAAGCTAATTAATATATTTAAGTATCGTTTTTTTTGGAGCTAATTCCCGCTATCCGTTGCAATCTTTTCTTTTTTAAAGGAAAAAAGAAAAGGATTTTCACTGCAAACGAAGTTCACTGAATTCCGCTGAAAGTAGAAATATAGTGAAGTAATCGGGGCTATCTTCAATGAAACATTTGGTAGTCTTTCAGCGTATTTATGCAACCCTTTTATATTCTAGAACTAGAATAAATCTAAACCGTCATCAATAATTTTTTTCCGTGCCACAGTACACTCGGATTAATGAGTACAATACAAAAAACACCTGCAACAATAAGAAATTTCAAGACATTGTGAAGCAATAAAAATTGAGACTTAGCATTGGATTTCCACAAGTACAGCAAGAAAAAAATCAAAACAATAAGGCTGGAGTAAAAGTAAATATCCATGTACCCCACATCATAAATAGCAATCAAAAGATATACAGGCACTATAGTGAGTAGTGTTAATAAAGTAATGACTTTTTTAGATTGTGATTCACCATACACCACAGGAATAGTCTGGTAACTATTGATTAAATCGCCTTTTAAGTTCTCTAAATCTTTGATCATTTCTCGTATGAGCAGTAATAAAAATAAAAAAGATGCATGGGCAAAAATAACACCAAGTTGTTGTTTGTAATTTTCAATTTCTTCAAATGGAATCCGAGTATAAAAATACAAAAGTATCGCAAAAAAAGGCATTACAGCCAGTAACGAAGCGGTAAGATTTCCTATTATAGGATGTTTTTTTATTTTATGAGAATAAAACCAAATGAAAAAGATGTATCCTGAAAAGAATAAAAATACACGCCAAGATACAAACAACGCCATCAAAGCTACGATAAAGTTTAGTGTAAAATAGACTTGTAATTTGGTTTTTTGACTCACCAAACGATCTAACATCGATTTAGTAGGCCTGTTGATTAAATCCTTTTGACTGTCGTAAAAATTATTGATGATGTAGCCCGAAGCAATCGTAAGTGACGATGCAAATACCAATATAAAAAGATTGAAATTGAGAATAATGTCAAGTGCTCTTTTTTCTGGTGCCAATATAAAAATCGCCGAAAGGTATTGTGCGATAATAATGACAGGAATGTTATATCCTCGCACAACAGAGAACAAACTTGCAATTTTCATTATTAGAAGTTTGTGTTGTCTGCTTAACATTTAGATTTTTTTAATAAGATATGGTTCCCAATACTAAAGATACTGCTTTAGGTTTTATTTTCCCTCTCCTTTGGAGAGGGTTAGGGAGAGGATGATTAAAACTGATAAACTACTTCTAGTTTGTAATCTTTAAGAGAAGCTTTGGCTCTTTCTAAGTCTTCGGTAAAACCAAGAATGTAACCACCTCCACCAGATCCGCAAAGTTTCAGGTAATAGTCATTACTGTCAATACCTTGTTGCCAAATGCCGTGAAATTGCTCCGGAATCATTGGTTTAAAATTATTCAAAACTACTTTTGAAAGTTTCTTAGTGTTCATGAAAAGTGATTTCATATCTCCGCCTAAGAAATTTTCAACGCAAGCATCAGTGTATTTTACAAATTGATTTTTCAACATGGTTCTAAAACCTTTGTCTTTCAGGTTTTCCATAAAAATGTTGACCATCGGTGCGGTTTCGCCAACAATACCTGAATCTAATAAAAACACAGCACCTTTACCATCAAAACTTTGAGTTGGAATTCCTGTTGCTTCGATATTATCTTTCGAATTAATCAAAATCGGAATACTCAAGTAACTATTCAAAGGATCTAAACCAGAACTTTTTCCGTGGAAAAAACTCTCCATTTGAGAAAATATATTTTTTAACTGCAATAATTTTTCACGAGTTAGATTTTCTAAAACCGTGATTTTATGGTGAGCGTATTTATCATAAATAGCTGCAACTAATGCACCGCTACTTCCTACACCGTAACCTTGGGGAATACTAGAGTCAAAATACATTCCCGTATTAACATCTTCTTTTAATAAGTCAAGGTCAAACGTAACTAATTCCGGTTGCTCCGTTTGCAAGGTTTCTAAATAAACAACAAATCGTTTTAAATGACCGTTTGATTTGATCGCTTCATCAGATGGATTTTCGTCTCTCTTTAAAGCGCCGTTGTAAAAATTATAAGGAATAGAAAGCCCTTTTGAATCACGAATGATTCCGTATTCTCCAAAGAGTAATATTTTTGAATAAAATAATGGTCCTTTCATATGTATTTTTAAATTAACAATTTGGGGTTGGTAATTATACTGTATTTATTTTTTATAAATCCAATTGATCGCCTCGATTGTCTTCTTGGATTTTAATTTCAATCTGTTCTTGTTCTTCGGCTGATAGTTCCGTCCAAACGCTTTGTTGTTGTGTTTCAAATATGTTTCTAACTGCTACTAATAAAGAAGTATCAGTAGTTTCGAGTAACATTTTGATCAATTCTATTTTTTCTGATTGAATATCCATCAACTTCTTTTTTTAAGAATGTTTAAAGATACACAAAAAAAGATTAAACAAGCGTTGCTCCGTTTCCTATTTGGTCACAAATGTACTGCCCATTTTGACAATAGCCAACTAATTCCTCTTTAATAAATTGCAAAACTTTTTCGCTAACGTTTTCGGGATACAAAACGTGTACATTGGCACCTGCATCTAGCGTGAAACAAACCGGAATTTTGGTCTCATTCCTGAATTTCCAAATGGCATTAATGATTTGTAATGTGTTTGGTTTCATCAAGATAAAATACGGCATAGAAGTCATCATCATGGCGTGCAAGGTTAAGGCTTCGCTTTCTACAATTTTAATAAAGGAGTCTAAATCGCCACTTTCAAAAATAGTAATCAGTGCGTCTAGATTTTCATGCGCTTGTGCAAATCGCCTTTCGGCAAAAGGATGGTTGTGCATCAAGTCATGACCTACTGTACTTGAAACTTGTTTTTCACCTTTGTCAACTAATAGAATCGTATCTTGAAAATTTTTAAAATTAGGATGGATCGCATGCGGAAATTCCACGCCAAATAAGTCTGAACTTCCAGGAATGTTTGCCTGATTGCCCCAAACCACGACTTGTCCTTTTACACTTCGGCAAGCACTTCCAGAACCCAAACGGGCAAGTAAAGACGCTTTTTGATAGAAATAATCTTCAGACATTGTTGGGTTTAACGCTTTTTCTAAACTCATCAAGTTCATGGCCAAAGCAGCCATTCCTGATGCTGATGACGCAATTCCGGAACTGTGCGGAAATGTATTTTCGGTATCAATTGTAAAATGATAATCTTTTAAAAACGGCAAATAGATTTCTATTCGCTCCAAAAACTTTTGAATTTTTGGTTTGAAATCTTCTTTAGGCTGCCCTTCAAAAAGCAAATCAAAAGAGAAAGAACCGTCGTTTTCTTTTTTGGCGAAAGCCAATTTGGTAATCGTTTTGCAATTATTCAATGTAAAACTCACCGATGGATTAGCTGGAATTTGATTTTCTTTTTTCCCCCAGTATTTTACAAGTGCAATATTACTAGGTGCGCTCCATTGAAAATTCCCGCTTTCAACAGTGTTGGTATATGATGATGGAATAAAATCGTTTGCTGCAATCATAAAATAAAAAATTTACGCAAAGATACTTTTTTTTCGCATCCACTGATTCTCTGATTTTTTTAAATCGAAGCCATTTCGAAGAAAACCAACCGACATCTCATTACAATCTGTTTTGCTCCTCATTCAGGTCGGCCTCTTTTACTTCTTTCTTTTTTGCTGTTCCAAAATTGTACGTAAGGGACAACGTTATTTTGCGAGTTTCCCAACGATTGACCCAATTAGTAGTTACGTTATCTTGTTTGGTGCTTTGTATCCACTGGCTCTTTCTTAATACATTTTGAGCACTCAAGTTCAAACGAATTTTTTTGTCAAAAAAGTCTTTTCTCATGGTAAATGACATGTCGTAGGATGGTTTGAAAGTGGTGTTTCCGTAAGCGCCGTTTTGGCTGTAGAAACTGTTCCAAGTGGCACTCCAATCTTTAGCCAGAGTAAATGATTGATTTAACGCTCCCGAAAATGAGACACCACTATCGTTAAATTTGTAGCCTTCCAAATCAGAAGTTGCTTGACCATACGTAAGCTCGCTACTGAACTGTGCTTCCCACCATTTTTTAACGGTAATACTTGTATTGAGTGACAATCCAATAGTTTTTGATTTACCGATATTGTCAAAGAACAAAGTAGTTATTTTGGTATCAGTATCATAATAAATAATTTGGTACATTTCATCTTTCGAGAAATTAGCAAAAAGAGAAAGTGATGTTTTTTGTTTTTTAATCCACACCACTTCAAATGCATCTGTAAATTGAGGTGTTAAATTTGGATTTCCTACAGAAACATTATAGGTGTCAATATATTCAAAATAAGGATTTAAGTATAAGTAGCGCGGTCTTTGAATACGGCGGCTGTATGAAAACTTGAATTGATCGTTTTTGAAATTCCCGTTAATACTAAAGGAAGGGAAAAGCGATAAATAGTTGTCTTTGTTGGTGTTATTTGAGGTTAATGAGGTTGCATTGTAATTGATATATTCTGCTCTTAGTCCTGCTTGAATGTCAAAATTTCCTTTGGTGAAATTGGTAATGCCATAGCCCGATAGAATGGATTCTTTGTAAATTAATTGATTGCTTCTGTTGGTGTTTGTAATGTATTCTCCTTGATCATTTTTATCTTGCAAAATAATAGTGTAGTCATTGTTTACGTAACTCAGTTTGCTACCGGTTTCAAAGTTGAATTTGTCATTGATCTTTTTCTCGAAGTCTACTCGTGCGCTGATGATATTGAAATTTGTAGGGTTTTGATATTTTACATCTTCGGTGTTGCGGTACATTTCATTCGTATCCGATGTGAAGTAGGAGTTGGTCGTTATGCGGTCGCTATCATTTTTATAATTGGCATAATTAATTTGAGCATCTATCTTGGTGTCCAAACTATCAGATGCAAAATTGTAAAATACAGTTCCCGTTAATGTATTGTTTACCAAGTCGTTTTGAGTGTTTAAGATGGTGTATCTTTTGTAAACCATATCATCAAATTCGTTGGTACGTCCTTTTGTAAATTCATCACTTTTGTACAAGGAATAATTGGCTGACGCACCCATGCTCGCATTTTTATTGATTTTATATCCTGCTCCAAAATTTCCTGAATAATTGTTTGAAACGGGTAGCCAATCATTTTTTTGTTGCAAAGTAGTTGTAATTGTAGGCGTTACTACGGTTTGATCTATCGTTCTGCGATTTACACTTTCTACGTAACCGTAATTCATGCCAAATTTAAGATTCCATTTTTCGGTATTATTGTACAGGTTTAATCCGTTATTATTTTTGATAAACTCCGCATAGCCTACTGAGGTTCTTGCATTTCCAGTTAAACCGGTAGCGGCTGATTTTTTTAGAACGATATTAAAAATTCCTGCACTTCCTGATGCATCATATTTTGCCGAAGGATTTGCTATTATTTCAACGGATTTAATGTTGGCGCCATCTACTGATTTAAGATATTGTTTCAACTCCTCGCCTGATAAAAGCGATGGTTTTCCGTCAATCATTATTTGAAGGTTGGCGTTACCTCTAAACACTACATTGTCATCTTTATCCAATTGTACACCAGGCAATTTACTTAAGGTTTCTAGTCCGTCATTGCCATTACCAAAACCTGCTTTGTCGATATCTACGATCATCTTGTCTCTGCTGAGTTTTATAACGCTCTTTTTTTGTAGCACTACTACTTCGTTTAGCGCTACCGAATCTTCCTCTAAATCAAAATTTTGAGTTACATTTTTAGTAGTAGATGCGAAGGTTTTTGACTGTAAGGTTTTATAACCTAACAATTCGATTTTGATGTAGAATGCTGCAGCAGTAAGAGGAATTTGAAACTTTCCATTTTCATCAGTTGTGGTGAATGAAATAAAAGAATTTTTATTGGCATCAAAAAGGGAAACAGTTGCAAAAGCTATTTTCTCGGTGCTTTTTTTTGTGGTAACTACTCCTGCAATTTTTGGGCTTTGTGCAAACAGTAGGCTAATGTTGAAAAATAATAAAAAGGCGATTGTGGTTTTCATGTTGTTTGGTTTTGTTGTCAGCAAATGTATAGGAGATACATAATGCAAAAAGTTGTTTTACACCAGATTGCTTTTCTACTACATGAAACCTGGAAAAAGAATTTTTTTATTGTTTTGGTTAAAAAAAACCTTTTCGTACAGAGAAATCAGGCGTTCATCCAAAAAAAAATAATAAGTAAAACTAGAATGCGTAAATTCGATTCATGGATATAAATAAAAAACAATGGTACTTTCATATTGGGCTTGTGCTCATTATTTTATTGATGGACCTTTTTTCGGATTATGTGTATGGAGGCAGCAAGGGCTTTTTGAGGAATTTTCAACTCCCCTTAAACTACAATCAAATCATCATGTACACAGCAACATTTACAACGTATTCGGTTAATTTTTACTTTGTAAGTCCCTACACTTTAGGAAAGAAACACTATTGGAGATTTGCTATTGGTGTACTATTTTTGATTATTATTTTTGGACGTGTTCGATACCTGCTGGAGGAAGTAATTTTGTATCATTTTACAGGGAAACACAATTATTTTGAAGAATCCCGCAAGTTTTTGTTCTACACTTTTGATAATTCGATTTTTGCTATAAAATCAATTTTGTATAGCACCGTAGTGTATTACTTTTTTGAATTTGCTGCCAATCAAAGTAGACTGCACAAGCTAGAACTCGACTACAACAAAGCAGAATTGAATTTACTTAAATCACAAATCGAACCCCATTTTTTGTTCAATACCTTAAATACTTTTTACACTGATTTAATTGATGTGCAACCCAAGGTGGCCAAAGATATTTATCGTTTATCTCAACTCCTGCGGTATGTAACGTATGAAGCTGGAAATGAGTTTATGCCCCTCAGCAAAGAGATTAAATTCATAGAAGATTACATTTATCTACACCGAAAAAGATTTGAAGATACTTTATTTTTAGAATACACCGTTGAAGGAATTGTTGGTGAACAAAGAGTGCCTTCGCTTGTTTTTATACATTTTGTCGAAAACATTTTCAAACATGGCATGATTAATAATGCGGCCTTTCCAGCCAAGATTAAAATACAAATCACAGAGCGTGAAGTGATTATTGAAACGTCAAATAGGATTTCATCTTCAGAAAAGTATACGAATACCGGCATTGGAAAAGACAATTTAGAACGTAGATTGAACGCAATTTATAAGGAGGATTTTGTTTTACTTTACACTAATTCTAATGATGTATTTACAACCTTGCTTCAATTGCCCTTTAAAATATAAATTATGAAAGTAATAAAATGCCTAATTGTTGATGATGAACCGCCTGCTATCCGATTGATAGAGAAATATTTGAGTAGAGTTCCCTTCTTGGAATTAGTTTCTTCGACCACCAGTGCACTTACAGCATTATCTCTTATCGAAGAAGGAGGTATTGACCTCGTTTTTATGGATATTCAAATGCCCGATTTAACAGGCTTGCAATTGTCTAAACTCGTGAAAGGCAAAACAAAAATTATTTTCACGACTGCTTATCCGCAGTTTGCCATACAAAGTTACGAAGTGGATGCCGTTGATTATTTATTAAAACCATTTGAATTTGAACGTTTTTACGAAGCGGTTTTAAAAGTGAAAAATACTTTTAAAGTTGAGGTAAAAGAGGTTCCAAAAGAAGTGGATGATTTTATTTTTATCAAAACAGATGGTAAAAATAATTTTGAAAAAGTTTATGTCAATGAGATTTGCTATATCGAAGGGCTAAAAAATTATGTTGCTATTCATTTAAAGGACAGACAAGTGATTACCAATAATACCCTAAAAAGTATCGAGGATTTTTTACCAACTAGTTACTTTGTTAAAACGCACAAATCATTTATTGTTTCGTTGCGTCATATCACAAAAACGGATTCTTTAAATGTTTTTATAAACGGAAAAAGTATCCCAATTGGTGATACCTACAAGAAAGAATTATTTGATGTTATTCAACAAAAAAAACTATAATATCTTTAAAATTTCTTTATATTAAAAGCATTTTTTTTCAATTAATACCGGGTAATTTTTTTTGGATGTATTTTAAACCGTAATGTATTCCTTAAAATTAGTTCCAATTGTACTCCATTTTCCGGTTTAGCGAAAGCTTTTATTGTTTTATGAAATCCTACTGAATATTTGAGTAAATTTGACTTATATTAAATAAAATAAAAATGAATAAAATCACCCGAATACTAGTAGCAGTTGTTATTTGTCTTGCCATTGGATATACATCAGGAATGGTTACCCGCTCCGCCATTACAACTTGGTACCCTACCTTGATAAAACCAAGTTTTAATCCGCCCAATTGGATTTTTGCACCAGTTTGGAGTACATTGTTTGTGATGATGGGTGTGGCAGCAGGATTGGTTTGGAACGAAATTAAAAGCAATGAAGTGGTCGTTAAAAAAGCTTTAATTTTCTTTTTGATACAACTGGGACTAAATGCATTGTGGTCGTATTTGTTTTTTGGCTTGCATAACCCAATGCTTGCAGGATTAGAAATAGTTGTCCTGTGGTTGATGATTTTTGAAACCTACATTCAATTTGCAAAAATAAACAAGATTGCGGGGTATTTGTTGATCCCTTATTTGGTATGGGTGAGTTTTGCTGCGGTTTTGAACGGAAGTATTTGGTGGTTGAATAGATAGTTGACAGTTTTCAGTCACAGTTTTCAGTCAGTTTAATTACTAAAAGTTTAGAGGCTTTTAAAATGCAATATTTTACTGCTCAGGAATTCTTGCAGTGAAAGTATATTTTGTTGTGCAGCAATTATTTTCGACTTGGGGTCTTTGTTGCAAAAGTCTAGAAAAGAAGCTATTTCTTCTTGACGAAGTTGTAAAGTGTCGGTATAAAATTCGGTTTCGATTTTTGTTTTTGATGCTTCCGCGAAAGGTAATACAGGACCTTTTGTCTCAAGGTCGGTATTTTTCTTTTTGAATAATTTAGCAATCATTCCGCCAATCCTCATTATATCCATGCCGTTTTCAATGGTGCCATCGTAAACCCCTGGATTTTTTAGTTTGCTAGCATTTTTCTCTAATGTGTATTGATCTAGTTTGGCTTGTTCCCATTTGGCATCTTTACTTAATTTGATTGAAGGAGTGTTTTGTACCACTACTTCTTTTAGTTGTTCCGGTTTAAGGGTTAATGAAATAAGAAGGTTGTTTTTGTTAATAGTTTTTTGATCAATTATAATTTTTTTTATATCGTGGTTTTTTGAAATAAATATGAGTTCATCACCCGCTTGTGCTACTAAAGAAAACTCACCAGCTAAGTTTGTAATGCTGACTTTTTTAGAACTGAAATTAGCAACTTCAACTTTTTCTACAGGAAATTGTTCGCTCAAAACTTTGCCTTTAATTAATTTTTCAGTTTGTGAGAAACCAGATTGAAATACAAAAAGTAGTGCTATAAAAAGAAGTTTAATTTTGATCATCGATTAGTATGTTGATTTGAAAAAATACAAAAATAAAAATGAAAATTTTTGTTTTTATTTGGCTTTTTTCTTGATGCAAAAATTAGTTTAAAAGGAATACTTCTTATCATAATTTTTTTAATTTTTCTCTAAGAGCAGTATTTTCATTTTTTAATACCTCAATGTATTCTAAAATAAAGTCAGGCATGTTAAAGGAATAAATGTTAGAGGAGTTATTTCCTTTTGTGTTTTGATTGCTTATTTCATAAATATCCTCCTTTTTTACCCCTAATTCTTTGGCAATCCTTGTCCATTCTGTATCCGAAATTTTCTTAAGTCCTTTTTCCCTTCGACTATAACTAGATTGATCCATGCCAATTAATTCTGCTAGTTTTTCTTGCGAAAGTCCTTTACTTAACCGCACTTTTAATAATTTATTTTCAGACATTTTTTTCTTGCAAATAAAACGAAATCAAGTTTTAATAACAATACCCACTTTTAGTGATATTTTTAATATTAGTAAACGTCAATGTTTCTTTAAAAACACAACCTTTTTTACACGAAATTTTTATGCGAATAATTCGCATAAAAATGCATAAGTATTGTTTTGTTTATATGCTATTTTTGACGAAAATTATATTACATTCATACTTTTGTAAAGAAATCAAGTGCACGTGGTTGATTGAAAAGAGGATTGTTTTGAAAGTTTTAATTGAGTAACAAAATGTTTATTAATCATCTAAAAAATAGAAAAGATGAAAAAAATTAGTTTAAAAAATGTAAAAGGTGCGCTTTCTAGAAAAGAAATGAAATCGATTTCTGGAGGTTACAGTTGGTTGTATTGTTCAGCTCATTCAATTGACGTTGTAGTATTTAAAGTTGTCCTTATTGATGGCTCTATCGATACAAATGCTCAATGGAAAGCATGTAGAGCTGCTCAAGATTAAATTTTATCTTATTTTAGTACACTTGTTCTTTACAAGTGTACTAAAATTTAAAATTAAAAATATGAATTTCATAAAAACAGTATTACTATTACTGCCATTTCTAGTAAATGCACAAGATATAAAAATAAGCATTATAGATAAATTAGATAAAAAACCTTTAAACGGAATACAAGTTTTTTCGGATAATGGAAGTCTGATTGGTAATTCGAATTTAAAAGGTCAATTTGAATTCGATAGAACTCATTTACAACAATCTGAAATAAAAAGTATCTTGGTTTATGATTCTAACTATTTACCTATTGAATACCAAATTGATGAAATTCCCACAATTATATATTTAGAAAAAATAAAATCGTATGAGTTAGAACCAGTGATTATTATTAAGAAATTTTCTAAAAAATATTATACCCTAAAAGGATATATTAGAAGCTGGAAATTAGTAAATAATAAACTTATAAAATACGGAGATGCTTTAATAGAATACCATATTCCTTATGAGAACTCAAATAATGATTTTGCGACAGGAATAAAAAACTATTTTACGGAATATAGAACTTTTAAAATAGATAGTGTTAAGCAAAAATCAAGAATAATTAGTATAAGTAGATTTGATGATTTTTTAAATTATCGTATTCCCATAAGAGACATTTTGGAAAGAGGGCAGAATCGATACAAATTAGAACAGACAAAAGATAGTTTATATACTGTTATTGAGGAAGGTAAAAATGTAGGGTACACTATTAATGACAAATACAATAACCCTGCTGAAATCAATGTTAATGAAATTTTTGAAGGAAAAGAAGCAGTAAAAGTACTTTTTTGGAAATTTTCAGGAAGATATAATAATAAAGAGAAATGGGTTGGAGAAGGAGATATAAGGCATCTTTCTTATTCATTTTGCAGTGAAAAAACAATGGTTGAATCTAATACTAAAGGGAAATACAATGCAGTGGAAACAATTAATGAAATTTTCATTAATGATAAAATCATTTATAATGATAAAAAACCACAAAATAGCAAAACTTCTATTGATAAAGATCGAAGCTTTTACAAAACTGAATATTGGAAAGAACAAATAAAAAAACATCCATTACCAAGCGCTATAAATCAACAACTTATAAATGTAAATGAAAACAAAAACAGTTATTAGACTGAAATAACTTATTGAATCAAGCAATACAATTAATAATGACTTTAAATCAAAATATAAAATCTGTCTTTTCCTATGCTAAAAGTGAGGGTATAAAAATAAACTTTGAAGACTTCTCATACCAAGTAGAAAATCATCCAGACTACCCAACTATATTAGCAATTTCAGATACTTTAAGTTTTTATAATATTGAAAACGGAGCGATTGAAGTAAGTGCTCAAGAAATAGATTTATTACCTATCCGTTTTGTAGCACTTCTAAGTAACGAAAAAAGTAATTCAGAACTATACTTTGTTGAAAAAATAGACAATACTTATTTTTATACAATAGACAAGAAAACTATTGAAATATCTAAATCAGAATTAGAATTTCGATGGGGTAACCTTGTATTACTAATAGAAGTATCAGAATCAGAAATAGAAAACATCGGAAATTCAACCAAAAACAAAGTTTTTTGGCTTTTATCCTTGTTATGTCTAGCATTATTTGTGATAACCACAATACAATTTCAGGAAAGTTTAGAAGCAAAACTGTTTTTTGCATTCCCAATTTTTGGAATTTTGTTTTCTATTGCGACACTCAAAGATTTATTTGGCGTAAAAAGTGAGTTGCTCAATAGTTTTTGTAACATTACGACTTCTACTAGTTGTACTACTGTCATTGGTTCTACTAAATGGAAAGTTTTTAAGGTCATAAATTTTAGTGATTTAAGCATTGTTTTTTTTTCCTCTCAATTTTTGGGACTGTTCGTGTTTTTGTTCACCGGAAATACTGTTAGCTTTTTCTCAATCCAAAAAGTGTTGATTTTTGGGTCTACTCCTGTTCTATTTCTATCGTTATATTATCAAAAATTTATAGAGAAGAAATGGTGTCCTATTTGCTTGTTCATTATAACGCTTATTCTTTTAGAAATTTGTTATTTAGTTTCGTTTCAAAACAATATATTAACTATTACTTTTCAATCATTTATTAGATTTTGTTTAGTTTTTTTATCTATCAGTTTAATTTGGTTTGTTCTGAAAAAACTATTGACTAAACAAAAAGAATTGGAAGAATTTCGAATTAAAGGCAATCGCTTTATGAGGAATTATGAGATTTTTAAAAACACATTGTTAGCTTCTTCAAAAGGAGATTATAAAGGTATCAATTCCGGAAATATTATTTTAGGAAACGTTAATGCTAGTTTAAAAATAATAATTGTTTCAAGCCCTTTTTGTGAACATTGTTCAGAAATTGATGCTCTTATTGGAGAAATATTAGAAAAACACAATGATAAGGTATGTTTTGATATTCGTTTCAATTTTAATTATGAACAAAGTGATGAAAAATCAAAAAGAATTCATCAGAAATTAGTCCAACTTTATTACAACAAAGGACAAGATGCTTTTATAAAAGGACTATACGATTGGTATAAAAACAAAGATGAAGATAAATTAAATTCTACCGACATATCCCAATTGAGTAATTTAAAAATATATGAAATACTCAATGAACAATTTAATTGGAATCAAGAAAATGGTATATCATTTACACCTACTATAATTATTAATAACTATTTTTTTCCAAAAGAATATGATAGAAAGGAATTAATCTATTTTATAAATGATTTGGTAGAAGATGAGGATTTTTGCTAAAATGAATTAATAAAAAATAGCAATAAATTAAAAAAATCTTAAATCCAGAAACGAATAAACTTTGGCATTTATGTTTACGACTTAAATGGTATAAATAACAAAAAATAAAATTTTGAAGAATTTCCCCAATTATTTACAAGCTGATTACAAAGATTGTGGCCCAACTTGTTTAAAAATTATAGCCAAAAGTTATGGTAAATTATTGAATATTCAAGAATTAAGGATTCTATCTGAAACTACAAGAGGGGGTAGTAATTTATTAAATCTTTCTGATTCGGCCGAAAAAATTGGATTTAGAACTCTCGGAATAAAAACATCATTAGAAAAACTTAAAGAAGTTCCTCTGCCTTGTATTTTACATTGGAATAAGGAACATTATATCGTGCTTTATGATATAAAAAAAGATAAATATTGTGTTTCAGATCCTGGTCATGGATTAATAGATTATTCTAATGAAGAATTTATCAAAAACTGGATAGGTAATAATGCCGATGAAACAACAGAAGAGGGAATTGCGCTTTTATTTGAACCATCTCCAAAATTTTATCAAGTAGAATTTGACAGTGAGGATAAAAAAGGATTTGGCTTTTCTCTTCTATTTAAATATGTATTTCCGTATAAATCTTTTGTAATTCAGCTCATTATTGGATTAGTAGCTGGAAGTTTGTTGGAACTTATTTTCCCATTTCTTACGCAAAGTATCGTCGATGTTGGTATTCAAAATCAGAATATTAATTTTATCTATTTGATATTATTTGCACAATTGTTTTTGTTTATTGGAAAAACCGCTTTGGAATTGATAAGAAGTTGGATATTGTTGCACCTTTCTACAAGGATAAATATTTCCTTGATTTCTGATTTTTTTATCAAGTTAATGAATTTACCTATTTCTTTTTTTGATGTTCGTATGACTGGCGATATTATGCAACGCATTAACGACCATCATCGTATTGAGAGAATTCTAACCACTTCATCACTAAACGTATTGTTTTCACTCATCAATATGTTTATCTTGGGTGGCGTTTTAGCCTATTATAACTTTAAAATATTTGCTGTATTTTTTACAGGAAGTATTCTTTATTTCTTTTGGGTAATATTGTTTTTAAAACGGAGAGAGAAGTTGGATTATAAGCGTTTTGCAGAAGTTTCGCAAGAGCAAAGTAAAGTTATTGAGCTTATCAATGGGATGCAAGAAATCAAGTTACATAACGCCGAAAAACAAAAACGTTGGGGTTGGGAATATGTACAGGCACGACTTTTTAAGGTTTCAATGAAAGGTTTGGTATTGGAACAAACTCAAAATATAGGTTCCAATTTTATTAACGAAATCAAAAATATTGTAATCATTTTTCTTTCGGCAAAACTCGTTGTCGATGGTCAAATTACTTTAGGTATGATGTTGGCAATAAGTAGTATTGTGGGTAGTTTGAACGGGCCAATTATTCAACTTATTAATTTTATTCGTGAAGCACAGGATGCCAAAATATCATTAGCTCGTTTATCGGAAATACATGAGAAAGAAGATGAAACACAACAAGAAGATACTCAATCACACGAAATTCCAAAAGAGGCGGATATTGTTATAAAAGATTTGAGTTTTAGATATATTGGTTCTGATATTCCGGTTTTAGAGGGTTTAAACTTAACTATTCCTGCTAATAAAATAACCGCAATTGTTGGTACTAGCGGAAGCGGCAAAACAACTTTAATGAAATTGTTATTGAAGTTTTATGAGCCGAACACTGGAGATATACTAATAGATAAAACACAGTTAAAAGCTATAGCACAAAAAACTTGGCGTTCGCACGTTGGAACTGTGATGCAGGAGGGATATATTTTTAATGATACGATTGCCAATAACATCGCTATTGGGGTTGATATTATTGATAAAGAACGACTGGTTTATGCTGCCGATGTAGCAAACATTAAAGATTTTATTCAAGATTATCCATTAGGTTATAATACCAAAATTGGAATGGAAGGTATTGGAATGAGTACTGGTCAAAAACAAAGGTTACTTATTGCAAGAGCTGTTTACAAAAATCCAGAAATGTTGTTTTTTGATGAAGCAACTTCTGCTCTTGATGCTAACAATGAAAAGGAAATCATGCGCAAACTGGATGTTTTCTTTAAAAACAAAACGGTTGTTGTAATTGCCCACCGATTAAGTACGGTTATGAATGCTGATCAAATTGTAGTATTAGAAAAAGGAAAAATAGTTGAAGTTGGGAATCATCAAGAATTAGTAAAACTAAAAGGGAGTTATTTTGAATTGGTTCGTAACCAGTTGCAATTAGGAACATAGAATTTTTGATTGTAGATCAACGATTTTTGATTTCATATTTGGTTAGAATAAAAAAATGATTTTTGTTTTCAGATTTAAAAAAAGAGATAATGCCAGATAATGCAGAAATAGAATTAAGAAGCGAAGAAGTACAAGAAATCTTGACACGAGTACCGCATTGGATGATACGTTGGGGTTCAATTGTTGTATTGATAATAGTATTGTCGCTGTTTTTTGTGTCTTGGCTGGTTAAGTATCCCGATGTAATTACAGCACAAATTGTGATTACAACCAACACACCGCCCGAAAAATTAGTCGCCAAAGTATCAGGTAAAATTGATGCTATTTTAGTAGTAGATAAAGCCAATGTTTATAAAAATACCCCTTTAGCGGTTATTGAAAATGCTTCTAATTATAAAGATGTTTTTTTATTGAAAAGTATTGTTGACACTATTGATATTGATAAAAATAAGTTTCCGTTTGAGAAATTAAAATCGGCTCAACTGGGAGAAATAGAAAGTTTTTTTGCAGTGTTTCAAAAAGAAAGCATAGCTGATGATTTGAATGCTAAATTACAACCTTATCAAGTAGAAGGAACGGCACAAAGTTATGAAGCCATGCAACTGAAAGAACGATTGAGTTTGTTAGAATCACAAAAAAGCATCAATCAAAACGAACTAGATTTACAGAAAAGGGATTTAGACCGATACGAAACTTTGTATAAAAAAGGAATTATTGCTACTCAAGAAATCGAGAAACAACGATTAATTTATTTACAATCTCAAAAGAATTTTAAAGGAGTTTTAAGTATTATTTCTACTTTAAAATCTTCCTTAAACGAGCTGAATAAAAATAGTAAAACTACTCAAATTAATGAGAATAAAGAAAATGTAAACTTGGAGCGCAATGTCATTCAAGCATTTTATGGGCTTAAAAAAGCGATTAAAGATTGGGAATTAAACTATGTTTTACGCTCTTCGATTGAAGGAAAAGTTAGTTTTTTGCAACTTTGGGCAGAAAATCAAACCGTAAATGCTGGGGATAATGTATTTGCTGTAATTCCAACAAATGAAAGTGGTTATATAGGTAAGGTAAAAGCACCTGCACAAAATTCAGGAAAAATTAAAGTAGGTCAAACCGTTAATTTAAGATTAGCAAATTATCCTGACCGTGAATTTGGAATTATCAAAGGTGTTATAAAAGCAATTTCCTTAACGCCTGATAAAGATGGTAATTTGTTGATTAATGTTTCGTTGCCCAAAGGATTAGAAACCTCTTATAAAAAGCAAATCATTTTCCAGCAAGAAATGATCGGAACTGCTGATATTGTTACCGATGATTTAAGATTGATTGAAAGATTACTGTACCAATTCAGAGATGTTTTCAGAAGATGAGTTTGACTAAACTGCACTCGCAACAATAAACCCACTTGTCCATGCATTTTGAAAATTGAAACCTCCAGTGATAGCATCAATATTGACAATTTCTCCAGCAAAATAGAGGTTTTTATGCAATTTGCTTTCCATGGTTTTGAAGTTGATTTCTTTTAAATTGATTCCGCCAGCTGTTACAAATTCTTCCTTAAACGTACTTTTTCCGTTAACTTGAAATATTCCTTTTGTCAATTGATTCGCTAGATTTTGTAATTGCGTTTTCGACAAATCGGCCCATTTTGTTTCAGTTTCAATTCCGGAGACAAGTACCAAACTTTCCCATAATCTGTTGGTTAGTTCGAAAGGTGATTTTTTGGAAACTGATTTTTTAGCGTGTTCTTGTTTTAAGTCTTTTAGCATTTTCTCGACATCCGTTGTGTCTTCATCATTCAGCCAATTTACGAAAATGGTAAACTGATAATTTTTGTCATGCAAAATACGAGCTCCCCAAGCAGAGAGCTTCAAAATTGCTGGGCCACTCATTCCCCAATGGGTAATTAATAAAGGTCCTGTTGATGTAAGTTTGGTGTCTTTTACAGTTACAGTAACTTTTGTCGCAACTCCGGGCAATTCTTTAATTCTGGAATCTTTGATGTTGAAAGTGAATAGGGAAGGAACAGGGCTGACTACTGCGTGACCAAAATTCTGTAGCATTTCCCAAACTTTTGGATTGCTGCCTGTTGCCAGAATTAACTTTTCGACAAGATAATTTTCAGTTTGGGTTTCTATCTTCCAAACGTTTTCTCCCGAAACTTCGAGATTGAAAATAGATTGTACGCTTTGTCCCGTAAGTACTGCGATTCCCAGTTTTTGAGTAGCTTTCAAGAAACAATCAATAATAGTTTGAGACGAATTCGAAACGGGGAACATGCGTCCGTCTGCTTCAATTTTAAGTTCTACGCCATGTTTTTCGAACCATTCGATCGTATCGCCAGAGCAAAATTGATGAAAAGGTCCGCGCAATTCTTTTTCGCCACGAGGGTAAAATTTTACCAATTCATTTGGTTCAAAGCAAGCGTGCGTTACATTGCATCTTCCGCCGCCAGAAATTCGCACTTTTTGCAATACTTCTGCACCTCGTTCTAATATTGCGACTTTCAGTTTTGGATTTTTTTCTACAATATTAATTGCTGTAAAAAATCCTGCTGCGCCACCACCTACAATTATTATATCGAAATTTTGATTCATATTCTATCGGGGAAATCGGTTATGATTCCGTTTACGTTGTAAGTTTTTATTTTTTGAATGTCTTCTATTTCATTGATGGTCCATGGGAACACCTGCAATCCTTTTTCTTGTATTTGCGCCGTGTTTTCTTTTGTCAATAGATGAAAATGCGGATGAATTGATTTTGCATGTATCGTTTTGGCGAAAGCCAAAGCCAAGTCTAAATCGGTCTCCGTTAATACGCCAATACCAATTTTATCATTTAACGACGCCATTCGTTGCAACGCATTCCAATCAAAACTAGAAACTAAAAACTGGTCGTATTTCCAACCTTTTTTGTTCACGTATTTTTCAATTAGCGCCACCACTTTATCAGTTGCATCATGACTTTTGAGTTCTATATTGATGAAACACTTTTGGTTTGTCAAATCAAAAACATCCTCAAGCGTGGGGATTTCGTGTTTTCCATCTATTAAAAAAGTCTTCAATTCTCGCAAAGATAATCCGTTTACAAAACCTTTTCCATTGGTCGTTCGGTCAATAGTATCATCGTGAATTACGATTATTTCACCATCAGCACTCAAATGCACATCGAGTTCAATGCCGTCTACTTGCAGGTCCAATGCTTTTTGAAACGAAACCAAAGTATTTTCGTGTTCATATCCTTTTGCGCCACGATGTCCAATTTTGAGCATTGCCTTTTTATTTTTTGGTAAAGATAAACATAAAAAAAACGCCTTTATTTCTAAAGGCGTTCTGGTGTTATTATTTTTAGACTTATTTTTTTAATTCTAATAAAATGATGTCAAATTCAGTATCGAATGTAACTTTTCCATTTGCAACTACCGATTCTTTCTCAGAATACGCCTCTTTCACTTTTGTTCCGTCAGCGAAAATTGTTCCCACTGAAAGTTCTTTGGTGCCAATTGCTAAATCCAATCCAACAACTACTGAATCCATATAATCTCCTTTTGAGAAAGTTCTAGAAAAAGTATAGGGTTGAGCTGAAATTTGCTTGTGAATTCCTGCTCCAATTGATGGATGGTTTTTTCTGAATTGACCTAATTTTTGCCAATGCAACAGTGTTTTTTGGGTTTCAGGATTCGATTTTATAGCATCCCAATTCATAAAAGAACGTAAGGTGGCATCGCCTTGTGTTCCTTCAATTACTAACGATCGAGCGCTTTCGTCACCGTAATATACTTGCGAAACTCCTGGCGAAAGCAACAATTTGGTTCCTGTTTCCTTATTTTTAGTACGTTTTGCATCAAACGGTGCACCGTCGTCGTGCGATGACATATAGTTCAAGACACTATATCCTTTCAAGTCATTGCTCAGTTTGTTGGAGTATTTAGAGAAAATAAATTCGTAGTCTTTTTGAGCATCCCATTTGAACTCGAAATTGATCATGTTGTTAAAACCATTCTTGAAATAGTTTACTTTTTTGTCGCCAAAATCAAAATCTTGACCGCCACTGATGCCATAATTATAGACTTCGGCAATGGTGTAAAAGGAATTGTTATCTAGCACTTTTGTTGGATTGTTTTTTTTCCAAGTTTCAAAAGTGTAATCACATTGGGTTTTGAAATCGGCCCAAACGGTTTCATCAGTATGTTTTACGGTGTCTCCGCGGTATCCGTCAATTCCGTATTCGGTAATATAATCCGTCAACCATTTGATGATATAATATTTTGGTGCTCTTGGATAACCGGTGCGAGCAAAAAACGCATCGAGTTCTTTCATTTCTTGTTCGTAACGACCTTCTTTTTTCCATTTTTCGATTAAAAAAGGAGGTAAAACCACTGCTTGATTGCTTTCTGTTTTAACATCAGGTAAGTTTGCTACGAGCGTGCAGGCAGTTGTGTTTTCAAAGGATTTGTACTCGCAAGTTGGTCCTGTTCGAACCCAGTCGTTGGGCCAAACGGTATCAATATTAGTAACTGGTCCAGTGTGATTGATAACCCCGTCAAGAATGATTCGGATCCCGTGTGCATGGGCTTTTTGAACTAATGCGGCTAAATCTTCTTTCGTTCCAAAGTTTGGGTCTAAAGCCGTCCAATCTTTGGCCCAGTAGCCATGAAAGCCATAACTCAAACCAGTGCCCTCGTCAACGCCATCGTGAATTTGTTCCACTATCGGCGTAAACCAAATGGCATTGATGCCGAGTTTGTCAAAATAGCCGTCGTCAATTTTTTGAGAGATTCCTTTGATATCACCACCTTCAAATCCGCGCAGTTTTCCTGTGGTTTTATTTCTGTCAAAGTTTAAGTCGTTGGATTTGTCACCATTATTAAAACGATCCGTCATCAAAAAGTAAACATTCGCCCCTTCCCAAACGAAAGGAGTTTTGTTACTTTTAACAACTGTTTGTGCATTGGAACAACTGCTTAAAATTGTTATGGTAAAAAGTAAAAGGGAATATTTTTTCATTTTTTTAGTAGTAATTGATGGTTTTTTTTGAAACATATAAGTCGTATTAGTTACTTTCAAATTTCTTAAATGACTTTTATGGTTTATACTATTTCAACTCTAGAATCAAAACCGATTTAGCTTCGATTTTAATTTCATTCGTAACGTCAAAAGTAAGTTCAGAAATAACGTCTTTTCCTGATTTAAAGTTTTTGATGTTCTCTTTAAAACGATCGGTTTTTATCGTTTTGGTTTCGTTACTGTTGTTTATCACAACCATTACCGTTTCATCATTGTTGTATCTAAAATACACGTAAACATTGTTCTCCGGAATGTAATGCGTCATTTTTCCGGTATGAATGGCTGTTTTTGATTTCCTCCAATTGAATAATTTAGCCGTAAAATCAAAATAATCGTTTTGGGCTACAGATCGTCCTTCTTTAGTAAAGGCATTGTTTGGATCACCATTCCAACCTCCTGGAAAATCTTGACGGATGTCAGCATCACCTTTATCTTTATTTCCGGCCATACCTATTTCGCTACCGTAATACAATTGAGGTATTCCGCGAACAGTTGCAAGAATCGTCATTGCCATTTTGTATTTCCTAATGTCTTTTACATAAGTTTCATTGATGCGATTGGTGTCGTGATTCTCCGCAAAAATTAAAATATTGTTTGGGTTGGGATATAAAAAATCATTTGAGAAATTGTCGTAAAACCTCATCACACCTTTGTCCCATCCTGCATCGTCCTCGTTGAATGCTTTGGTTGTGGCTTCGTACAGTGTAAAATCCATGACGCTTGGAAGGTAGGAATTGTAGTTTTGTATGGCCGCAATTTTACTGTCTTTTTGCCAATAGGCCATTTGCACTTGACTTTGCATCCAAACTTCGCCAACGATATTAAAATTGTGGTATTCATCGGTGATAGATTTTGTCCAAGTTGCAATTCCTGCGGGATCGGAATAGTTGTAAGTGTCTACTCGAAATCCATCCAAATCAGCTGATTCAATCCACCAAATGGCGTTTTGAATCAAGTATTTTAAAGTCAAAGGATTTTTCAAATTCAAATCGGGCATCGATGGTACGAACCAACCGTCAATAGCTACTTTTTTATCGATTTCAGCTGCGTTGATGTCATGAATAACAGTTCGTTTGTGATTGGTTTGGGTGTACGTGTCAAATTGATTGATCCATTCCTTCGTAGGTAAATCTTTGATCATCCAATGTTCAATGCCCCAATGATTCGTCACATAATCCATCACCAGTTTCATATCTCTTTTATGCATTTCAGAGGCCAATCTAGCATAATCAGCATTAGTTCCATAACGTGGATCAATTTTATACACATCAGATTGTCCGTAGGTGTGATACGAAAATTTAGCATCGTTGTCTTCACATAGAGGCGTACTCCATATGGTTGTTGCGCCTAAGGATGAAATGTAATCTAAGTTTTTTATAATTCCTTCAATATCGCCACCGTGTCTTCCACCAGGTAAATCTCTATTGTACTTTTCTTGAGTTGAATTTTCGCTGTCGTTATTTGTGTTCCCATTCGCAAAGCGGTCTGGCATCAATAAATACATCACATCCGAAGAGTCGAAACTTTTACGTAGCGCCGCATTTTCTCTTCTTTTCCTTAAAGAATATGTTTGTGTAAACGTTTCTTTGTTTTTATTTTTAAAGGTAAAAACAAAATCAGAGGCGGGGACTTTTTTGGTATTAATGGTTACAAAAAGATAGTTTGGATTTTCTGTCTTTTGAACGGAACTTATTTTTATCCCATTAGAAACCGTGACTTGGCTTTCAGAAATGTCCTTGCCATAAAACAGAATTTGCAACTCAGTGTTTTTCATTCCTGCGTACCAAAACGGAGGTTCCATTTTATCTATTTGAGCGTGTAGCGTTACAGACATAAAAAAAAGGAATAAGGTTGAATATTTTAGCAAATTCTTGTGGATGAAAGGTAAAGAAATAATTCTATTCATGGTCTATTGCATTTTTTTTAAAATATTGAAAAAAGTTGCTGCTAATGTCATGTGATTTGGTTTCTATAGAGCGTTTAGAATCTATATGATGTAAATAATCCCAATGAAAATTGGGATTATTATTTTGCTGGTTAAGGCTGGTTTAAATGATAGATTGTACTACAAGTTCTAACATTTTCTTATACAACAATGGCGTTTTCTGGAGAGACCATAACCTGCTCACCGTTTACGACTATTGCTAACTCTTTATCTCCAATAATAGAAAAAGTAGTCTCATTATGATTGATGTTTACTTTCAATATTTGGTTTCTGTAATTGATTTTAAACGAATAAGCCGTCCATTCTTTTGGAATTTTCGGAGAAAAATGAAGTGTATTATCTTTAACTCGCATACCGCCAAAACCCTCTACGATACTCATCCAAGTTCCTGCCATAGAGGTTATATGACAACCTTCTTCTACTTCCTTATTGTAATCATCAAGATCCAGGCGTGATGTTCTCAAATAAAACGTGTATGCCATATCCATTTTGTCTAACAAAGCCGCTTGAATAGAGTGTACGCAAGGCGAAAGTGAACTTTCATGAACGGTAAACGACTCGTAAAATTCGAAATTATTTTTTAGTTCTTCTTTATTAAAATGATCTTCAAAGAAATAGAAGCACTGCAAAACATCGGCTTGTTTGATGTAAGGCGAACGTAAAATGCGATCCCAAGACCATTTTTGATTGATTGGTCTTTGGCTTTTGTCTAGATCAGCTACGCGAACCAATTCTTTATCTAAGAAACCGTCTTGTTGTAAAAAAATATTATGCTCTTCCGAAAACGGAAAGTACATATTGTCCGAAACTTTTTTCCAAGATTGTAATTCTGCATCTGTGATGTTTACTTTTTCAGTAATTCTTTTGTGATCTGCTGGATATTCAAGTGATACTTTTTGAATTTGTTCGTAGGTATATTCTAAACACCATTTAGCAATATAATTAGTATAGAAATTATTGTTTACGTTGTTCTCATATTCATTTGGACCTGTAACACCTAGAATTACATATTGGTTCAAATTAGTCGAAAAGTTGGCTCTTTGATGCCAGAAACGTGCAATTCCGATAAGGACTTCAAGACCTTTTTCAGGAATGTAACTGTAATCGCCAGTATATCTGTAAAAGTTGTAAATGGCAAATGCTATGGCTCCATTTCTATGAATTTCTTCAAACGTGATTTCCCATTCGTTATGGCATTCTTCACCGTTCATAGTAACCATTGGGTACAAAGCTGCACCATTAGTAAATCCTAATTTAGCTGCATTTTCAATGGCTTTGTCTAATTGATTGTAGCGGTAGGTTAGTAAGTTTCTGGCTACTTCTTGATCTTTGGTTGCCATGTAAAACGGAATGCAATATGCCTCGGTATCCCAGTAGGTAGAACCGCCATATTTTTCGCCAGTGAAACCTTTTGGTCCGATATTCAAACGAGAATCTTTCCCTAAATACGTTTGGTTCAACTGAAAAATATTAAAGCGAATTCCTTGTTGCGCTTTGACATCGCCGTCAATGGTAATATCTGACATTTCCCAAATCTTTGCCCAAGCAGTAATCTGGTCTTGTAACAATTGGTCATAGCCCAAAGTTAAGGCAGCTTGTATGGCTTTTTCAGCACCAATAACCGTGTTATCATGGTTTAAAGAAACGGTGTAGCCACCAATTTTCTGAATGGATGATTTTTGGCCTTGAGCTACAATAACATCATAGCTAAATTGTATTTTATCTGTAGTTGCATCAATATTAGAGGGGGAAATAGCTGTTTTTTCGCCATTTGTCAAAATACTATTGTGCATGAACGTAGTTGCTTTGAAATGTGTTTTGAAGGTTTGAGCCGTAACAAAAGCATCATTTCCTGATTTTTTAACATCTAGTGGTTCCCAGAATTTCTCTTCCCAGTTCGCATCTTCATTCGTTACACCTGCATCAATATAAGGTTTGAATACAATCTTAGAATCTTTATTCAAAGGTGTGATTTCGTAATTGATTACACCAACTTCATCTAAAACGATAGAAAGAAAGCGTTTGATGCTAACTGAAATTTCAGTTCCGTTTTTTAAGGTGGCTTCAAAAGATCGATGGTACCAACCTTGTTTCATATTCAATTCACGACGAAAATTTTTGACATCGGTACAAGTGTTTAAATCAAATTTTTCACCGTTAATTTCAATGTCAATTCCAATCCAATTGGGTGCATTTAAAACTTTGGCAAAGTATTCAGGGTATCCATTTTTCCACCAGCCTACTTTGGTTTTATCTGGGTAATAGATTCCAGCAATATAGCTACCTTGAAAAGTTTCTCCGCTATAATTTTCTTCAAAATTAGCACGTTGTCCCATCGCACCGTTGCCAATGCTGAACAAACTTTCAGATGATTTTACGCGTTCGGCATTAAATCCTTCTTCTATGATGGACCAATTGTCTGGTTTTATATAATCTTGATTCATTTTATTTTTTGTTTAAAGTTTTATTCCGCTGCGCTCCATACAATTTAGCTAAGCCTCGGGTAAGGTTTCAAGTAATCTCGAAAACTTTAAAATATATTTCGTTTTATTGTATCAATGTTGCAATGAATGCGGTATCTATTGCGGTAAAATCGCTAAAGATATATTTTGCTTCATACAACGTAGATGCTTCTCCAATTCCGATGCTCGTCATATTTCCAATATTCGCTGCTTGAACTCCCGCCACTGAATCTTCAAAAACAATAGCATTTTCTGGAGTGATATTCAATAATTTTGCAGCCATTAGGAATACTTCTGGATCTGGTTTTGCATTGGTAACATCATTTCCATCCACGACTGCATCAAAATAGGGTAGCAATCCTGTTTTTTCTAAAATAGGCCTCGCATTTTTACTGGCGGAACCTAATGCTATGGGTTGGTTATTATCTTTTAAAAATTGTAAAATTCTAAAAACTCCTGGTAGAATTTCGCTTTCATTCATGTCTACTAAATACGTTAAGTAGTCTTCATTTTTTTGAACCAACCATCGGTCTTTATCTTCTTGCGAAGCGGTTACTTTTCCTAACTCTAAAATGATATCAAGGGAGCGCACGCGGCTAACTCCTTTTAATAATTCATTGTGTTCGTGTGTAAATTCGATATTTAATTCATTTGCAATTTTTTGCCACGCTAAATAATGGTATTTGGCTGTGTCTACAATCACTCCGTCTAGGTCGAATATAAATGCTTTTGTATTAGTCATGAATTTCAATTTTTGTTCTGTTGTGCACTCTTAGTGTGAGTACACCGGCAAATATCATTGATACTCCACCAATTAGTAATGCGTAAATAGGCTCATTTTGGAAAAATTGTTTTACAATAAAACCTAAGATTGTTGCAGCGACAATTTGAGGTATAACTACAAAAAAGTTAAATACGCCCATGTAATATCCCATTTTTGCAGCAGGTAAAGCACCTGATAGCATGGCGTACGGCATTGATAAAATGCTGGCCCAAGCTATTCCAACTCCTAACATAGGAAGTAGCAATAGGTATTTATCCCCAATAAAATAAATGGAAATCAAACCGATTCCTCCAGCGCTCAAGGCTAACAAATGGGTGTATCTAACCCCTACTTTCTTAGCAATAACGGGTAGTAAAAAAGCGACTGCTGCAGCCACACCATTGTAAACTGTAAATAGTACCGAAACCCAATCGGCAGCATCATTATACACTTTTGAGGTCGTATCTGTAGTGCCAAATATATGTTGCGTAACGGCTTGAGTTGTATAAATCCACATTGAAAATAGAGCAAACCAAGAAAAGAACTGAACCCAAGCCAATTTTTTCATGGTTGTAGGCATATTTAATAGGTCAGTCATAATTATTGTAAAACCATTTTGTACTTGGTTCACCCGAAGCTTGGAGCTAATCATGAATAAACAACCAATTACAATAAGGCCAACAAATAAGATGTACAGTTCTTTAGTAAGATGGTTTTCATAAATTAGAAATGAGATTGCACTACCCACTAAGGTCATCAAAAGACCTAAATTAAACTGTTTTTTAATATTACCATTCGAATTAAATTTTGCTTCAAATGGCGCTTGCCCTTTAGGATTTTTGTCGTACTCTTCGAATGTTTTTAATTCCGTAGGCGTATATTCGGTTGATTTAAAAACGGTCCATAAAACCGCTAATAGAAATACAATTCCTCCTATATAGAAGGACCACTTTACGGAGTCGGGGATGATTCCCTCTGCTGCGGTATTGCTTACGCCAAATACATTTGTAAAGATGTACGGTAATAATGAACCCACAACAGCTCCTAGACCAATGAAAAAACTTTGCATTGCAAAACCTAATGTACGCTGTTTTTCAGGTAGATTATCTCCAACAAATGCTCTAAAGGGTTCCATTGAAATGTTGATTGATGCGTCCATCATCCATAGAGTACCCGCTGCAATCCACAAAGAAGATGAATTAGGCATTATAATCAATGCAATAGAGGATAAAATAGCACCTACCAAAAAATAGGGTCTGCGTCTGCCCAAACGGGTCCATGTACGATCACTAAAATAACCAATTATGGGTTGAATGATTAAACCTGTTACTGGGGCGGCAATCCATAGAATTGGAATTTCATCAACTTTTGCACCTAAGGTTTCAAAAATTCTTGAAGTGTTTGCGTTTTGTAGTGCAAAACCAAATTGTATTCCTAAAAAACCGAAACTCATGTTCCAAATTTCCCAGAAACTTAATCTACGCTTTTCCATTATCGTAATTTAAATATTAATACGATAAGCGCTATGCTTATCAAAACTTATCTTATTTTCGAGGTAAAAGTTAAAGCTTTGAGGTGTAAATATAAAAATATATTTGGAACAATTGTTTTGCAAATCGAAATATCAATGATCTTTTTTAACTACAAGGTTGTAGTAATGAATATAATACAGAAATTTTTGAAAATTAGTTCCAATTTTTTGAAAGCAACTGAAAACTACAACTGCAAATGGATGATTTTAAGCAGTAGATTCTCTTTCGATTAAATGTGTTTCTATCACCTCGGTTTTGTAATTTTCATCTTCTTCATCCTCTGCTTCAAGACGATCAATAAGCATTTTTGCAGCTTTATTTCCCATTTTTACACCACTTTGACTCACTGTGGTAATAGTAGGAGTAGAATATTTAGAAATAATACCATCTGTAAAAGCAATTACTGCTAGATCTTTAGGGACATTCAAACCTATTTTATTGGCAGTTTTGATTATCGTTACTGCAAACAATTCATTAACAGCAAAAACGGCATCAATAGCTTTGTCTTCAAGTAGTTTGCCAATTGTTATTTCGCAAGTATTTACGTCTTCAATTTTAATAATTAGATTTTCATTAAACGGAATTCCGTTATCTAAGAGCGCTTTTGTATAACCATCTGTTCTTAACTTGCCTACGCTTACATAGTCAACAGTGGTTACTAATGCTATTTTTTTTCGGCCTTTATCAATCAAACTCTGAACGGCTTCATAGGCAGCTGATTGATCATCAATAATTACTTTGTCACACAAAATGTCATTAGTTACCCTATCAAACATGACAACAGGCATTCCTTGATTAATGACTTCGGTAATATGGTGAAAATCAGCTTTAAATTGAGTTTCTTTTGATAGAGATATAATAAAACCATCAATACTGCCATTAGCAAGCATTTCCATATTTAATACTTCTTTGTCAAAAGAATCATCGGATAAACAAATGATTACGCTGTAACCATGCTCATTAGCAACTTGTTCAACTCCATTAATTACCGTAGAGAAAAAATGATGCACAATTTCAGGAATTATGATTCCTATGGCTTTGGTCTTTCGGTTTTTTAGACTTAATGCAATATTATTGGGTTTGTAGTTGTAAAATTTGGCGAAAGCCTGAACTTTAAGTCTTGTTTCTTCGCCTATTTCAAGACTGTTTCTTAAGGACTTGGAAACGGTGGAAATGGAAACGTCTAATTCTTTTGCAATTTGTTTAAGCGTAATTTTCCTTTTCATATTAGCATTTGGTAAAAATTTATTTCTCAATAAAGGTAAAATTAAATTTTTAATATGGTAAATATACTCGCAAAAATTTAAATAAAATAGAAAGTTTTCAACACTATTACGTTTTCGTAACCTGATATTTTTTTCGGGTTGTTGTGTGTATTGAAATTTACATAAATTTAACATTCGAAGTAATTGTTAAAGCTATAATTAGACCAAAAAAAATTAAATTAAATTAAACAAAATGTATGAAAACAATTTATAAAAAGTTGTTGATTTTAGTGCTGCTACTCCCATTTAGTATTCTGGCTCAGAGTACAGTAAGCGGAACTGTTGTTGATAAAACCACTGGTCAACCTTTTCCTGGAGTAAACGTCAATGTTCAAGGTGTTAAAAATGGAGTTTCTACGGATTACGAAGGAAAATACCAATTAAATAATGTAAAAGCAGGAGACAAGATTGTTTTTACTTTTATAGGGTATGTAACTACAGCTGTGGAATACCTAAGCCAAAAAACAGTTAATGTGAGTTTGCAAGAAGATGCAAACCAATTGAAAGAAGTTTTAGTTCAAGTAGGTTATGGTTCTGTTAAGAAAAAAGATGCTACTGGAGCTGTAACAGTATTAGGTACAAAAGATTTTAATAAAGGTGCAAACGTTACTGCTGAGAATTTATTGAACGGTAGAGTAGCAGGGGTTACTGTGAATACTAGTGGTGCGCCGGGTTCTGGTTCTCAAATTAGAATTCGTGGTGGATCCTCATTATTTGCAAGTAATGATCCTTTAATTGTTATTGATGGATTGCCAATTGAGAATACAGCTGGAACAGGTTCAACCTCTATTTTGGCATCACTTAACCCAAGTACTATTGAGTCTATGACCGTATTGAAAGATGCTTCGGCAACTGCTATTTATGGTTCAAGAGCTTCTAATGGTGTGATTATTATTACAACAAAAAAAGGAAGTAAAAACTTAGCTGTTGATTATAATTTTCAATATGGAAGTGGATCACTTGATAAAACGATTCCAGTATTTAATGCAGACCAATTTAGAGCATTAATTGCAGATAAGCGTCCGAGTGATGTATCTAAACTAGGTACGGCAAACACAGATTGGCAAAAAGCAATTTATAGAAAAACTGATTTTGTTGATAATAACGTTTCTATTAGAGGAAACTTGTTTAATACAATACCTTCTCGTTTAACTGTAGGGAATACGTACCAAGAAGGATTGCGATTAACGAATACCTTTAACAGAAACACATTTGGTTTAGCCTTAAACCCTTCCTTCTTGAAAGATCATTTAAGAATAAAATTAAATGCAAATTACTCTAATGAGAAAAATAGATTTGCAGATAATGTTGAAGGTTCAGCAATTCGATTTGATCCTACACAACCTGTTTACAGCGCAGGGTCTATTTATGGTGGTTTCTTTGAATATTACAACCGTAATGACAATAAATTATTCCCTCAAACGCCAAGAAATCCTGTTGCTCAATTGTTACAAACATTTGATAAAGGAATTAATAATAGAGTTTTTGGTAATTTTGAGGTGGACTACAAATTTCATTTCATGCCAGCTTTACGAGCTGTAGTAAATGCAGGTTATGATCAAGCTGATGGAGAGAGATCAAGAGTTGCATCTTTATTTGCTGCAAGTAGCGGTTCAAATAATGATATTCCTTATGGGACTAAGGAATTTTCACGAAGCGAAAGAAAAAACAAATTACTTGATGCTTATTTAGTATATAACAACACATACAAAGATTTGGTGTATGATGTTACTGCAGGTTACTCGTATCAAAAATGGGATTCTTTTAATTATGTAACAGGAAATACAAACGATCCAAATTTACCAACTGGATTGACAGGTTTTCCACAAACAAATATTGATTTTGATAGAGTAAATGTTGGTTTCTTTGGGAGGTCTAACTTAAATTTCAAAGACAAATATTTATTAACTTTGTCTTATAGAAGAGATGGATCGTCACGTTTTGACAAAGACAACAGATGGGCTAATTTCCCAGCTGCTGCATTTGCTTGGAAAATTAAAGAAGATTTATTGTCAAATAACACAACAGTATCTGACTTGAAACTTAGAGTAGGGTACGGTATTACTGGTCAACAAGAAATAGGTAATAATAATGATTACCTACAACAATATAATTTAGGAAGCGGAAGCTCTCAATACTATTTTGGAACTGTTGCCTTGCCTATTGCGGTTTCTGCAAGACAAAGTGCTAATCTTAAATGGGAAGAAACAACAACTTACAATGCAGGTTTAGATTTTGGATTGTATGGAAATAGAATCACAGGTAGTGTAGAGGTTTTTTATAAAGATTCTAAAGATTTATTAGCTGATGTTGCTACTGCTGATGGTAGTAATTTTTCAAACAGATCTTGGCAAAATATTGGAAGCTTTACTACAAAGGGAGCTGAATTGTCTTTAAGCGCTGATGTTATAAAAACAGAAGCTGTAAACTGGAATTTAAACTTTAATGCAACTACTTTTCAAAGAGAGATTACAAAACTAAGTTCTGAGTTTATTAGAGTTGGAGAAAACATTGCAGGAACAGGAACACAAGGACAAGTTCACCAAGTAGGTTTTGCACCAAACTCTTTCTTGTTGTACAAACAATTATTTGACACTGCAGGAAAACCAATTGAGAATGGATACGCTGACATCAATAATGATGGTGTAATTAACTCAAGTGATAAATATGTATATAGAAATCCAGATCCAAAAGCGACTTTTGGTTTTGCTTCAACATTAAATTACAAAAACCTTGATTTCTCTTTTAACTTGAGAGCTAGTTTAGGGAATAGAGTCTTTAACGCTGTAAATGCTGGTAGAGCTCAATACAACCAGTTAGTAAGTGGTGCTACAGTAGGTAACATACCTACATCAGTTCTTGATACTAATTTTACAACAACATCAAATGTTGTTTTGTCTGATTTGTTTGTAGAAAACGCATCGTTTTTAAGAATGGATAACATCACATTAGGGTACACTTTCCCAAAATGGTTAGAAGGGAAAGCATCACTTCGTTTGTTTGCTGGAATGCAAAATGTTTTTGTAATTTCTGATTATTCAGGATTGGATCCAGAAGTTGCTAATAATGGTGTTGATAACACAATTTACCCTAGACAGCGTTCTATTTTAGGTGGGGTTAATGTTAAATTTTAATAATTAAATCATGAAAAAAATAAATTTTATTTACGTACTATTCGCTTTCGCGACGTTACAATCGTGTACCAGTGATTTAGATGTAGTAGCCGAGGATGCTCGTGTGCTAACGCCTGCGGAGTTATTTGCTACACCTCAAGGTTACAAGCAAGCACTAGGTGGTGTTTACGGTAATTTAAGCTTAACAGGAACTGGTGATGCTGGTTCGTCTTTCTTACAAGGTATTGATGCCGGTACAAGTCAGTTTGGACGTTGTATGTGGTATTTGCAAAATTTAACTACTGATGAGGTAGTGTGGACTTATGAAAATGACGAAGGAACTGCCGAGCTTCAGCGTAATACTTGGACTTCTGCTAATCCTATTTTGTTAGGAATGTTCAGTAGAACGATGGCTGAGGTTGCTCTTGCTAATGATTTCTTGAGACAATCTACTCCAGCTTTGCTTAGTTCAAGAGGAATTACTAATCCTGCTGATGTTACTGAAATTAATGTATATAGAAGTGAAGTGCGTGTATTAAGAGCATTTGCATACTATAACATGATGGACTTGTTTGGAAAAGCACCGTTTATTACTGAAAATGATCCTTTAAATTTTAAAGGACCTCAATATGACAGACAGCAGCTTTTTACTTTTATTGAAAAAGAATTGAATGAGGTTATTCCTAATTTGAAAGCGGCTAAAACAAATGAGTACGGAAGATTAGACAAAGCTATGGCTCAAATGATTTTGGCTAAGATGTATTTGAATGCCCAAGTTTACATTGGTACTCCAAAGTATGCTGAGTGTATGGCAAAATGTCAAGAGGTAATTGCTGGTGGATATACCTTAACTACAAAATACCTTGACAACTTTAAGGCAAATAACCACACTTCATCTGAAATGATTTTTACATTACAATCAGACGGAGTAAAAACTCAAAATTATGGTGCAACAACTGTTATGATTAACGGTCAAGTTGGTTCGGTTGAGTCTAATGGTGCTGAGTTTGCTGTAGGTGGTTGGGGTGGTGCCCTTAGACTTAGAAAGCAATTTGTTGAAAAGTTTGATGGTTCTCAATTTAATAATGATGAGAGAAAAACGTATTCTGCAGGGTCTAGACCTATTGATATTGCTGATTTGACTAATGCTGGACAAGGTTACATTTTACGCAAATATTCTAATAAAACCACAACAGGTGTTGCTGGTGTAAACTCTACTTTTGTAGATACTGATTTTCCACTTTTTAGATTAGCTGATGCTTACTTAATGTATGCCGAAGCTCAAATGAGAAAAGATGGTGCTACAAACACTAATAATGCTACAACTGCAACTGCTCAGTCATTAACTTATATTAATGCTTTAAGACAACGTGCAAATGGTGGAGCAACAATCGCAAATGTTACGCAATCTCAAGTGAATCTTGATTTTATGATTGATGAAAGATCACGTGAATTGCATTGGGAAGGACACAGACGTCAAGATTTGATTCGTTTTAACAAATATGGTGGTGGATCTTACAATTGGGCTTGGAAAGGTAATATTGCAAATGGAACTTCTATTCCTTCTGAGTTGAATGTGTTTCCACTTCCTAGCGCTTCTATTACTGCAAATCCAAACTTAACTCAAAACACGGGTTACTAATATAATATTTAATTCAAAAAACATAAAAAATGAAAAATTTTAATAAAATAGTACTGGCTATGTTAAGTATAGTAGCCATTTCATGTACCGATGACATTCAAAATACGGATAGAGAGGCTGTAGCAGCAACTACTGCACCTGTATTATTGACACCAAAAGGAGATTTTAATATCATTCTTTCTAAAGCTACTGAAAAAGATATTGCTACTACAATGGTATGGGATGATGCAGCTTATGCTGGAACTTCAACTGTTGTAAACTACAGTATTGAAATTGCAAAGGCAGGTACTAAATTTGCTACTCCAACGGTGGTAACTACAACCACAAGTCGTTTTAAAAGTATTACAGTTGCTGAGTTAAATGCAGCTTTAATTAATGGAGGTTTTATAGACAAGCAAGAAAATTTAGTTGATATTCGTATTAAATCATCAGTGGGTGCTGCTGCAACTGCTGCTCAGTTTTCTAATTCATTTACTATTAAAGTTACTCCTTACCGTGTACCACTAGCATCATCACACTGGTTAGTAGGTGCTGCCACTCCAGGTGGATGGACATGGGATAACGATGCCGAAACTGAGTTCCCACTTGTACAGGGTCAAACTAATGTTTACCAAGTATCCGTAGTATTGAAAAATGGGGAATCGTTTCGTATCTTTTTAGGAAATAACTTTACAAGCAACGGAAATTGGGATGTAAGTAGAAATTACCCATTTTATGCAAATGCTGGATATACTATTACTTCTGAATTAGTTAATGCAAATGATGGAGATAGTAATTTTAAATACACGGGTACAACAAGAGTAAGAGTATTGAAAATTGATGGCGTTGCTAAGACGATCACTTTAAATTAAATTTTTTTTTTGATAAAAAAGGGCTGTCAAATACCGATAGCCCTTTTTTTATTTCACTACATCTAACTCATTTAAACCATGAAAAAAATACTACTTTTTGTAATGTTTTGTGTATCGCTATCGGTTTTTGGGCAACAACAAAACATAACGTACGTAATTACTCCTTCAACTTTTGAAGAAACTAATTCTATAACTATTACCATCAATGGAAGTAGTGTAAATGAGTCTGCTTGGGGAGTAACGGGCAATGCTTTGTATATTTGGGCATGGTCTTTTGACATCAATGATGCAAATATTGTTGATTGTCCTACTAATGGTGCATGGACAGCATCGAATGAAGCGAACCGATTTACGTATAATTCGGGCTCAGATACCTACACAAAAACATTTACTCCAAACACTTTTTACAGTAGAAACGGAATCGGAAGAATTGGTTTTTTAGTAAAAGCTAAAGACGGTACGGGAGATAAAAAATCGCAAGATATAATCAATGAAGTAGGTTCGTTTCAAGTAACATTGACTGCTCCTTCAGAAAACAGCGCAACTATCATTTCTAGTGGCGGAAGTTTGAATATTTCAGCTTCAAATTCGGGTGGTAGTGCGAGTTATATTTTAAAAGCAAATGGAGTAACAGTAAACACAAACTCTGCAACTGCTAACTACAATTTTAATCAAACAGGAATTACTAGCAATCAAAATTACGAACTTCAAGTAACTCAAGGTACCACAACAATTAGTAAAAAATTTAGCGCTATTGTAAACCCAAATGCGGTTAGCGAAGCATTGCCAGCTGGTTTAGTAGATGGAATTAATTATAATACTGCCGATGCCACAAAAGCTACTTTAGTTGTTGATGCCCCATTCAAAGACTTTGTTTACGTTGCAGGAAGTTTTAATAACTGGCAACCTACAGCTGCATATGCCATGAAAAAAGACCCAGATTCAGGTAAGTTTTGGCTAGAATTAACTGGATTAATTTCAAGTACAAATTACACATACCAGTATTGGGTTGTTGATGCTACTCCAATTGCAGGTACACCTTCTTTAGTAAAAACTGCAGATCCATATTCTACCTTAGTGTTGTCTCCTTTTGATGATGGTGGTATTTCGGCTGCACGTTATCCTAATTTGCCTACTTATCCTACTGGTCAGGAACGTGAGGTTACTGTTTTGCAAACGGGTAAAGCTCCTTATAACTGGAGCAGTGCTACTACCAACTTTGTGAAGCCAGAAAAAGAAAAACTAGTTGTTTACGAATTATTAGTACGTGATTTTGATGCTAATAGAAGTTATCAGGACTTAATTAATAAGATTGATTATTTCAAAAATTTGAAAATAAATGCGATTGAATTAATGCCTGTTATGGAGTATGAAGGCAACGAAAGCTGGGGGTATAACACCTCATTTCATTTGGCTTTGGATAAATTCTACGGAACTTCTGATAAGTTAAAAGAATTTATTGATTTGTGCCATCAAAACGGGATAGCCGTAATTCTTGATGTGGCGTTAAATCACGCTTTTGGTCGTAATCCTATGGTTCGTATGTGGATGAATGATCCAGACGGTGATGGCTGGGGTTCTCCTTCTACTGAGAATCCTTATTTTAATACAACTGCTATGCACAGTTACAGTGTGGGTGAAGATTTTAACCATCAGCAACCTAGAACACAAAATTATGTGCAAAGGGTCATTAAACAATGGGTTGAAGAATATAAAATTGATGGATTTAGATGGGATTTAACCAAAGGGTTTACCCAAAATTGTCCAGCTAATGTAGCTGGAGGTCAGGAAAATTGTACTGGAAATAGACAGCAAGATAGAGTAGAGGTATTGCAAAAATATGCCAGTTATTCTTGGAGTTTAGATCCCAATCACTATGTTATTTTCGAACATTTAGGTGGAAATGACGAAGAACAGCAATGGGCAAATTACAGATTGAATGAAACTCCAAGTAAAGGAGTAATGATGTGGGGAATTTTGACGGGTCAATACAACAATCTTACAAAAGGATTTGCAGGAAACATATCAGGAATGAACGCTTCCAGTAGAGGGTTTACAGCGCATCGATTAATGGGTTATGCTGAAAGTCATGATGAAGAACGTTTGATGTACAATAACTTACAGACCGGTAACAGTTCTGAGGCCAATCATGATGTTAAAAACTTGAATATTGCATTATCCAGAATGTCTGCTTTAGGAGCCGTTTCATTATTGGTTCCTGGACCAAAAATGATTTGGCAATTTGGGGAGCTAGGTTGGGAAAAATCTATATTTTCTTGTAACAATGGAACGGTAAATACATCGTCTGATGGTACTTCTGGCGATTGTAAATTGGATACAAAACCACAACCGCAATGGACAGGTAATTGGCTTGGAGATACCAATAGAAGTAAAATTTACGATGATTGGGCCAAAATGATCACCATGAAAACAATCGAACCGGTTTTTTCTGGTACTGCAAGCATTGCAAACACGAGTTCGTTATACCCAAATATCAAAATTACCAACAGCGATTTGGCTTCAAGCCAATTAAAAGACGTTTTAATCCTAGCTAATTTTAATGTAACCGCTCAAACAGTTCCATCTGGTTTTGTTTACACAGGTACGTGGTATAATTTGATGGATAACAGTGAAATTGTAATTTCAAGTACATCACAACCAATATCTTTACAGCCAGGAGAATTTAAAATCTACGGAAATAAAACAGCTTCTTTGGCAATCGCCGATTATGAAAAATCACCAACTATTGTGTTGTATCCAAACCCAGCATCTGATTATTTTACATTGAATGAAACTATTTCTAAAGTTCAAATTTTTTCTATCACGGGACAATTGGTTAAAAGTTTTGATGTTACTAAAACAGCAGGATCTCAATTTTTAGTTAATGATTTGAATCAAGGACTTTATATTGTAAAAACATTCGATGAGAATAATGTCATGAAGGTATTGAAACTATTGAAAAATTAATATTGCGTTGAATTAGTGAAAAACGGCTGTCCCTAAAAAGGCAGCCGTTTTTGTATAAAAAAAACTGCTTCATCTCTGGAGCAGTTTTTCAACAACAAATTAAAACTAAAAATTAAATTTTACCATCTTTGATTTCGTCCACAATTTCAGGATTCAACAAGGTTGAAGTATCTCCAAAATTAGAATAATCTCCTTCGGCTATTTTACGTAGAATTCTACGCATGATTTTGCCAGAACGGGTTTTTGGTAAACCAGAAACGAACTGAATTTTATCCAACTTAGCAATTGGACCTATGTGATCTGATATGTGTTGATTAATTTCTTTACTCAGATTTTCTCTATCGCGATATTCTCCAGTTTCTTTTAGAATTACAAAGCCATACAAAGCATTTCCTTTGATATCATGCGGGAAACCTACAATAGCACTTTCAGCAACCGCTGGATGTTCATTGATGGCATCTTCAATAGGTGCTGTTCCAAGGTTATGACCAGAAACAATAACAACATCATCTACGCGGCCCGTAATTCTGTAATACCCAACTTCGTCACGCAAAGCGCCGTCGCCAGTGAAATATTTGCCTGGAAAAGTAGAAAAATACGTGTCTTTATAACGTTGATGATCACCCCAAATAGTTCTAGCAATTCCTGGCCATGGGAATTTAATACACAAGCTTCCTGTAACTTGATTGCCTTCAATTTCGTTGCGTTTTTCATCCATCAAAACAGGTTGGATTCCCGGTAATGGTAACGATGCATACGTAGGTTTTGTTGGTGTTACAAAAGCAATTGGCGAGATCATGATTCCACCAGTTTCGGTTTGCCACCAAGTGTCCACTACAGGACATTTTTTATCGCCTACGTGGTTGTTGTACCAGTGCCAAGCTTCCTCATTAATAGGTTCTCCTACGGATCCAATCACTTTTAAAGAAGTCAATTGGTATCGTTGTACAAATTCGATGCTTTCTTTCGCCAAGGCTCTAATCGCTGTTGGAGCCGTATAGAATTGAGTGACTTTATGTTTCTCGATAGTTTGCCAAAACCTACTAAAATCAGGGTAGGAGGGAACGCCTTCGAAAATTACAGTCGTAGCTCCATTCAATAAAGGTCCGTACAAAATATAGGAGTGTCCAGTGATCCAACCAATATCAGCAGTGCACCAAAAAATGTCGTTATCCTCGTAACTAAAAACATTCTTAAAGGTATATGCAGTATACACCATATAGCCTGCAGTAGTATGAACCATTCCTTTTGGTTTTCCTGTAGAGCCGGAGGTGTACAAAATAAACAACGGATCTTCGGCATCCATAATTTCGGCTACATTATTGTCTGAGGCAGCGTCTAGAAGTGGCTGCAACCATTGGTCACGTCCCTCTTTCATATTGATAGTTGAGTTGATTCTTTTAGTAACCAATACTTTTTCAACGCAATCGCAACTCAATAAGGCTTCGTCAACAATACTTTTTAAATCAATTGTTTTATTGCCTCGATAACCACCATCTGAGGTGATGACCATTTTACAAGAGCTGTCATTAACACGAGCTGCCACCGCCGATGCCGAGAATCCTGCAAAAACAACGGAGTGAATAGCACCTATTCTTGCACAAGCTAGCGTAGTAACAGCTAGTTCTGGAATCATAGGCAAATAAATGCATACACGATCTCCTTTTTGTATGCCTTGTTCTTGTAAAACATTTGCCATTTTGCACACACGTTCGTGTAGTTCGTTGTAGGAAATGTGCACAGCGGTCTCGGTTGGATCATTGGGCTCAAAAATGATGGCAGTTTTTGTTCCATTTTTGGCTAAATGTCTGTCAATACAATTTTTAGTGATGTTTACTTTGGCTTCGGTAAACCATTTTATCTCGGCTTCAGCCATATTAAAATCAACCACTTTGTCCCATTCTTGGTACCAAGTAAAGTTTTCTGAGGCTACTTTGTCCCAGAATTTTTTTGGTTCACGAACTGATTTTTTGTAATGTTTAAAATATTCTTCTAAAGTATTAATTTTATAGTAACTCATGATGTTTGATAAATTTTATAAATTATAACTACCTATTTTATGTTTTTGTACTGTTTGCGTAATTTCGTCAATAATGGCCTCGTCATCAATTGTAGATGGAATTTGAAAGGTTTCACCATCAACAATACTTCGCATTAGTTTTCTCAAAATTTTTCCGGATCGTGTTTTTGGCAAACGTTGCACTACAACTACATTTCGTAGCGAAGCAACGGCCCCAATTTGCTGCCGAACCAGTTTTATGATTTCTTGTTCTAACTGGTATTGTTCCATTTCGGTTCCTAGTTTAGTCACGACCAATCCTAGTGGAACTTGTCCTTTTAGCTCATCGTGAATGCCTATAACTGCACATTCTGCAACGCAGGGATGAGCAGCCACAACTTCTTCCATTTCTGCGGTTGACAACCTATGTCCCGCTACATTAATAACATCATCGGTTCTTCCGGTAATAAAAATATAACCGTCTTCATCTTTGTAACCGCCATCGCCAGAAAGATAATAGCCATCAAACTTACTAAAGTAACTAGCCTTGAAACGGGCTTCGTTCGCCCAAATTCCTAATAAGTTTCCGGGTGGCAATGGTAATTTTATGACCACAAGCCCTTCTTCATTTGGACCTAGTTCTTGACCGTTTTCATTGAAAATCCGAATGTCATAGCCACAAACTGCTTTTGTAGCCGAACCAGATTTCACAGGCATTTTTTCAATTCCGAGGGAGTTGGCAATCATGGGCCAACCAGATTCGGTTTGCCACCAATGGTCAATGACAGGAATCGGAATGTGTTCTTGATACCATTCTAAAGTGGCATTATCACAGCGTTCTCCTGCCAAAAATTGATTTTTTAAACAACTTAAATCGTATTGTTTGATGAATTCTCCGTTAGGATCTTCTTTTTTAATGGCTCTAATGGCAGTTGGCGCTGTAAACATGGTTCCAACTTTATGCTCCGAAATGATTCTCCAAAACGTACTGGCATCAGGAGTTTTTATGGGTTTTCCCTCAAATACAATGGTTGTATTTCGGTTTAATAATGGGCCATACAAAATGTAGCTGTGTCCTACTGCCCAACCCATATCCGATGCTGCCCAAAAAACTTCATCTTGATTTACGTTGTAAATATGTTTCATCGAAAATTTGAGTGCAACGGCATATCCTCCAGTATCTCTTACAATTCCTTTTGGTTTTCCAGTAGTTCCAGATGTGTATAAGATATAAAGCGGATGATTAGAAGGTAAGGCAACGCAGGCTGTCTCTTCGGAGCCGTACACTAAGGCTTCGTAATCTACATCATACTTTTTAAACGGAATTCTAGCTCCTAATTTTCTATTGAAAACGATAACTTTTTTTGGTCGGTGACTCGCTAATGCAATGGCTTCATCAACTAATGGTTTGTAGGCAATTAATCGATCTACTTCTATTCCTGACGAAGCTGTAATAATGGCACGTGGTTTACAATCATCAATGCGGATAGCCAATTCATGTGGTGCAAAACCACCAAAAACAACCGAATGAATTACTCCAATGCGGGCGCAAGCTAACATAGCAAAGGCTGTTTGCGGAATCATAGGCATGTAAATAATGGCCGTATCCCCTTTTTTCAAACCTAATGCAAGCATGCCACCTGCTAGTTTTGCTACTTCGGTTTTTACCTCAGAGTAGGTGTATTTTTTTACGGTTTGTGTTACAGGAGAATCATATATTAGGGCAACTTGGTCGCCGTATACATCTTGAATGTGTTTGTCAAGGGCTAAATAACAAATATTCAATTCGCCATCTTTGTACCATTGCGGATATCCATTTTCATCTTTCGATAAAATGGTCGCTGGTTTATTGTACCACTCAATTGCATCAGATTGTTGCGCCCAGAATTGTTCTGGTTTTGCAATACTGTCTTCGTAAATTTTGTTATAATTCATGGTATTGAATGTTTTTTAGGATAGTAAATCATGTACTTGCTCGACTAACTTTTTGATCGAAAATGGTTTCACTACATATAAGTTAGCACCTAATGAAAGCCCTTTTTCAATGTCTTTTTCTTTATTTTTTGCCGAAAGGAAAATTACCTTGCAATGTTGCAAACGTTCCTCTTTTTTTATTTGTTCCAATGTTGCAAAACCATCCACCATGGGCATCATGACATCCAGGATAATAACGTCTGGGAGTTTAGTTTGCAAAATGTCCAATGCTTCTTGTCCGTCACGGGCTATAAAAACCTCAAAATTGTTTTTTTTGAAAGTATATTCTAATGACATTACAATGTTTGGTTCGTCATCGACAATTAAAATTTTTCTCATGTTTTAATTTGTTTCGCTTGTATTATAATTAGGTAATGTAAAAGTAAAAGTGGCTCCTTCAACCTCATTCTTTTCACTCCAAATAGTTCCTTTATGATGTTCTATAATCTGTTTGCAAATGGCTAATCCTAATCCGCTTCCTATTGGTTTTTTTATGTTTTGATTCCGAGATTGATAGAATTTATCAAAAATAGCTTCGGCATCTTCTTCTTTAATACGTTTACCGTTATTATGAATTTTGACTGCTACATTTGTTTCATTCTCAAGGATAGAAATGGTTATTTTTCCATCCGTTTCTGAACAAAATTTTATGGCATTAGACAATAAGTTATGGATTACTTGTACGATGCGCTCTTCATCATAAAAGGCTTTAATGGCGTGATCAGCTTTGTCAAAGTCAATTGTGATTTTTTTGTTTTTAATTAATTGATTTAATGAAGTTATCGTAGTTAAAATCGTTTTTGTAATGTTGTTTTTTGACAAGTAGATTTTCTGTTTTCCCGTTTCAAATTTTTCTAAATCCAAAATTTTATCAATCAAACGATTCAAACGATCCGATTCTGAAATGATGTTTTGTAAAAACTGCTTTTTCAATTCTTCGGGAATAGCGTCATCATCATGCAAGATTTCGCTTGCTGCACGAATTGCGGTTATTGGTGTTCTCAATTCATGGGTAACGGTGTCTAGAAATTCATCTTTTTGGATGTCTTTATTGACTAGTTCCTGATTGGCATTCTTGAGTTGCTCCGATATTTTTTTTAATTCGTTCGAAGTGTCTGTCAATTTCTTGTTGATGATGATATTTTCTTTGGATTCCTCCAAAATTCGCAATACTTCGGGCAAGCTGATTTTGTCTTCTTTGACAACGCTCGAAATTAGTATTTTGGCGGAAGCCGTACCTATGTGACCGGTAAGTAAATTTTCGGCAAATTTTATAAAGCGGGCATCAGCAGTGGTTACGTCTTTATCAATGTTGTATTTTAAATTGAAAATCGTCAAAGCGCGTTTTGTTCGGTCTTCGCCAAGAAAGCGCTGTAATACTTTTTGAATATCAGAGATGTATGCGGTTCCTTTCCATACAAAAGCATTTTCGTGATTGGTAATGTATTTGTCAATATCCACAAACATTTCGGCATAATTGCGTTCCCTATAATTTCCTTTGAAACTCACCGATACTGCGGCATAACTCATGATGTTAATTAATAAGCTCCAAAAAACAGCATGCGGAATAGGCTCTAAATAATCCAACCCAAAAAGTTGAAAAGGCTTTAATTGTGAAATGCCCCAAGGTCCTTCGGTAACAAAATGACTGACTGAATTTGTCATGCCGGTAGCATACGGAATGAGTAAGGTATAAAAACAAACAGCAAATCCGAGAATGATTCCTGTGATAGCGCCATTTTTTGAACCTCGGCGCCAAAAGATAGCCCCAAAAAAAGAAGGTGCTAATTGGGCAATGACAACAAAGGCTACTAAGCCTATTGAAACCAGTGAATAGTCTAGAATAAATAATCTGTAAATGGCATACGCCAAAATAATTAGAGAAAAAATTCCAATTTTACGGCTGTTTACAATGCGTTTGCTGTTTTTTTCTTGCGACGAATTTTCTAAGGAGCCTATAAAGCCATACGGAATCAATAAGTTGTTGCTTAACATGGTAGCTAGAGATATAGACGAAACGATAATCATGGATATAGCTGCAGAGAACCCTCCAAGAAACACCATTACCGTCAAGGTATCGTTGTCAAACAATTGCGGAATAAGTAACGAATACGTATCTGAATTGTGTCCTTTGCCTTCAAAAAGGATGTTGCCGCCCCAAGCAATTGGGAACACAAATATATTGAAAAGTAATAAATACAGCGGGAAAAGCCATATTGCAGTGCGTATATGAGTTTCTTTATTGTTCTCTACTATTGCGGTATGGAATTGTCTTGGTAAAAGAAATATGGCAAACATAGATAAAACGCAAAGGAAAAACCAGTTCATAGCATCCGTAATGCCACCAATGGTATTTTTTTTGTCAAAATCTTTTAGAGTTGCTGCTTGTTTATAAATATCATCAACGCCATCAAATACGAAATAGGTTACATAAATCCCTATGATCAAAAAGAAAATCAACTTTAAGATCGACTCCATTGCAACAGCAGTAACAATACCTCTTCTTTTTTCAGAGGCATCAACATATTTAGTTCCATAGTAAGAGGCAAAAAGAGCTAGAGCAAGACATACGTAGGTGGTAGTGTCATTAAAAATATTTGAACTTGCTTGTGTTTTTGTTACAATATGAAAAGTATCTGATATCGATTTAAGTTGTAAGGAAATGTAGGGTAAAATTCCAGAAATACAAACTATGGTAACCAAGGCACCAAGAAATCTACTGTTCCCGTAGCGTAAAGAAATAAAATCTGCAATACTGGAAATTTTATTTACTCTCGAAATTCGGATGATTTTCTTGAGGATGATCATCCAAGTAGGGATGATTAATATGGGGCCAAGATAAATAGGTAAGTATCCTAAACCGGATTCTGCAGCTACGCCAATGCTGCCATAATAAGTCCATGCAGTACAATATACGGCTAACGAAAAAGAATAAATATAAGGATTATTAGTCCATTTGGAGTGGCTTCTTTTTTCAGACCAATAGGCGATGTAAAAAAGAATAGACACATAGAGTACTAATATTAATAAAAGACCTATACTATTCATAATACCTTTTGATAATTAAATACGAGATTGCAATTGAAAAAAGCCATGCCGAGAAGATATAAACATAGATAATTGGAAATCCAAAAATGGGTTTTGAACTGTCAAATAAAAGTAAGAGTGGCATGTTCAAGGCCAATAGCATTAGCATTGAAAGAATAACGAGTTTTTGTTCATGTCTCTTTTTCATACAAAAGGGAATAGTCTAATTGATGCGTGTTTTAATACGGTGTAATTGTTCCAGCACGTAAATGCAAATAGCTTTTCATTCAACGTTGCTTTAAATAAGCAATCTCTACAATTGATTGTAGAGATTGCCCAAAATAATGGTTTGCTTAATCGTTTCTTTCGTCATAATCACCAGCGAGAGCATAGTAACCAAAGGTTCCAAGTCCCGCCACGATTAATGGAGTGAGCACAAAGAGGATAATGATTCCAAATACTAAATCTTCTTGTTTTCCTGATGTAAATTTGGGTAACCCAAATTGGAAAATACAAAAATAGGCTGCAGCTGCTGCACATGCAATCCAAACTAATCCTAAAAGTCTTTTTAATTGATTCATAGCTGTGTTTTTTATACGTGAGCGTTTTTATCTTTATTTTTTATGTAAACCATTCCAATGGTAAAACTGATAGCAGCAATAACAATTGGGTACCATAATCCTTCTAAGTAATATTCAGGATGACCTAAATCTTTAGCATTGGTTACAAAGTAGGTTGATATTGCAGGCAGTAAGCCACCAAAAATTCCGTTACCTACATGATAAGGCAATGACATAGAAGTGTATCTAATTTTCACCGGGAACATTTCAACAAGGAAAGCAGCTATCGGACCGTAAACCATTGTAACAAATATCACTTGAATAAAAACTAAAAAGATTAGTGTCCACTTGTCACTAGAGTTAATTTTTATAGTGGTTTTGGTTTCAACTTTCGGTTTTCCGTCAACTATTTTTGCAATACCGTTTTCTAAAGATACTGTTTTTACTTCTACTAATGTTGTTCCATCTTCGTACTCTTTGTTAGTGGTATAGATAGAGTCCATGGTTTGTTTCTTGTTTTCTTTTAATTCGGCAAGAATTTTAGTATTGGCAACCACTTCTGTTTTGTTTTTTACATTAGTTGTTTCAAACATCTGCTTGTAGATTGGTCTGTACAATAGGATAGCAACAAGCATTCCTCCCATCATAATGTATTTTCTACCCACTTTATCACTCAACCATCCAAAAAATATGAAGAATGGAGTACCCAGAATTAATGCAATCCCAAGTAAAGTATCTACTTGTGAAGAATCAATAGACATAACCGTTTTAAGGAAACTCATCGCGTAAAATTGACCTGTGTACCAAACGACACCTTGTCCCATTGTTGCTCCAAATAAGGCTAGCAATACAAATTTCAAGTTGTAACGGTTTCCAAAACTTTCTTTTAGTGGGTTAGTACTCGTTTTTCCTTCGCTTTTTGCTTTGGCATAAACAGGAGATTCATCCATGTTTTTACGAATCAAATACGAAACTCCTACCATTACAATGGATACCCAAAACGGAACTCTCCATCCCCATTCGTCAAATTGTTCTGGAGAGAGAAAGTTTCTTGTGGCTAAAATTACCATCAAGGAAATAAATAATCCCACTGTAGCGGTAGTTTGAATCCATGAAGTCCAATACCCTCTTTGTCCTACGGGTGCATGTTCCGCTACATAAGTTGCAGCTCCTCCATACTCACCCCCAAGCGCTAGTCCTTGAAGCAAACGAAGAATCAAAACTAATAATGGCGCCATAAACCCAATGGTTTCATAAGTTGGAATACATCCTATCAAAAATGTAGCTCCTCCCATCAAAAGGAGTGTAACCATAAAAGTGTATTTTCTACCGATTAAATCTCCTAATCTTCCAAAGAAAAGGGCTCCAAACGGGCGAACAACGAATCCAGCTGCAAATGTGGCTAAAGTAGATAAGAAAGCAGCAGTAGGATTGTCAGAAGGGAAAAATTTAGTTGAAATTACAACGGCTAAACTTCCAAAGATATAAAAGTCATACCATTCAATCATGGTACCCATTGAGGATGCAGAAATGACTTTCCAAATTCCTTTTGTTGATTTAGTGCTCATAAATTATGCTTTTAAAATTAGTTATAAATAAATTTGCAATTGTACTACGAAGTCTCCTAATGATCCAGATCTATTTGTTGATGAGGTATAAACAGGTCTCGTTGAATACTGTGTTGTTATTTTTGCATGATGCCCGTCTAAGAAAAAGTTAGATCCCACATCAAACTGTGTGCTGGACTGTGTTAAAGCATCAAAGTTTTTATAAGTAACTGCTCCAAAGGGTTGAATTCTAATCTTCGGTTTTGCTTCTTTATTGGGTAATAAAATCCCTGCTTGTGTGTACCAGATAGTTCCAGAACCAATAGTAGGTTGCGCATTTCCAGGTCCTGAAATAGCTCTACTCCCTGTAAAATTAGGATCTACTGATCCAATATTCATAATACCCACATTGCGTAAATAGTTAGGTCCAAAATCATAATCATAAAGTACACTGTAACCGGTTACAGCCATTTTGTTTTCTTTTTTTCCAATGGGTAAATCCAGAAAAACGTCAGCAGACAGAAGTGTAATATCGTGTTTGTTTACGGTGTTATTAACTAAAGATCTTGTAGCATCAGGGGCATTATAAAAACCAGCACCTACATTGAATACTTTTTTAGTTCCTAAATAACTACCTACTTTAAAGGGTAATACATTTGCTTCTTGATCAAGAAATTGATATTCAAAATATCCAGCTTTCGACCATTTTGTCATACCACTGTTATCAACCGCTACGGCGTTATCTGCGGTAGTAGTGTTTGTAGGAACTACATTAGTGGCGTAAGGTTTGTTGTAACTCAAGCGATATTCTAGTTTTCCATATTTACCTTTTGCAAACAGACCCATTTGTCTAGCAAATTGATCTGAGTTTTCAATCAAGGGCCAGTTAAATATAGGAGCATCAATAGTAAGGAAGTTAAGTGTAGATGCCATTGTTAATCTGGATAAACCCATGTAGTAATGCAATCCTGCACCCAGTGACATACTAAATTTTTTGTCTTTTTCTGGAAGTACAACCGCATATTCATTCCATGCATCGTGAAAGAATAAGCCTGGTTTTTTTCCTGCACCATAGGCTCCAGTTCCTGAAGATCCTGCTGCACCACCATTAGTAAAAGTTTGGTTGTTAATCCCAAAATGGGTCAAAATCATGTATCGTTTAGATACTTGTGCATAGGCTAGAAAACGCAAACGTCTGTTCCCTATATCGGTTCCAGTTGATGTTGCTTCGCCACCAATCATTGTACCGGGATTCATCTGAGAGGAACGCATCCAGATCTGGTTCCATGCAATGACACGCATGAATTTAGAACCGTCTTCGTTCAGGTTAAATTTCATGCCAGCACCGTAGTCAGTGGAGCCTTGAGAAAAACCTTGCAGTGATAGTAGGAGTACTGCCGCTGAAAACAATATTTTTTTCATAAATAAAATTTTGGTTAGTAAATGGTCGGTTAATAAAGTGCCAAATTCTATTTTTTTATTGTGAAAAAAAATTCAGATATATTTTTGTGTAAAGTCTATAGTTAATCCTTGAATCGTTCCCATTTAATTAGCATGAATTTATCTCCCAGTTCAGTGATAATCATTCCTGCACCAGATAATAACGCTTTGTTCTTTAAGTATTCTATTAGTTCTAAGTGACTTAAAATTTTGTAGATAGGGTGGTAATTTGCATGAGATGGTTTTTTTATGTTAAATGATTTTACCCAATTGCTAATGGTGACATGCGAAACGCCAATAATACGTTCGATTTCTCGAAAACTCAATCCTTCCAAATAAAGTTGTAAGGCCTTAGTAACATAGTAATCATCAATCTTTTTACCCAATTTATTTACGGTAAAAAAGTAGCGGCATTTCTTACATAAATACCTTTGTTTATTGTTGATTACTCCGCTTTTTGTGATTTGGGTTCCTTGACATTTCGGGCAGGCTAAAAGCTCCATGTATATAAATTTTGCATAAATATACTAAATTAGCAACATTCTAAATTAGAATTATTTAAAAATAGAATAAATATATATACTGTTTATTTTTATCTATTATTTATTGTGGTATTATCAGTTAAATAAGGTTTTGACTGTAAAGGGATTTCAAAAAAGGAAGATTTAGTGTAGCAATAGTAAAATTGTTACAAATAGATTTCTAGTGTTGTGAAAAATAGTTGGTTGGTGTTGCAGAGTGTTTTAAAAAAAAGTAAAAACTAGTTTTTGATTTTTTGAGAGGTATAGATAAACAAAAAACCCGAATATTTCTATTCGGGTTTTGTGGTACCTCCAGGGATCGAACCAGGGACACATGGATTTTCAGTCCATTGCTCTACCATCTGAGCTAAGGTACCGTGCTAATGCGGGTGCAAATATAGAATCATTTTTTGTTTCTCCAAAACAAATTTAAAAAAAAATGAATTTGTATCTTCGTGATCGTAAATTTTAAATTATGGTTTTAGTTATAGACGTTGGGAATACCAGGATTAAAGCTGCTGTTTTTGAGGGGGATAAGTATGAGGAGGTTTTTGTTTTTGCAAAAGAGACTGTTCAAAAAAATATTGAAAATATTTTAAAAAAATTCACATCGGTGGTTGATGTTGCAATTTCATCAGTGGGTTTTGTAGATGAAATTGCTTTTTTAGACCATTATTCAAAGTTAAAAGTGCACTATGTTAGACGTGAGGATGAGTATCCTTTTGCTAATAAATATGCAACACCAGCAACATTAGGAATTGATAGAATGGTTTTGGCTGCGGGTGCTGTATTGCAGTTTCCTGGGCAAAATAGGTTGGTGATAGATGCAGGTACTTGTGTGACCTATGATTTTATAGACGATCTAGATACTTATTTGGGAGGGGCTATTTCACCTGGCTTAAGATTGAGATATGAATCTTTACACAATTTCACAGCAAAACTTCCTTTGCTTACTTTAGAAATGCCAAAAGACAGCATTGGCAATTCTACTAACAGTTCCATTCATTCAGGTGTTGTAAATGGATTGGTTCATGAAATCGATGGATTCATAGCGGATTACAAATTGAGGTATCCAAATTTTATAATAATTTTAACGGGCGGTGATGCAGTTTTTTTGGCTAAACGATTAAAAAATACCATATTTGCCAATTCAAATTTCCTATTAGAGAGTTTGAATCGAAAATTCCATTATAACATTAAAAAATGATTAAAAAAATTTTAATAAGTTCTTGCTTGTTTTTTTCAGTAGCAACTTTCGCACAAGAAGGATCAGCATCTCCATATTCTTTTTACGGTATAGGACAAATAAGGTTTAGAGGAGCACATGAATACCGTTCTATGGCTGGTGTTGCAGTGGAGCAAGATAGTATACATATCAATTTACAAAACCCTGCAAGTTATGCTAATTTGAAATATACAAGTGTAGTGCTTGGTGGGACTTATGGAACTACAACTTTAAAAAATGATTCGCAATCTGCAAATGCTAAAAGAACAACTATAGATTATCTAGCTGTTGGATTACCAATGGGTAAATTTGGTCTAGGTTTTGGTTTGATACCGTATTCTTCTGTTGGGTTTAAAATACAATCTACTTCTGAGGATGCTGCTGCCACAAACAGACGTTTTGATGGAAAAGGTGGTTTGAATAAGGCTTTTTTAGGTCTTGGCTACAAAGTTACTCCTAAGTTTAACATCGGTGCAGATGTAAGTTATAATTTTGGTAAAATTGAGACTAACAGTTTTGAGTACATTAATGATGTTTCAATAGGGACAAGGGAGTTAAACACTGCTGATTTATCGGGTGTTAATTTTAGTGTGGGAATGATGTTTGAAACTAAATTGTACAAAAAGATCAATGCATACAGCAGTTTGACGTATACCTTGCAGAGTAATTTAAAATCAAATAACTCTCGTAACATTGCAACTGCACTATACAATTCGGATTTTAATATCGCGGTTGTTGATGTTTTGGCAGATATCAATTCGTCTAAAGATTTAAACATGCCAAGTAAAATAGCGCTTGGTGGGGGTATTGGAGAAGCGAGAAAATGGCTTTTGGGAGGTACAATTGAGTACGGAAAAAACTCAGGTCAAGCCAATGAATACAATAATAGTGCTAATGTAGGTTATGGTAAATATGGTAGTGTTTCTCTAGGAGGATATTACATTCCAAAATACAATTCTTTTACTAGTTATGCTAAGCGAATTGTTTATAGAGGTGGTTTAAGATATGAAAAAACGGGTCTCGTTATTAATTCAGAATCTATAAATGACATGGGTCTTACGCTTGGTGTAGGTTTGCCACTCAATGGAACATTCTCTAATGTAAACGTTGGATTTGAAATAGGAAAGAGAGGTACTACAAAAGCTAATTTGATTCAGGAGAATTATGCTAATGTTAGTCTTGGATTTTCATTAAATGAAAAATGGTTTGAAAGAAGAAAGTTCTACTAGGACTTTTACAATTTACGCCCTTAATAGCTGTATATGACAATTACGAAACGTTTTTTTTTAAAATATGCAGCCATTAGCAGTTGTGCATTAGCGGTTGTAAGTTGCGAAAGTAATTTTAAAAATATACAAAAAATTAATTTCTCGGAGTTTGTGCCCAGTAGTGATGCTGATTTGGTTGATTTAAAATACACAGATTCTGGACGTATAACTGCAGTCTTAGTCAGTCCAAAAATGCTAGATTATGCTACTGTCGTTTTTCCATTTACTGAATTTCCAAAAGGTATAGATGTTACATTGTATGACAAGAAAGGCAAAAAAACCTTTATAAAGTCAAATTACGCAGTCTCTTACAAAGCTACAAATATAATTGATTTGCAGGGCAATGTTAAAATTTTCACCGAAGACGGGCAAAAATTAGAAACAGAGCAATTGTATTTTGATCAAAAAAACGAATGGTTTTTTACCGAAAGAAAATTTAAGCTTTTTGGGGCAAAAGGAGTTTCAAATGGGCAAGGAATAGATTTTAGTAAAGATTTCAAAGTGATCAATTCACAAAAAATAACTGGAGAGATTCAAACAGAAGAATAAAACACATCATCATGAAATATTTTAAATACACTCAATACATTTATTTACTTTTTGCAGCCTATCTTATTTTTGATGGGGTTAAAAAACTCAACAATCCAGCTCTTGGCGAAGCATGGTTGAATTTTATAATAGCAGCTTTTGCAGTGTTTATGTTTTTCTTCAGAAGGAGGTTTACTAAAAAATTTGAGGAAAGAAATAAAAATATGAAACCATAAAAGTACTTGGTTTGTTTATTTGACAACACAGCTTTGTTTGGTAAAAGTTGGGTTTTGTCTTCAATAAAACAAGTGTTTCTAGGTTATGAAACTTTAGTTTTTAATCATTTTTCAGATTTAATTCAAAGTTTATTTTAACGGTTCAATGACTATGGAAAAAGCTCTAAATAGTGTTTAACACCCTCAAAAATCATTGGTTTAAGCTAAATTAAAAATACTAAATAATGCTTCAAGGCTTTATTTTATTGGGAAAATAAATTTTCTTGCAAAATAAAAGGCTACTAGTATAATTATTAATTAGATAATTGTATTTTCGCAAACTGAATATAAAAATTAACAACAATAAAATGGCAGTTTTACAAAAAATTAGACAACGTTCACTTCTCTTGATACTCGTTATCGGGTTTTGTTTATTAGCATTTATCATAGGTGATATATTCAACAGTGGTGGTTTTAGCAGTACTTCAAAAGATGTAGGTAGTGTTGATGGAAAAGACATTTCATTTGAAGATTTTAGAGTTAAAGTTAGTAATGTTGAAAAAAGTGGTCAAGGCATTACTTCTACACAAGCTGCAAATAGAGTATGGGATCAAGAGGTTTCTGTAGCTTTATTAACATCTGAGTTTGAAAAACTAGGATTACGTGTAGGCGAAAAACATTTGTTAGAGGTTTTTAAAGCGGATCAAAACATTGGTGGAAATCCATTGTTTTTAAATGCTGCTGGCGTTTTTGATGTTGCTAAATTCAAGCAATATTTTAAATCAAACCCAGAACAAGCTCAGTTTTTGAAAGACAGAGAAAAAGATGCTGATTTGAATGCTAAGTTTCAATTGTACAACACGCTTATCAAAGCTTCAGTTTTTACAACGGATAGTGAAGGTAAGATGAAGTATGAAATGGAATCTAACAAAGTAAATTTTGGTTATGTTGCTGGTTTGTATTCAACAATTAAAGATAGTGAAGTTAAAATTTCTGATTCAGAAATTGTAGATTTCATGAGTAAAAATAAGAAAAAATACAAAGCTGACGAATCTCGTGAAGTAGAGTATGTATTAATTGAAGACAAAGCATCACCAGCTGATGAATCTGAAATTAAAACTAGAATAAACGGATTGTTATCTGGTAGTGTAGTGTATAACCAAAAAACAGGTAAAAATGATACTTTACCAGGATTTAGAACTACAGCAAATGCAGTAGATTTCGTTAATTCAAATTCAGATATTCCTTATGACTCAACATATATAGCTAAAAAAGATTTGCCAGCTGTAGATGCTGATAAATTGTTTAACCTTGCTCCAGGTGCTGTTTATGGTCCGTATATGTTTGGTAAATACATTTGTTTGTCAAAATCATTAGGTAAGAGAGCAGCTGTAAATGTTAAGGCAAGCCATATTTTAATAGGCTATGAAGGTTCTCAAGTTCCAAATCAAAAAGAAAAAAGAACTAAGGAGGAAGCAAAAGCAAAAGCTGAAAGTATTTTAGCTCAAGTTTCGGCTAATCCAGATAGTTTTATGATGTTGGCTTTTACATCATCTGATGATTCTTCTGCGCAACAAGGTGGTGATTTAGGTTATTTTGGTCCAAACCAAATGGTAAAACCTTTTAATGATTTTGTTTTTAGTAATGGTATTGGTAAAGTAGGTTTAGTAGAAACTGAATTTGGTTTCCACGTGATTAAAGTTACTGATAAACAAGATGGAATTCGTTTAGCGACTGTAGCTCAAAAAGTAGAGGCTTCTGAAGCTACCGCTGATAAAATATTTGCTCAAGCTACAAAGTTAGAGATGGATGCCTCTGACAAAGATCTTAATGCGGTTGCAAAAACATTAGGTTTAAAAGTAGCTCCTGCAGTATCTGTAAAAGGATTAGATGAGAATTTTGGTTCTCTAGGAAACCAAAGAACAATTGTTCGTTGGGCTTTTGAAAAAGGAGTAAAAGTAGGTGATGTAAAACGTTTCGAAGTAGCTAATGTTGGGCATGTTATTGCTAAATTAAAAAGCATTGACGATTCTGGACTAATTGCAGTTTCTGTAGCAAGACCTTACGTTGAGTCTATTTTAAAAAACAAAAAGAAAGCAGAATTAATCAAAGCTAAAATGAACGGTTCTTCTCTTGAAGCTATTGCAAAAGCAGTGGGAGGAACAGTACAGCAAGCTACAGGATTAACTATGGAAAATACCATGTTGCCTAGTGTAGGACCAGAACCAAAAGTAGTAGGTAATGCATTTGCATTATCAGCGAACAAGCTTTCTGCACCAATTGAAGGTAATACAGGAGTTTATGTGGTAAAAAATGTAAGTGTTGTAAAAGCGCCAGCTTTAAAAAGTCACGCTGCTTATGTTACAAAGCTTAAAACTCAAAGTGCATCAGACGCGAATAGAGTTGTTCCTGCTCTTAAAGAAAATGCTAAAATTGAAGATAACAGATTAGATTTTAATTACTAATCTAATCTTACTAAATATAAAAAACCCGATACTGATTGAAAAGTATCGGGTTTTTTTATGGACAAAAGAGCAACTACAAGATCATCTCCTCATAAGGAATTACAGTCTCATATCCTTTTGATTTGAAATAAGCGGTTGGGTTATGTTCTGATACTGTCATTACAAAATCTCCGCCCCAAGCGCCAAGGCTTTTTACAACTCCATCAAAATCTGGAAATAAAGTTTCTTTAACGATTGTAGTTTCTAGAATAGAACTCAAATGTGCTTCGTGTTGCGCTAAGGATTCGGTAAATGCTAATATAGTACTAGCATTGTAAACGGCTGTTGTCAATTGGTCATTTACAGCTATGGTTTCGGCTAGGTTGTTTTTTTTATTTTTTTGATAGGCTGCAATGGCTTTTTTACTGTTTTGCTTTTTATTGAGATATACAAAATAGATATTTTTTTTAAACTCAGGATTGAATTCAATTTGTTTAACGGTTGGATTGCCATCTTTTATCTGAAAAAGAATGGGAGTGTTATTTTGTGCGCAAGCAATATCATATCCGCTACCTCCAAAGCTGTTTTTTAACAACGTAAAGGCATCAACTTGCAACCATTTGGCAATATTGTTAATTAAAGTAGATGACGTTCCTAAGCCCCAATTTTTAGGGAAACTGAGTTCAGTAGTAACAGTGTATCCATTAGCATTGAGGATGAATTCAGGATTCAATTTATAGGCTTCGTGTAAAATAGTGGTAAGTGTACTTTTTACAGATTCCGTTTGATCCCTAGTCCCATTAGTAATATCAGAAAATGAAAGAGTGTCTTGAAACCATATTTGACCATCAAAGTCATAACTTGTCCAAACGATTTCATGGTTCTTACTTGTTTCTACACAAAGGTTTTGTCCTTGTTTTGTAGGCAATGCAAAGGCTTGTGCGCCATCAAGAACAAGATATTCTCCAGTAATTAGAAGTTTACCATTGCTGTAAAATGTTTTTTTCATCAGTATTGTTTTAATCCAAATCAAGGTTTTTAATTTTGATTGGAAAATCAAAAATCAATCTTATTTTCTTAGGTTCTCAATAAAGGAAACTACAGCGCTATGAGAAACAGCATTCTTTTTGAAATGATTTTGAATCAAAAGACGCTCTGCAGTACTGGCCTCAAATTGATTGATTATGTTGTTTAAGTGCATTTTCATGTGGCCTTCTTGAATGCCGGTGGTAGTCAACGAACGTAAGGCTGCAAAATTTTGTGCTAACCCTGCAACTGCAACATATTGCATGAGTTCTTGTGCAGAGGGTTTTTCTAGCATTTCGAGAGAAAGCTTTACAAGAGGATGTAGCGATGTTAATCCTCCAACAGTTCCTAATGCTAACGGAATCTCCAGCCAAAAAGTAAAAATTCCGTTTTCTATTTTGGCATGTGAAAGACTAGAATAGGTTCCGTTGCGGGAAGCGTAGGCATGAATTCCCGCTTCAACCGCTCTAAAATCGTTACCAGTAGCCAGTACAACGGCATCCACGCCGTTCATAATTCCTTTGTTGTGCGTAACGGCGCGGTATGGTTCTACTTCAGCAATTTGTACTGCTTGAACAAATTTCTCTGCAAATACCTGTGGGTTTGGTATTTGTTTTTCCTCTAATTCGGCAACAGGACAAGAAACTTCCGCTCTTACAATGCAATTTGGCACGTAATTCGAAAGAATGCTCATCACTACTTCAATATCTTTCTCTGACGTTGAGAATAAATCATAGTGTTGTGCTTCTTCTTTTAAGGTTTTGGAAAATTGTTCCAAACACGAATTTATAAAATTAGCGCCCATGCTATCTTTAGTATCAAAAGTAGCATGTAACTGGTAATAGTTTGGTAATAAATCAGTTTTATCTTTTAGAATTATATCGGTAATTCCACCGCCGCGTTTTTGCATATTAGCGGTGATAGACTCGGTTTCAGAGAAAAATTTATTTTTGTTTTGAGCAAAAAACAGGTTTAGTTTAGATACATCACCTTTGAATATAAAGTGAACTTGGCCGATTTTTTCAGTATTGATAACCGTGGTTTTAAAACCTCCTCGTGTAGCCCAGAATTTGGCTGCTTTGGATGCTGCTGCTACCACAGAGCTTTCCTCAATGGCCATTGGAATGGTGTGGTACTTGCCGTTTATCAAAAAATTGGGAGCAATCCCAAGGGGTATGTAAAAATTCGTAATCGTGTTTTCTATAAATTCATCATGAAGCTGTTGAATTTTTTCATCGTTGTTCCAATAATTTTTAATTACTGCAATTGCTTCAGATGGATTGGAGAAATATTCTGTTGCAATCCATTTGATTTTTTCTTCTTTTGATAATTTTGAAAATCCACTTATGGTCTTGTTCATTCTCAATTGATTAGGGTGTACTATACTGCAAAGATACGTTATTAGCGGTTTTATTTGCAATCTAAATCATTTCAATAAGAGTGAGTTGTGGTAAGCTGTTTTTACATTTAACATAAAAAATAACTGATTATTGTAATTTTTTCACTAAAATTGACGGTTTTTTATCCTTAATTTAATAGTATGTATTCAAAAAATTATATCGCTTTATTTTTATTTATTTGTTTTTCGGTTATTGGACAACAAAAAATAACCATTGATGAAATGTACAACGGTACCTTTCGAGCCAAAGGAATGGATGAATTGCAATCCTTAAAAAACATGAATCAGTACACTGTTTTAAACGTAGATATGCAATCTAGTAGTATGCAAATTAATGTATATGATTTTGCGACTTTAAAGAAAACAGTAACATTAATTGATACTAAATCACATCAAGAGCTGGCTAGTGGAATAGACAGTTATTCCTTTGATGCTTCAGAAAAAATGATATTGCTGGCTTGTAACTCCAATCAAATTTTTCGTCATTCATTTACAGCTGATTATTATTTGTACGATATAACTACAAAAAAATTGAAAAAACTTTTTGATTTTCAAGTTCAAGAGCCAACCTTTTCACCTGATGGTAAAAAAATTGCTTATGCTAGAGAGAACAATCTCTATGTTTATGATCTAGCTACTACTAAATCTACTGCTATAACAACAGACGGACAAAAAAATAGTATCATAAACGGAATTACAGATTGGGTTTACGAAGAAGAATTTGCTTTTGTGAAAGCTTTTGACTGGAGTACTGATAGTAAAAAAATAGCTTACATTCGTTTTGATGAAAGTAAAGTGCCTGAATTCTCTATGTCTATGTTTGCTAAAGATTTATATCCTACAAATCAAACTTTTAAATATCCAAAAGCTGGCGAAAAGAACGCGGTTGTGTCTTTGCACGTTTATGATGTAGACGCAAATGCGGTGAAAAACATAAATCTAGGCAATTACAATGACTTTTATATTGCCAGGTTAAAATGGACAAATGACAGTAATGCTGTTTCGGCTCAGGTGTTAAACCGTCATCAAGATAATTTAGATTTAATTTTTGTTGATGCCACATCTGGAACTACAAAAGTAGTTTTGAATGAAAAGGACAAAGCCTATGTTGACGTTACTGATAATTTGACTTTTCTTAAAGACAACAGTTTTATTTGGACGAGTGAAAAAAATGGTTTCAACCATATTTACTTGTATGACAAAAATGGAAGTTTAAAAAATCAGGTTACCAATGGAAATTGGGAAGTAACTAATTATTATGGTTATGATGAGAAAACTAATTCGGTTTTTTATCAATCTGTAGAAAATGGTTCCATCAATAGAGATGTATATAAAGTTTTGCTTAATGGCAAAGGAAAAGTACGACTGTCTCAAAACACAGGTACTAATGCAGCTACTTTCAGCCCAAATTTTCAATACTACATCAATACATATTCTAGCGCTTCGCAGCCTACTACTTATACTTTAAATGAAGCCAAGGCTGGAAAACAAATTCAAGTAATAGAAAATAACGAGGCTCTTGCAACCAAATTAAAGAAATACGATCTACCTGCCAAAGAGTTTTTTGTGTTGAAAACAGAAAAAGGAATAGAATTGAATGCATGGGTTATAAAACCAAAAGATTTTGATCTAAACAAGAAATATCCAGTTTTCATGTACCAATATTCGGGTCCTGGATCTCAACAAGTAAATAATGAATGGAACAGTACTGATGATTACTGGTTCATGATGTTGTCACAACAAGGTTATATTGTAGCTTGTGTTGACGGACGAGGGACCGGTTTTAAAGGCGCCGATTTTAAAAAAGTGACTCAATTGCAGCTAGGTAAGTATGAGGTAGAGGATCAAATTGATGCTGCCAAAGTAATAGGGAATTATTCATTTGTAGATACATCTAGAATTGGTATATTTGGCTGGTCTTATGGTGGTTTTATGGCCTCTAATTGTATTTTAAAAGGCAATGATGTTTTCAAGATGGCAATTGCGGTAGCTCCAGTAACTAACTGGCGTTTTTATGATAGCGTGTATACAGAGCGTTACATGCAAACACCACAAGAAAACGCTAGTGGATATGATGATAATTCCCCTATAAACCACGTGAATAAATTAAAAGGAAAGTACTTGTTGATTCATGGATCTGGAGATGATAACGTACACGTGCAAAATACTATGCAAATGATGGAGGCTTTGATACAAGCCAATAAGCAATTTGATTCTCAGATATATCCTGATAATAACCACGGAATTTATGGTGGTAAAACTAGGGTTCAATTGTATACAAAGATGACAAATTTCATTAAAGAGAATTTATAAAAGCGATAATTAAAAACAAACCAAATTAATAAAAATGAGTGAAACAGCAGTAAAAACAGGACATCCAAAAGGACTTTGGGTGTTATTTGGAACCGAAATGTGGGAGCGATTCAATTTCTACGGAATGCGGGCTATCTTGACCTTGTTCTTGGTGAACTCACTGATGATGAAAGAAGAAGATGCCTCTTTAATTTATGGAGGATTCTTGGGACTTTGTTATTTAACTCCTATGTTAGGTGGTTTTATTGCCGATAGGTTTTTTGGAAACAGAAATTGTATTTTGCTAGGTGGATTGATGATGGCAATTGGACAATTCTTTTTGTTCATAAGTGCTAGTGTATTTGGCACTAACATCAGTTTAGCAAGCACTCTAATGTGGTCAGCTTTAGGAATTATAATTTTTGGAAATGGTTTCTTCAAGCCAAATATTTCTTCCATGGTTGGGAGTTTATATCCAAAGCAAGAAAAAAGCAAACTAGATACAGCCTTTACAATTTTCTACATGGGTATCAATTTAGGAGCTTTTTTAGGTCAGTTGATTTGCCCAATTGTAGGTGATGTTAAAACAGAAGGAGTAAGAGACATCCATGCCTTTAAATGGGGGTTTTTAGCAGCTTCTATTGCTATGTTAATAGGAACTGCAGTTTTCTACTTTCTTAAAAACAAATATGTAGTTACTCCAGAGGGAAAACCTTTAGGAGGTTTGCCTTCTAAAAATGATGCTTCTGACTATGAAGAGGGAGAATCTCAAAAAGCTGTTTTTTCGCAGAAAGCATTAATTGGTGCAGTAGTAGCATTCTTCGGATTGGGATTAATTTTCCATTTTGTATTTGGACAAAACTTTATATACTCTTTAATTTACGCTAGTGGTTTATCACTTGCGGGATTAATAATTTCAGATTCATCACTTACAAAAGTAGAGAGAGATAGAATTTTTGTAATTTATATTGTAGCTTTCTTTGTTATATTTTTCTGGGCTGCTTTTGAACAAGCTGGTTCGTCCTTAACATTTATTGCCGATAATCAAACAGATAGAAACTTTTTCGGGTACAATATGCCACCATCGATGGTTCAAATTTTTAACGGATTATTTGTTGTAGCATTTGCAGTACCATTCAGTATGTTGTGGGATTATTTAAGAAGCAAAGACAGAGAGCCAATTTCACCAGTAAAACAAGCAGTTGGATTAGCATTAATTGCATTGAGTTATTTTATTATTGCTTACAATGTTAAAGATTTAGGAAACAATGGTTTGCTTGCTATCAAATGGTTGATTCTTTTATATTTGATTCAAACTTGTGCGGAATTATGTTTATCACCAATAGGACTGTCATTAGTTGGTAAATTATCTCCGAAGCGTTTTTCTTCTTTATTATATGGAGTATTCTTTTTATCAAATGCTTCAGGTTATGCCTTGGCTGGAACATTAGGTTCTATTTTGCCTGCTACTGGAGATAAATTCAATAAAGCAAAAGAACTTGGCATTGATTTACAAGCGGTATTAGATAAAAAAATCACTTTGACTGTAGAACAATTAGCAATCTTAGAGAAAAATCAAATCAGTCCAAACAATCCAGTTTTTGCAGGATTTGAGATTCATAATTTATTTGAATTTTTCATGGTATTCGTTATTCTTTGCGGATTGGCAGCTGTTATATTAATGGCATTAACTCCAAAATTGAAAAAAATGATGCACGGTGTGCGTTAACTAAATTTTAAAAATATTTTTATATCTTTCAAACCTACAAGAAATCCTTGTAGGTTTGTTTTTTAAACCAATATACTATGTGGAAAAGTCACCCTAAAGCATTGCCTTACTTATTTTTATCTGAAATGTGGGAACGTTTTGGTTATTATTTAATGATTGGAATTTTCACCTTATATCTCAAAGATGTTGAGGCTGGATTTGCCATGACGGAGAAAGAAGCTTCTGATTTGTATGGAACTTTCATTGCCTTGGTGTTTTTAACCCCGTTCATTGGAGGATTAATTGCAGATAGGTATCTTGGATACAAGAAATCAATCGTAATTGGAGGATTGATGATGGGTGCAGGTTATCTCATGATGGGAATTCACAGTTTGCCGATGTTGTATTTTGCCATGACTTTGGTAATTGTAGGAAACGGATTTTTCAAACCTAATATTTCAACACTGTTAGGTAATTTCTACAATGACGAACAGTATAAAGATAAGAAAGATGAGGGGTACAATATTTTCTATATGGGAATTAATGTAGGTGCCTTTATTTGTAACTTCTTTGGTGCTGCTTTGAAAATTCTTTTCGGTTGGCAAGAGGCTTTTATGGCTGCAGGGGTCGGAATGTTTATTGGTGTGATTGTATTTTTATTGGGAACCAAACATTACGGAGATAAAACCGATAAAAAAGGAGTACAAGAAGGAGACATGCCGTTTTATAAAATTGTATTGTATATTTTAGTGCCATCAGTTGTTTTTGGAGTTATAGGTTGGTTTTTGAAAGGTGTTCAGTCAGAAATGAATGTTGATAGTTCTGTTTTTGGATCTGATAGCACCGATGCTTTTATATTTGCCTGTATTCCAATTGTGTTTTTTTACGGAAGTTTATATTTCAAAGCTAAAGTTGAAGACAAAAGACCAATCGGTGCGTTGCTTTCAATTTTTGCAGTAGTGATTTTATTTTGGGCAGTGTTTAAATTGAATGGTTCTGCACTAAATAATTGGGGTGATAAATATACTGACAGAGAATTAACAGGGACTTCACAACAAATAGGATCTAAACTAAACCTTACTGATACGCTAACTTTTAAAAAAGATTCAGTTGCATTGTACGATGCAGCATTTAGAATTCAGAAAAAAGATGGCGAAGTTACAAAGGTTGTAGATTATCCATTGTATTTTAGAAATGTAGCGAAAGAGAAATTACCAAAAGAGGAAAGTCAAATATTTACATGGTCGGCAAATTTGAGTCAATCCATCAATCCAGGTTGGGTTATTATTTTGACGCCACTTGTTGTTGCTTTTTTTACGTTTTTAAGAAGCAGAAAAAAAGAACCTTCAACACCAACAAAAATTGCTTTTGGATTGTTAATATCGGCATTGTCTGTTTTGGTAATGATTGCTGCTGTTCACATTGGTAGTAACGGAATGGAAAAAGTATCCGTTTGGTGGCTTGTTGCAAATTACGGAATCATAACCATTGGAGAATTATTTCTTAGTCCGATGGGATTGTCAATTGTCTCTAAATTGTCTCCTAAAAACATCACTGCTTTAATGATGGGTGGATGGTTTTTATCTACATCCATTGGAAATAAATTATCTGGAGTTTTGGCAAGTATGTGGGATCAATATGATGATAAGGCCAATTTCTTTTGGGTGAATTTTGGCTTACTGATGTTTGCTACACTTTTAATGTTTGCTCTGGTTAAAAATTTAAACAAAGTAATGAAAGACCACGGAATTAATTAAGGTATGGAAATCAATCAATCATTAGAAGAAATTCAAAATTTCAAAGGAAAGTATCCAAAACAATTGTGGTATTTGTTTTTTAGCGAAATGTGGGAACGTTTTTGTTTCTATGGTATGCGAGGTATGCTCGTGGTTTTCATGGTGAATCATTTAGCTATGAATGAAACGGTAGCTAACCTGCAATATGGTGCCACTCAGGCTTGGGTGTACGCCTTTACATTTATTGGAGGATTATTTGCTGACAAAATTTTAGGTTTAAGAAAGTCACTTTTTTGGGGTGGAATTTTAATGATTATAGGAAGTGTCATTCTAGCCGTTGATCCTAAGAATTTTTTCTTTATTGGTTTGGGTTTTACAATTGTTGGAACAGGTTTTTTTAAACCCAACATCTCATCAATGGTGGGACAGTTATATAAAAATGACGATCCACGAAGAGATGCTGGTTTTTCATTCTTTTATATGGGTGTAAATCTTGGAGCATTAATTGGAGGTTATATCTGTATAGCTGTAGCCGAAGGGTCTATGTGGCAATCTTTAGTGCCGGAAAATTTAAGATGGAATGTTGGCTTCGGGTTTGCAGCAGTTGTTATGATTGTAAGTTTGCTAACCTTTACTCAAACTCAAAAAAGTTTAGGGCCAATAGGACTTTCTCCTCTATTAAATCTTGAAAAATCAAAGAAAAAAAATCTTGAAATTGCAACTTATATAGGTTCGCTTTGTATTATTCCGTTAATAATAATCATGGTTGCAAATACCCAGTATACCGATTATTTTATGATTTTTATTGGTCCTGCCTCTATATTGTATTTGTTCTATGAAATGAAGAATTTTTCTTTAGTAGAAAATAAAAAACTTTTAGCCGCTTTAGTGTTTATCATTTTCTCAATTTTCTTTTGGGCTTTTTTCGAGCAAAGTGGAGGTTCATTAAGCTTATTTGCTTCAAATAATTTGAACAATGATATTTTAGGAGTTGAATTAAGTCCAAATGGAGTAAACAATGCAGCCAATTCGTTTTTTGTTATAGTTTTTGCAGCATTGGTAGGATTAGTTTGGTTATGGATGGCTAAAAGAAAAATTGAACCTAATACTGTTATTAAATTTGGTTTGGCATTTATATTTCTTGCTGGAGGTTTTTGGATATTTTATTACACTAAATTCTTTGCTGATTTAAACGGAAGAACCTCATTAGGAGTTTTTACTTTAGGTTGGTTTATAATCACTTTTGGAGAATTGTGTTTATCACCAATAGGAATGTCAGCAATGACTAAACTATCTCCTCAAAAAACACAAGCTGTCATCATGGGGATGTGGTTTCTAGCTAGTGCGTATGGACAATATTTTGCTGGAATATTAGGGGCAAATATTGCCGAAGCATCTGAAAATGCATCCAACCTAGACAAACTTTACGTATATGCTGATGGGTATTGCCAATTGGGGATTTATGCTTTGATTGCAGGGTTAATTTTGATTTTAAGTTCGCCATTCATTAGAAAATTAATGCAGGAAGTAAAGTAAGGACTCCTTTTTTGGTACTATTTTTGAATATATTTGTAAAAAATAAAACACTATGAAAAAAAATATAATTACGCTTTTGCTGATAACTTTTTCAGTTGTTGCACAAGCACAAGAGTTGGTTTGGGAAACTAATATTAACAAGGCAATGGAAGTTTCGACCAAAACAAAAAAACCGATGTTGTTGTTTTTTACAGGAAGTGACTGGTGTGGCTGGTGTATTAGGTTGCAAAAAGAAGTTCTTAAAACACCTGAATTTGCAAAATGGGCAAATGATAATGTAGTATTGGTTGAACTTGATTTCCCTAGAAAATCGAATCAAACGGAAGAAACTAAAAAGCAGAATAGTGAATTGCAAATGGCATTTGGGATACAAGGTTTTCCAACGGTACATTTTGCAAATGCTAAAACTGTTGATGGTAAGGTTAATTTTGAAGGTTTAGGTAGTACGGGATATGTTGCTGGAGGACCAGCTGCCTGGATAGCAGAAGCTAATAAATTTTTTAAAAAGTAAATTGATAAGATTTTGTCGCTTTATAAAGATTATTTGAATATATTTCCTTTTTTTATTGTTGAATATTCTGTTTTTTTGTTATTTTTATAAAAAATTTTTAAGACCTGCCTTATGATTAAGAAATTACTTTTTGCGTTTATATTTTCGTATAGTTTTAATATGAGCGCCCAAACCTTAAATTGGTCCACTGATGTAAATGCTGCAATTGAAATTAGTAACAAAGAAAATAAGCCATTATTGCTTTTGTTCACGGATAAAAGTGTTACCAATGACCTGTTGTTTACACAAGTATTAAACACTCTTGATTTTGCTTTATGGTCTAGAGATAATGTAGTTCTAGTGAAAATAGATCTTACTCAAGAAGATGGAAATGAGTACGTTGATCGTAATTTAAATCTCAAGAAAGCTTTTAGTATTGATGCTAATCCGTCTATATGTTTTGCAAGAGCGAGTTCTAGAAAAGGTAAAATCAATTACCAGTTAATTGGTAAAACGGGATACAAACCAGGTGGTGTTAAAGCATGGATATCTGATACTAAACTCTTATTGACTGAAACTTTTGAGTAGTTAATTTATTTACCTAACTATATAGAATCCCTTTTCACGTGTCATGTGGAAAGGGATTTTTTGTTTTTCACAGCTTTTTTTCCAAGTTTGTTGTATGGACTTAAAGTTAGATCCATCTGCTACAACCATTTTGGGTTGTAGTTCCATTAATATTCTATCTAAGTTTATTTTTGTTGATTGAATTAGTAATAAAATATCAGGTTTTAAGTTTGGCAAATATTGCGTGGAACTATCTAATACAAAAATTCTTTTTCCTTTATAAAAGAAGAAATTTTTTAAATATAGTTTTTTTTCTATATCTACATGAGTACCGTTCAGGTATGTTTTTAAGGCATTAATTTCTTTGCTTTTTACGTCATCTTTACTGTTGTTATAAACTATACAACTTTCTCCTTGTTTTATGGTTATAAGTGTTTGCTTAGGCAAATGAAAAACAATAAGTTCACCATTCTCAACATCCTTCCAACGAGTGTAAAAGTTTACTCCTTGAATTACAAGTATTGAGGTTAGTACAGCAACTAGTTTATTAAAATTTGGTTTTTTTATCCAAATTACTATGCAAATAATACTGGCATATGCACTTATTAACATGAAAAAATGTAATGGTATGTCTTTAATTATAAACTGTTCAAATGAGGCAATAAAGTGTATTATTTGATTAAGTATATTAATGCTCCATTCAAATAATTGAGTTAATAATTGTGGGATAGTATCCACTGCGGCACATAGCATAACCAAAACTCCTAGGATCATAATTAGTCCTAAAAACGGAATCACAATTAGATTTGTAATAAAAAATAAACCTGGAAATTGATGAAAATAATAAATGCTTAATGGAAGAGTACCAATTTGTGCTGCAAATGATACGGTTAAAATATCCCAAAAATATTTTGTTAATTTATTTTTGGGTTGGTATAGTAGGCTTAACATTGGCTGTAGCCAAATTATAAAAAAGAGCGCTAAATAGCTTAGTTGAAATCCTACGTCAAATAGAAATGAAGGTTCAATAAGTAGAATTATTAGAATAGAAACGATTAATGTATGATATATGTTTACGCTGCGCCTAAGATGATTTCCAATTGCAATAAAAGAGAACATTGTCACAGAACGTACCACTGATGGTGCTAGTCCAGCAAGTATACCAAATAAAATAAGTGATGTTAGTATAATAAATAGCTTTATCCACGAACCTTTTTTATTGTTTGGTATAGGTTTTAAAACCAATGTCATAAACATTAGTATGAAACCTATATGAAGTCCTGAAACGGATAAAATATGTACAGCACCTGCAAATTGATAGTCTTTAATAATAGTAGGCGAGATTTCTTGTTGCTGCCCAAGTATAAGTGCCATGGCAACTTGAAGTTCTTCATCGTTAAAATTATGATGTTGTAAGTTTTTTAAAATGCGTGTTCTTAATGCATCCGAGTAATACCAAAGATCTTTTTTTAATTGTTTTGCAATTTTTATTTCGTCACTTGACGTGTACATTTGGCCATAAATATGTTTGTTTTCTAAATACTTTCCATAATCAAATTGATAAGGATTTTTGGGTGAAGTGTTGGGGTATATTGAGGTTTTTAACTGAATTATATTCCCAACTTTTAATGTTTTTTGGATACTATCATTATTAATATTCAGGACTATTTTACCTGTTTTAGTTTCATTGTTAATGTGAGTGATTATTGCTACATACCGATCACTAAATGAAGTTTTTTTTAATTTTTCTCTAATGATTAATGTATACTTTTTTTCTTGTTGGAATACATTTTTAACTTGTAAATAGTGACTCTCTTTGAAACTATCAGAATGTATGCGTTGCGTTGAAACTCCAATTAATCCTGCTAAAAACAATATACTTATCCCAAATAATGGTGCTGCTTTTTTATTTTTTTTGAGAAAAAAGTATTGTGCTCCTAATCCAATAAGTGAAAGTAGTATTGCTGAAAAAATATATTTTGTGGGTAAAAAAATATAATGAGACAAAAGAAGTCCTATTATAAAACCAATTGTAATTTTTATCAGTGGGAATTGCAGCACTTTCATAACTCTAAAGTACACATTTTAAATAAGTAAGAACTATTTTTTAGTAAGAAAATTGTAAAATTAAAAAAGTCTATTGGCTTGAACAAAACTCTTTTTATAGTATGGCTCCTTAGTAGAGGATACAATTACACCTTTTGAAGTAGAGGAGTGAATAAATTTTATTTACTCATCATAGGTGTCAATTACAATGCCCACGTGATCTATTGAATTATTTTGCTGTTAGAAAAAAATACTAAATCCCCTTTTTTGACTTTGTCTTTTTTTACATTAATTACTAGTCCAGTTTTGGACAATTGTAGAGAATTATGTGGTAAAATAATATCTTGCTGTTTAAATATGGTAATAATTAATCCAGAGCATTCAAATCCTTTTGAACTAGTTCCTCCATATTTGTAGGGAGCTCCAAGCTCTTTTGAGGCATTTTCTATTACTGATTGAAGTGTTTTTTCTATCTTTTTTTTATCTGATGTAGGTTTTATTTCTTTGTAGTCACTTTTGTTTGCCGTTGAACTATGATTTCTAGGTGCACAACTGTAACCCAAAATCACAATAACAGCAACTGTTATACTGCGTCGAAGTACTTGTTTTATTGGTATGTATGAAGTTTTGAAATTCAATTTAAAATAAATCATTTACAATTAAAGCTGCTGTTTTTTCACTGGCACCACGACCACCTAATTTGTTTTCAAGAAGTATGTATTTTTCTAAAATAGTATTGCGTTTTTCGGTTTTCAAGATTTTGTACAACTCTTCTTTGATGCGTTTGGAATTGCATTCATCTTGAATGAGTTCTGTAACTACCTCTTCGTCCATAATGAGGTTGACTAATGAAATGTATTTTAATGTTATGATTCTTTTTGCAATTTGATAAGATATCCAGTTGCCTTTATAGCATACTACTTCTGGTACTTTAAATAAAGCCGTTTCAAGTGTAGCCGTGCCTGAGGTTACTAAAGCGGCTGTTGCATTTTGTAATAATTCATAGGTTTTATTTGCTACAAACTGTATGTTACTTTGTGTAATAAATGGGGTGTAAAAAGAGAATTCCTGACTTGGAGCCCCAGCAATTACAAATTGATATTCAGGAAAATCATTAGAAACACTCAGCATTATTTGCAGCATTTTTGTAATTTCTTGTTTTCTACTTCCTGGAAGTATTGCTATGATAGGTTTATCACTTAGGTTGTTTTCTTTTCTAAAATCTATTTCTGTAACATTCGATTTGTTGTGTATGGCATCGATTAAGGGATGTCCCACGAAATCAACAGGGTATTGGTGTTTTTCTTCGTAGAATTTTTTCTCAAAAGGTAATATAACATACATCTTATCAATGTCTCTTTTGATATCAGTAATTCTACTTTCTTTCCATGCCCATATTTGAGGAGAAATATAGTAATGTGTTTTGATTCCTAGTTTTTTAGCCCACTTTGCAATTCGGAGATTAAATCCAGGATAGTCTATAAAAATCAACACATCAGGTTGGAATTTCTGAATGTCCTTTTTACAAATGTTTATGTTGTTTAAAATCGTTTTTAAATTGAATACAACCTCAATAAAACCCATAAAGGCAAGATCGCGATAGTGTTTTACTAAGGTACCGCCTACGTTCTCCATTAAATCACCTCCCCAAAAACGAATTTCTGCATGTGGATCTTTTTTGAGAAGCTCTTTCATTAAGTTAGAGCCGTGTAAATCTCCAGAGGCTTCACCTGCAATTATGTAATATTTCATGGTTGTAAAATCTAAATTTAAAAAATGAATTCTGTTTTTATATTACTAAGGTTAAAATGGCTAAAGCAATAACTGAAAACACAATTCCCTGCGCGATTTTTTCTCTGTTTAATTTTAGAGCTACCCCAAATGCCCCCAGCGTTAAAATACAACCTAAGGTGATTATTTTTCCAAGATTTCCTTGAGATTGTAAGATTTGAATGCCCGCAATAAAATGGTAATCTGTAAAAAAATACATGAAAATAAAACTGCCTAAACCTGTAGTCAAAAGTCCTATTATAAATCCTATGAGTATATCTTTATTCTTCATTCCATGAAAAGGTGTTAAGTTGTTGAATGGCATGATGTGCTGTTAAGTCAAATTGTACTGGTACTACGGATATGTAACCGTTTTTTAGTGCCCACTCATCAGTGTCTTCTCCATGATCTTGATTTATAAATTCTCCAGCTAACCAGTAATAATCTCGGCCTTGAGGTGTTTTGCGCTTGTCAAATTTTTCTACCCAAATGGCTTTTGCTTGTCGGCATACTCGTATTCCTTTTATGTTTTCTTCTTGTAGTTTTGGAAAATTAACATTCAATAATACACCTTCGGGTAGGCCATTTTTAAGAACCTGTAGAGCAATCTTACGAATAAATGTTTTTATGGCGTCAAAATTTGCATTCCAATCATAATCCAAAAGTGAAAACCCAATGGCAGGTATACCTTCAATACCCGCCTCCATGGCAGCACTCATGGTGCCTGAGTAGATAACATTTATGGATGAATTTGAACCATGATTTACGCCAGATACGCAAAGATCTGGTTTTCTTTCTAAAATTTCATTTACGGCAAGTTTAACACAATCTACTGGAGTTCCAGAGCAACTGTATTCTAAAAAGGCGTCGGTATCTTTGGATGTTTTATTTAGGTATAACGTGCTGTTTATTGTAATGGCATGTCCCATAGCACTTTGAGGTTTATCTGGTGCTACAACAACAATTTCCCCAATTTCTTGCATTACTGTTATTAAAGCTCTCAATCCAGGTGCCGATATGCCATCGTCATTTGTAATAAGTATCAGCGGCTTGTTTTTTTTCATTTACTTAAAATTAAAAAAAAGAATATTTATTTAAATTAATAACAAATGTAAGGACTGAAACTGGTAAAAACTGAACTAAATGTAAAAATTTAATATCAATTGAACTTTCATTTCATTAGAATAAAACATTTTATATCTTTAACAAAAATTTATGGCATCATGTCTTTATATGGCATGGTTTTTACCGTATCTTAGAATAAAAAAATTCATGAATACTATACTTCACTTTATGAAAAGAAATTATAAAATATTAATTGTTGTCGCGTGTATTTCGATGGCTTTATTTGCATTTAATATCAAAAGCTCAAAAAGTAATGATCCTGAAAAAGATAAGTTACTATTAGAATTATTGACTTTTGTTATTGAGAAAGGACATTATAGCCCTGCTACAATTGATGATAATTTTTCCAAGGGCATTTACAAGGATTACATTGTAGCATTAGATCCTTCAAAACGTTTTTTCTTGCAATCTGATATTGATGAGTTTTCAAAATTTGAACTGCAGTTAGACGATCAATTATTGAACAAAGATTTAAGTTTTTTTAATCTTACCTACGATCGTTTGATCAAAAGGATGAACGAGAGTACTAAAATTTACAAATCAGTGCTTAGTAAACCGTTTAATTATGAAACTGACGAGAGTTTCAATGTTGATTATGAGAAGGCACCTTATTCTAAAAATCTTACCGAATTAAATGATAAATGGAGAAAACAGATTAAATTGTCAACACTTTCTTCATTGGTTGACAAACAAAGATTAGAAGAAGATAAAAAGAAAAATGACGCTAAGTATGTGGTAAAATCTTTTGAAACATTAGAGAAAGAAACAAGAGAAAGTTCTTTAAAATCTCTTGATGAGTACTTCAGTTTTATAAAAGATTTAGATCGTAATGACTGGTTTTCAGTTTACATAAATGCAATCACAGGTCGTTTTGATCCTCATACCAATTATTTTGCTGCCGAAGAAAAAGAACGTTTTGATGTAAGTATAAGTGGTAAGTTAGAAGGTATTGGAGCAAGATTACAAAAGAAAAATGATCTTACTGAAATATCTGAACTTATTTCTGGTGGGCCTGCATGGAGAGGAAAACAATTAGAATCAGGTGATTTAATTATGAAAGTTGCTCAAGGTGAGGGCGAAGCTGTTGATGTAATAGGAATGCGCCTTGATGATGTGGTTAAAAAAATTAAAGGACCAAAAGGTTCTGAAGTACGTCTCACTATTAAAAAAGTTGACGGAACTATTAAAATTGTATCTATAATTCGTGATATTGTTGAAATAGAGGAAACCTATGCTAAGTCAAGTGTAGTTGAGAAAAATGGATTAAAATATGGGGTTATTTATTTGCCGAAATTTTATATCGATTTTGAAAATCCAGATGGTAGAGATGCTGGTAAGGATATAGCTATTGAAGTAGACCGTTTGAAAAATGCAGGTGTTAGCGGAATCGTATTAGATGTTAGAGATGATGGGGGTGGATCTCTATCTACTGTTGTTGATATTGCAGGATTATTCATTGAGCAGGGACCTATCGTTCAAATTAAATCGGCTGGACGTAAAAAAGAGGTATTGTATGATAAGGATCCAAAAATTGAATGGGATGGACCGCTAGTGATTATGGTCAATAGCTTTTCGGCTTCGGCCTCTGAGATACTTGCAGCTGCAATTCAAGATTACAAACGCGGTATTGTAATAGGAAGTAAACAAACGTATGGTAAAGGTACTGTTCAAAACGTATATGACTTAAATACGCTTGTTCGCAATAGTGCTGTAGGGGATTTAGGAGCGATTAAAACTACAACTCAAAAATTTTATAGAATAAATGGAGGGTCTACGCAGTTAGAAGGTGTTCATAGTGATATTGTGATGCCTGATCGTTATTCTTATTTAAAAATGGGTGAAAGGGATATTGACAATGCCATGCCTTGGGATAAGATTGATCAAACAAATTATCAAATATGGAATGACAATTCTAATTTTGACCAAGTAATAATGAATAGTAAAAACAGAATCACTCAAAGTTCTCAATTTCAATTAATTGAAGACAATGCAAAATGGATTGATGGACGTAGTGAGGAAAATTTATATAGCTTGAATATTACTAAATTTAAAATTGCTCAAGCTCAGATTGAAGAAAAAGCAAAAAAGTATAAATCAATAGTTGATTATAAAAATAATTTAAAATTCAGTTCTTTACCAAATGAAGTTGAGGCTATGAATCAAGATAGTTCATTAAAAGAGAAAAGAGAGAGATGGCATGAAACGTTGTCAAAAGATATTTATGTAGAAGAAGCTTTAAATGTATTAGATGATTTGCAATCAAAAGCTTTTACTAACAAAGTATTACCGGTTAAGGTAAAAAAAGATAAGCTTGTAAAGTCATAATTTGATGAAAAGGACTAAAACGTTCAAAAGTTATTTTGAGCGTTTTTTTTATGCTCATTTTTTAATATTTCCCTATCTTTATTTCAATTAGTTTTTTTAACGTTATCTAAGTTGTATGAGTTTTAATAGTATTAAAAAAGTAGTAGGGTGTATTGCAGTGATTGCAACACTTTTTTCATGTAAAAAGGATATATCAAATACTCAAAAAAGTTTTGTACCAATAGCAGATGAAAAGAGTGAATACGTAAACGGGATTGAAACTGAGGGTGGAGACCAAACAGATCTGCGTTTTAATACAAATGATTTATTACCAATATCGACCACAAATACAATTGTAATGCACAATTATTATTCTCTTTCTTATAATGAAAATTACGAACAAGCAGAGTGGGTTGCTTATGAATTAAAGAAGGATTACATAAAGAACAATAACTTTAAACGCCCTTTTTTTATTGAAGACACCAAAGTCGAAACTGGATCTGCTGATTGGAGAAATTATAAAAATTCTAATTATGATAAAGGACATCTTTGTCCAGCAGGAGATATGGAATTCTCAATATCAGCGTACAATGATACGTTTTTTACATCAAATATTTCTCCTCAAGATAAACAATTTAATAACGGAATATGGAATAGATTAGAGCAAAAAGTTAGGTACTGGGCAGTGAAAGATAATGGTGTATATGTAGTAACAGGAGGTGTTTTGAACAATTCCTTAAAGACTATTGGTAAAGAAAAGGTAGCTGTACCTCAATATTTTTATAAAATATTGATGAATCGCTCAGGAAATAGAGTGAAAATGATTGGTTTTTTAATGCCTAATAAACCAAATGATGAACCTTTATATAAATTTGTAGTATCTGTAGATGCAATAGAAAAGCTTACGGGAATTAACTTCTTTCCTCAATTAGAAGATCGTTTAGAAAACCAATTAGAAGCGAACAAAGATTATAAAGATTGGAGTTTTAACTAAATCTAGTACTGCATATTCGATAAGATTAGGCTAATAGTTTTGAAACCTTAAACAGCAATTACCATTCATTTACTTTATTAGCATCCATTTTGATGAAAATAAACAGTAGTATTGTAAAACCCCATAGACCTGATCCTCCGTAGGAGAAAAAAGGCAATGGTACACCAATTGTTGGGAATATTCCAGATACCATAGCAATGTTTACAAAGAAATGGGTAAATAAAATACCCGCTACGCAATACCCATAAACCCTACTAAACTTCGTTTTTTGCCTTTCGGCTAAATATATAATTCTAAGAAATAATCCTGCAAATAGCACTATTATAACTAATGAGCCTGCAAACCCCCATTCTTCACCAACTGTTGTGAAAATATAATCGGTATGTTGTTCTGGTACAAAGCCACCTTTTGTTTGTGTACCTTCTAGAAAACCTTTTCCCAGCCATCCACCAGAACCAATTGCTATTTCTGATTGATTGGTGTTGTAGCCCGATCCTTTTAAATCTACTGCTTTACCCAATAAAATATTAAAACGGTCCCTATGATGCTGTTTAAAAACATTATTAAAAATATAATCAACAGAGAATACAAATCCAGATATCAATACAAACAAGATACCGCTTAATACTACGTTTCTATCTGCTAATCTTGATTTATAATGAACTAATATAAGTACAAGTAAAGCTGCTAAAACAACATAAATAGGCTCAATTACCAATGTGAGTACAAATAATAAAATGGTTATGAAACCCGTCCAAACATACCAGGATGGCAAACCTTCTCTGTATAACACGATGATAAAAATACTATATATTAAAGCACTACCTGGATCTGGTTGCGGAAGTATAAGAATTACAGGTAGAAGTATTATGGCAAGCGCTTGAATTTGTCTATTTGGATCTTTTAAATTAATTTGAGTGTCACTTAAAAATTTTGCTAATGCTAGAGATGTAGCTGCTTTTGCAAACTCTGAGGGTTGAATTGTAAAACTTCCTATTGCATACCAACACCTTTGACCAGCTATGGTTTTTCCAAATAAGAATAGACCAGCTAACGACATAAGTGCTACAACAAAAATGATACTAGCATATTTTTCATAAAACTTACCATCAACAGATACAACAATAAAGATTAATGGGATGGTAAATAGAATGAAGACCAATTGTTTCTCATAAGTGTCTTGCATAGACGATAATGAGGAGGAATAAATATTCAACCAACCTAATAGTACTAGCACCGTATAAATAATGATGCTGATCCAGTCAATATTATTTGTTATACTTTGGTTTTTCATTAGATTGAGAAGCTAGTTTTTTTTCTTTAATGGTATCAGTAGTCAACAGAACTTTTTTAGGTGTCCCTGTCTTTAATTTTTGTAATGAATCTGCTATTTTTAATTGCAGTTTAATGGCTTCAGAAAGACCGCCCAACTTGGCATAACGACTTTGTAAACTGGTTGCCAAAATTCTTTTTTCAAGATCTACACGAGTGATTTTTTTTCTTAGGTATTTTTCAATCATTAAACTCGCAATTGGTCCAGCAATAGTTGCACCATATCCACCATTTTCTACCATTACTGCTATGGCAATTTTTGGGTTGTTCATTGGGGCAAATGCTACAAATATGGAATGATCTTCCATTTTAACTTTTATTCCACCAATTCTGGTTGAGTTTTCGGCTGTACCAGTTTTTCCACAAATTTCAATTCCCTCTACTCGAAGTCCTCTTGCAGTACCTAGATTGTAAACGTCAAATAATCCACTAATAATAGGTTTGAAAAATTTCTTATCAATTGTAGTAGTGTGTTTAGTAGTGAACTTACTTTCAATTGGGATACCTTCTATTTTTTTTATGATGTGAGGCGTGTAATAATATCCTTCATTAGCTACTGTTGCCATCATGTTTGCTAATTGAATTGGGGTCATAAGAACTTCTCCTTGACCAATAGCGTTTGATACAATAGCTGTGCTTCTCCAGCCACCATTAGGATACATGCGTTTGTATGTTTTTGAGGTGGGAACTAATCCTTTTTTGCCTGTAGGTAAATCATAACCCATAAATTGGCCTAAGCCAAAACTTTTAAGGTGATTACTCCAAACATCAACGGCATATGCAGGTTTTGCATATTTATTGATGGTTTTCATATATGCAGTTGCAAAATAAGAGTTGCAGGATTCATATATTCCTCTGTGTAACTGCAGAGCTCCTCCATGGCAGTGGCATCCCATAAATCTCCCTCTAGCATAGCTAAAACCTCTATTGCAAAATACGGTAGTATTGTAATCAATTACACCTTCCTGTAAAGCTACAAGACCTGTTAAAATCTTGAAAGGAGATCCTGGAGGATATTCTGCCAGCAAACCACGGTCGTATAAAGGTTTAGCAATTGAGTCGCGGTACAATTGTGTATAATTTTTAGAGCGTTGTCTACCTACCAGAATTCCTGGATCGTAGGATGGGGCAGTTACTAATGCTAAGATTTCACCAGATTTAGGTTCAATGGCAACAATTCCACCTCTTTTATTAATCATTAGCTCTTCTCCATATTTTTGGATTTCGGCATCAATGGTAAGGTTGATGTCTTGGCCTTGAACAGCTATGGTGTCATATTTACCTGCTTTGTAGGATCCTATTTCACGATTATGTTTGTCTTTCTGAAGGTATTTTACCCCTTTAATACCACGTAATAAATCCTCATAACTTTCTTCTACTCCTTGTTTTCCAATTAAATCTCCGCTGTTGTAGTATGGGTTTTTTTCAATTAGTTTTTCATTTACTTGGGTGATAAATCCAAAAATATTGGCTCCATAATTTACCTCATAATCTCTTAGGGAACGTTTTTGAAAATAAAAACCTTCGTATTTTCTAATCTTTTCCTGAAAAGCAGCAAACTCATTTTTATTTAATTGCGATAAAAAAACAGAAGGCAACCTAGGACTGTAAACAGTTGCTTTTTCTATCTTTTTTATAAAAACCTCTTTTGTGATATTTAATAATTGACAAAACTCAAGTGTGTCAGTATTCTTAACTTCTCTTGGGATAACCATTATGTCATAAGAAGCTTGGTTAGCTACAAGTAATTTTCCGTTACGATCATAGATATAACCTCGTTCAGGATATTCGTATTTCTTTTTAATGGCGTTATTCTCTGATTGTAATTTTAAGGTTTCATCAACCACTTGCAAATAAAAAATCCTTACAACCAATAATAGCGTAGCAATGGTTATTAGGCCGGGCAAAAGTGCTTTTCTCATCTTTTATTAGGCTTGATTAGATAAATAATTATGATGCAAATAATTATTGTAAAGATGGTACTCAATAACACAGTAAGTAATGTGTCTAAGATAAAACTCAACTGAAAGGCCTCTAATAAAAACAAGGTAAAATGATGAATGACAACCGATAGTAAAATAAATGTAAAACGTTGTGGGGTAAGTACCTCATTTAATTTTATGGTTTGGTATTCATAACTTAAACCAAATGCAAATTTAAAAAGAGTAGGGCGTAAGTAAGCCAATAAAATACATGCCGTGGCATGTGTCCCTCCAGAATTACTAAAAAGATCCATGATAATACCCAGTAAAAAACTAGATGCCAGCAAGGCAGATTTATTTCCATTTACAGGATACAAAATGATAAATAATACATAAGGAAACGGACTAACATAGCCCAGTAAATTCATATTGTTGAACACAATTATCTGAATTGCTAATAAAAGAATAAATCGAAATGTGTTGACAAACAAGGTGCTATTCATCTTTTTCTATTTTTTCTAAATTAGTAATCTCTTCTTTGTCCTTACTTTTAATAATGTATACATGACCCAGATTAGTCATATCATTAAATAACTTTACGTCAAGTGTATAAAAGTTAGTTTGGGTGTCTCTATAAATTTTTGAAATAGTACCAATATTTATATTCTCAGGAAAAATCACAGATTGACCACCAGTTACTATCGTATCGCCTATTTTTATCATTGCTAGTCTAGGTAGATCAGTCAATTGAACAAATCCAGTACTTTTTCCGTTCCAATTTAACGACCCAAAGTGGTTTGATTTTTTTATCTTAGCATTAATTTGCGATCGTTTATTGAGAATGGATATTACAGTAGCATATTTTGGTGAAGTGTTTTCAATGATACCTACAATTCCTAAACTGTTGATCACGCCCATGTCAGGTTTTACTCCATCCAGCTCGCCAGAATTTATAGTGAGGTAGTTTTCATAAACATTATAGGAGTTGTGAATAACTTTAGAAACTAATATTTCACTAGGTTTTACGCCTTTCAAACTGTCCGTTAATTTTACGCTAGCGGTATCTTTTTTATTAAAGAGTAAGCTTTTAAGGGTTGCGTTTTCTTGTGCCAATGCGTCATTTTGAGCTTTTAAATTCAAATATTCATTGACATTGTTTATTTTTTCATAAACGCCACCACTCAAAAAATTAGCGGAACTTATTATTTTACTTCTATGAAAAGAGTGTGATTGAATAGTCAAGGAAAGTGATATACCCAAAAGCAGCAAAAACAGCAATCGGTTGCTGTTTTTAAAAATAAAATTAAAAATTTGCTGCATTTTCTTAAATGAATTATTTTAAAGTAAATTGAAACAAAAACTAAATCCTAATTATAAATTCAATTGGTAAACCTATCTAGAATTTAGTTTTAAGTGTTTTAATTATTTAATAAGTATACTTTTAAATTTAACTATGTTTTTCAAGGCCATACCAGTACCTCTTACTACTGCTCTCAAAGGATCTTCTGCTATATAAACCGGTAAATCTGTTTTTTGAGAAATTCTTTTGTCAAGACCTCGTAGCATTGAGCCTCCCCCTGCAAGATAAATACCTGTATTGTAGATATCAGCAGCTAATTCTGGAGGTGTTTGAGATAAGGTTTCCATTACGGCATCCTCAATTCTTTGAATAGATTTGTCTAATGCTTTTGCAATTTCCCTGTAAGATACTTCTACTTGTTTTGGTTTACCAGTTAATAAATCTCTTCCTTGAACAGACATATCTTCAGGGGGTGTCTCAAGATCTTCTATGGCTGCTCCAATTTGGATTTTTATTTTTTCTGCCGTACTTTCTCCTACAAATAAATTGTGTTGTGTACGCATGTAATAAACAATATCATTTGTAAATACATCACCCGCAATTTTTACGGATTTGTCACATACTATTCCTCCAAGAGCAATTACGGCAATTTCAGTGGTACCACCACCTATATCAACAATCATGTTTCCTTTTGGTTGCATAATATCAATGCCAATACCTATTGCGGCTGCCATTGGTTCGTGAATCAAGTATACTTCTTTACCATTTACACGCTCACAAGATTCTTTTACGGCACGCATTTCCACCTCAGTAATTCCAGAAGGGATACATACTACCATGCGAAGCGCTGGAGTAAACATTCTTTTCTTTAATGCCGGAATGCTTTTTATAAACATACTAATCATGGCTTCCGAAGCAGCAAAATCAGCAATAACACCATCTTTTAATGGCCTAATGGTTTTTATGTTTTCATGAGTTTTACCTTGCATCATGTTTGCTTCCTTACCTACTGCAATGATTTTTCCAGTTACTCTATCTCGAGCAACGATGGATGGACTATCAATAACAACTTTGTCGTTGTGAATGATCAATGTGTTTGCGGTTCCAAGGTCAATTGCTATATCCTCGGTCATGAAATCAAAAAATCCCATAAGTTTTTTAAGGGTTAAAAGTTATATAAAAATGTCTGACAAAGTTAAACAAATTAATGTTTAAAATGGCGTGTTCCTGTAAATACCATTGCAAGATTATTTTCGTTGCAATAATTGATGCTCAATTCATCTTTTATAGATCCTCCAGGCTGAATAACGGCTGTTATTCCTGCTTCTTTAGCGAGTGCAACGCAATCTGGAAACGGGAAAAAAGCATCACTGGCCATGGAAGCGCCTTGTAAATCAAATCCGAAATTCTTCGCTTTATCTACCGCTTGCATTAAAGCATCTACACGAGAGGTTTGTCCTGTACCTGAAGCAATAAGTGTACCGTTTTTTGCAAATACAATTGTGTTAGACTTTGTGTTTTTACAAATTTTAGAAGCGAAAATTAAATCTTTAATTTCTTGCTCAGTAGGCGCTGTATTGGTAACGGTTTTTAGATCCTCTTTAGTATCTGTGATGTTGTTTCTTTCTTGAATTAATAATCCGTTTAAACACGTACGTACTTGTTTTTGAGGCAAAGCCATTTCATTTTGGATTAAAATAATTCGGTTTTTCTTTTCCTGTAGAATGCTTAGTGCTTCATTATCATATTCAGGAGCTATTACAACCTCACAAAATAAAGAGTTGATTTCTTGAGCGGTTGATACATCTATTTTAGTATTCGAAATTAATACACCACCAAAAGCTGATGTTGGATCACATGCTAAAGCTGCACTATATGCGTCGTGAATCGTTGTTCTCGTTGCTAGTCCACAAGCATTGTTGTGTTTTAAAATGGCAAAAGTTGGTCCGTCATTTTTGAATTCATGAATCAAATTAACGGCAGCATCTACATCCAATAAATTGTTATACGAAAGTTCTTTTCCATGAACTTTTTTAAACATCGAATCAAAATCACCGAAGAAAAATCCTTTTTGATGTGGGTTTTCCCCATATCTTAAGATTTGACCATCAGCAATACTTTCTTTGTAAATGGTTTCATCTGTATTGAAATAATTAAAAATTGCACCATCATAATGCGAAGATACATGGAATGCTTTGGTAGCAAATAATTTACGATCTTCTAGTGTTGTAGCTCCGTTTTGTTTAGTGATGGTCTCTAAAAATAAACTGTATTGCTCCATTGACGAGACGATAACGGTATCTTTAAAGTTTTTAGCTGCTGCGCGAATTAATGATATTCCGCCAATATCTATTTTTTCAATAATATCAGCTTCACTAGCTCCTGAAGCTACCGTTTTTTCAAATGGGTATAAATCAACAATAACAAGGTCTATTTGCGGAATATTAAATTCTTTCATTTGTTCTACGTCACTCTCATTGTCTTGACGATTTAGTATTCCTCCAAAAACTTTTGGGTGTAATGTTTTTACTCTACCACCCAAAATAGAAGGGTATGAGGTAACGTCTTCTACAGGAATTACTGGTATTCCAAGATTTTTTATAAAATTTTCAGTACCTCCAGTAGAATAAATTGTAACATTTTGACTGTTTAGTTGTCTAACGATTGGTTCTAATCCTTCTTTAGAAAAGACAGAGATTAATGCTGATTGGATTGTTTTTGTTGCGCTCATTATGTAGTTATAGTTATGAGGTGCAAAAATAGTTTTTTAATGTTAAAATTAAGCCATTTGAAAATGAGATAATTTTAATTTGTAAATCTCTTTTTAGAGTTTACATTAAAATGAAAGGATTCATGTAGCCTTTCATATTTTTATTAGGTTTTTGAATATTATTTATAGATTTTTACTTAACACAATACACATTATATGTTAGTTTACCTTAGATTGTTACGAGAAAGTTTTGGATTTGCGATGAGTGCCTTGCGCAACAATAAATTGAGAACCTTACTTTCGTTATTAGGAGTTACGATCGGAATTTTTTCAATCATTGCAATTCTAGCTGCGGTAGATTCTTTAGATAAAAAAATTAAAAAAGATTTAAGTAGTTTAGATAAAAATACGATTTATCTAATGCGATTTTCTTTTGGCCCTTCAGAAATCCCACAATGGAAACGAGAGCAATTTCCTGATGTTAAATACGATGAGTATGAATATTTGAAAGGCTCTATGAATGATGTAGACGAAATGGCATTTCAATTTTTTGTAAATCGAGAAAGTTTAAAATACGAATCAGAGTCTGTAAGTGATGTGAATATTGTTCCCGTTTCTCATGAGTTTATTGATATACAAGGTCTTGAGTTTGATAAAGGAAGGTTTTACAACGAATCTGAATCTAATTCTGGAGCGGCAGTGATCGTTTTAGGATATGATATTGCACAGAGTCTTTTTGGCGAAAGCGAACCTATTGGTAAAAACTTACGCTTGTACGGCCAACGTTTTAGTGTTATTGGTACTTTAAAAAAGCAAGGCGAAGGAATGTTTGGCGATAGTAATGATACATCTGTTTTTATTCCAGTTAATTTTTTAAGACGTATGTATGGTGATAACAATAATGCCATGACCCCAGTAATCCTTGTAAAACCTGAAAAAGGAGTTGATATGGATGCTTTTAAAGCTGAACTTGCTCAGAAACTTAGGAATTTTAGAGGTATGAAAGTAGATGAAATCGATAACTTTTTTGTCAATGTGCTTTCTGGTTTTACAGATTTACTAGACGGAATCATTAGTGCAATGCGAGGTGGAGGAATATTGATTAGTGTTTTCTCGTTTTTAGTGGGTGGTTTTGGTGTGGCCAATATTATGTTTGTTTCTGTAAAAGAGCGAACAAACTTAATTGGAATTCAAAAATCATTAGGCGCCAAAAACAGATTTATACTTTTTCAATTTTTATTTGAAGCTATTATTCTATGCGTAATAGGGGGAACTATCGGTTTGATTATTGTGTGGTTGCTGTCTATATTACTGACAAATGTATTGGACTTTGAATTTGTCTTAAGTTTTTGGAACATCCTAATAGGATCTGGATTATCCATTATTGTTGGTGTAATTTCGGGAATTCTACCAGCTATTTCGGCTTCAAAATTAGATCCTGTTGAGGCTATTCGAACTGGTATGTAAAAGATTATTTCTAATTTTTAATAATTTATAGTAAAAAAAAAGCAGCTTCCCAATTATGAGAAGCTGCTTTTTTTATTTTAATGAATCAAAAACGATTGAATAATATTCAGCCTATACTTTGGATTTCAAATTATCGTACAGGATTGTTTTGAATCAAATCTATATACAAGTTAATCTTGTCTTTCAATTCTTTTCTTGGAGTAATAAAATCTAAGAATCCATGCTCAAGAAGAAATTCAGCAGTTTGAAAACCTTCTGGCAAATCTTTTCCAGTGGTGTCTCTTACTACTCTCGGACCTGCAAAACCTATCAATGCGCCTGGTTCAGCGATGTTAATGTCACCTAGCATAGCGTATGAAGCCGTAGTTCCTCCCGTAGTAGGATCGGTACATAAAGAAATATAGGGTAATTTTGCTTCAGCAAGTTGGGCCAATTTTACGGATGTTTTTGCCAATTGCATTAAAGAGTAAGCAGCTTCCATCATTCTAGCCCCACCTGATTTTGAAATCATCAAAAACGGCATTTTGTTTTTGATAGCGTGATCTATTCCTCTTGCAATTTTTTCTCCTACAACAGCTCCCATAGATCCGCCAATAAAAGCAAAATCCATACAGCAAATTACTAAATCTTTACCTTTAGATTTTCCAACACCTGTGCGTACGGCATCTTTAAGTTTAGTTTTATCCATGACATCTTTCAATCGATCGGCATACTTTTTTGTATCCACAAAATGAAGAGGGTCTTTAGAAGTCATGTTTTTGTCTAATTCAACAAATTCATTGTTGTCAAACAAAATTTGAAAATACTCAGCGCTACCTATTCTTACGTGAAAACCATCTTCTGGACTTACAAATAAGTTGCGAGCAAGTTCATCTGCATCAATAATTTTTCCTGTAGGAGATTTGTACCAAAGCCCTTTTGGAATATCCATTTTGTCTTCAGTAGCAGTTGTAATCCCTTTTTCTTTTCTTTTAAACCAAGCCATATTTATTGTTTTTGTTGTTTCAGGTTTAAAGTTTAAAGTTTTGAAACCTTAGACCTGAAACTTTAAACTTTTTATTATAATGTATTCACGTTGTTCAAGTCAGCAAATGCTTGCTCCAATCTTGTATTGAAAGTGATTTCGCTTTCACGCAACCATTTTCTTGGATCGTAATGTTTTTTATTTGGAGCGTCAGCCCCTTCTGGATTACCAATTTGTGTTTTTAGATAATCAATATTTTTAATCATATAATCACGAATGCCTTCTGTAAATGCAAATTGCAAATCAGTATCGATATTCATTTTGATAACACCATAGCTAATTCCTTCTCTAATTTCTTCAAGTGTAGATCCTGATCCACCGTGGAAAACAAAATCAACGGGGTTGTGACCTGTGTTGAATTTATTTTGAACAAAATCTTGAGAATTCTTTAAGATTTTTGGAGTTAATTTTACATTTCCTGGTTTGTATACTCCGTGTACATTTCCAAAAGCGGCTGCAATTGTAAAACGAGGACTTATTTTAGAAAGTTCTTCGTATGCATAAGCAACTTCTTCAGGTTGAGTGTATAATTTTGAGCTATCTACATCAGAGTTATCTACACCGTCTTCTTCACCACCTGTAATACCTAGTTCAATTTCAAGAGTCATCCCCATTTTGCTCATTCGCTCTAAATAGCCTTTGCAAATTTCAATGTTCTCTTCAATTGGCTCCTCAGATAAATCAATCATATGTGATGAATACAGAGGTTTTCCTGTTTTTGCAAAATGTGCTTCGGATGCGTCTAATAATCCATCAATCCAAGGCAATAATTTTTTTGCACAATGGTCAGTATGTAAAATTACCGTTGCACCATAGGCTTCCGCTAGTGTATGAATGTGCAAAGCACCAGCAATTCCACCAGCAATTGCTGCTTTTTCTCCTGCATTAGATAATCCTTTACCAGCATTAAATTGTGCTCCACCATTAGAAAATTGAATGATTACGGGCGCATTAAGTTTAGCGGCTGTTTCAAGAACGCTATTTATTGTATTTGAGCCAGTTACGTTTACTGCAGGCAATGCAAATCCTTTTTCTTTAGCATAATTAAAGATTTCTTGAACCTGATCTCCTGTTGCTACTCCTGGTTTTATGTTGTGTGCCATAGTGTTAATTTTTAGTAATTTTTTTAGTTTTTAGTTCTGCAAAAATAGGAATTAAATAGTATTAGAACGGATAATTTATACCAAAATTTAAAACGGAGTTCGTAAAGTTGTACTCTCTAAACCATCTTTTATTTGTTTCATTGGCTGGGTTGTAGGTTTTAAAACCTAAATCAAAACGGATAACAAAAAAACTTAGGTCGTATCTAAGTCCAAAACCAGTGCCTAATGCAATGTCTTTTAAATCACGGTAACTGGTAAAGGTAGATTTCTCATCCTCAACATTATCTAACACGTTCCAGATGTTTCCAGCATCGGCAAATAAAGCACCTTTCAAATTGCCAAGAACTTTAAATCGAAATTCACCACTTATGGCAATTTTCATATTGGCTTCATTAAAATCATTTACCGCTCCACTGCTTCCTGGTCCCAGTGCATAGGGTTGCCAAGCTCTATTGTCATTTGATCCTCCCGAAAAATAACTTCGTGAAAAGGGGATGTTATCAGAGTTGCCAAAGGGAACTGCAATTCCAAAAAAAGATCGAAATGCAATTACTTTATCTTTTGTAAGTTCCCAATGTTTGATGTAATCAAATTCAGTTTTAATATATTCTGAATATTCTAGATTAAAGATTTCATAGTTGCCATTAGAATTTCTTTTTTGATTTGTTGAGGAAGCAAAGGCAGATAATAATGTACCTGCAGATTCAATTTTGGATTTAAATAAATAAAACGTATTATCAGTAATATCTTTCTTAGTAGTTTTTGAAAAAGTGAAATTTGTAGCTAGAATAAAGTCATTTTCGGTCAATCTTTGCCTTCTTTCTTCAATGCTTTTTATAGATTGAAAATCAGTTGGAGTAATAGGCTTCAAAAATGTACCACTATTGTTTAAGACATCATTTGTGAAGCCTTTAGTTCCTCTTTCTATACTTAAATTTCTATTTGTAGGGTTGTCATAATATGTGTTGTTTGTGTTATATTCTTTGCTAATGTTATTTAAAGCATTATAGGAAGATTTGTAAATATTGAAATAATTTTGAGGTCTTAAATTTTGCACAAATTGTGTATTGACTAAATCAAATCGAGCTGTATTGTTTTTTTGTGGTGTCCAATTGTAAGATAGTGTACTGGTAAAGTTTTCTTTATCAAGTCCAATATTTTGTTGTTTTGCAAAACCTACTGTAATCAATGTAGATGGAATCATACTCTTAGGGATGATTTTTTCGGTTTTAAAAGGCATAAAAATCCTTGGGATATTTAGTTTTAGATCTAAACCATATTCGGATACATTGAAAAAATTATTATTCGGATTAGCTAAATATTGAGAAGATCCAATGTTGCCTCGTACTGCTAGTTCTAATGTTTCGGCACCATTAAATACGTTTCTTACTGTTTCTGAAACGCTAACTCCTATACCAAAAGCTTGAATATTAGAGTGGGTCACATCTAGGCTAGTCCCAAAACTATATTTTTTTCTAGGTGTCAAGAATACTTTAGCAATTAGAGAATGCGCAGTAGTATCTCTTTTATCAACCTCATATTGTATTGAGGGATAATTAAAAATTTTAAGATTGTTTAAATAACGTGTTGTCAATACCGTTTTGTTGTCGGCATACAAACCTTCTTTTGTGATAAAAAGTGCATTAGTTATGGCTTTTGGTTTGTATTTTAGTTTGTTTTGGCTGTAAATTGTAAAGCCATTATAAGTCACACTGTCTTTGATTTGAAACGAATTCAAATTAGGGCTGTAATCCGAAAATATTTTTACATCACTAATTTTATATAGCTTAAAAGGTTCAGTTTTTGTGCTGTCATTCTTTTGATATGAATAATTTGCAACTAATAAATTGATATTTGCTTGATGAACTTTTTTTATAGTATCTACATCAAATGTGATATAATTTGGTTGAAAATAATAAGCGCCATTGTTTCTAAAATGAGTTGTGATTCTGTTTTTTTCATTCTCAAAATCCTCGGTTTTGTATGGCTTTCCGCTTTTAATGTAGCTTGCACTTTTTATTGATGTGTAAAGGGAGTCTAGTGCAGGAGTTAAAATTGTTGTTTTTATAGTATCCAAAGTATATTCGGGACCAGTTTTGATACTATATTTAATCTTTCCTTTTTTTCTCTCCAGTGTGTCAATAACATAAGATGCATTTACATTAAAAAAACCGTTATTGAAAAAATAATATTTCAACCTGAATAATGATTTATCTGCTTTTTCTTTGTCTAAAATAACTGGAGCCTCTCCTGTTGTTTTTAAAAAATCATGAATGCCATGGTACCAAAAAGACTTCCCCAATCGTTCTACTTGTTTTGCTGAGAGCCACTTTGATTTACGACTGTATTTGTTGGGATTATTTGTAAATTTAGCTTGGTATGTTGAATCAGGATTTAAATTAGCGATTGAGTATAAATTAAGTCTTAAACGGTATCCCAGTAAGGTGCTATTTGGTTTTTGATACAATTGATTGAAAATAGTTTCATCAGAAACATTTTTATCATTCACTGCTATTTCATTCTTTGTAAGCAGTAATTTTCCATCTGGAACTCTTTTTACAGCGTTACAGGCACAAATAAGTATTGCAAATAGAATAAATGCAGTTATTTTTGTAGAAATTTTTTTCAAGAGGTCTAACATATTTAATTCAAAAGTACATTTTTTTATGGTTAGTAAAAACCAAATAAAACTTATAACGAGTTTACAGCAAAAAAAATATAGAATTGCCCATCAATTATTTTTTGCCGAAGGGGTAAAGGGAGTTCAAGAGCTAATAGATTCAAATTTTGAGTTGGTTCATGTGTACACTACCTTAAGCGATTTTGAAACTGTTTCTCCTTCCATTAGAACTATGGTTCAAGATCAAGACTTGAAGAAAATCTCAGCGCTAGCTACTCCTAATTCTTGTTTGGCAGTATTTAAAATGCCCGTAGAAAAAGAAATTAAAACCTCGGGTTTGATTCTCGCACTTGATGCAATTAGAGATCCAGGAAATTTAGGCACAATTTTAAGATTGTGTGATTGGTTTGGAATCCAACAAGTGCTTTGTTCAAAAGAAACTGTTGATCTATTTAATCCAAAGTTGGTGCAAGCCACAATGGGATCTATTTCAAGAGTAAATGTGAATTATGTTGACTTGAATTTGTTTTTATCTCAAACGCAATTACCAGTTTATGGTACTTTCATGAAAGGCGAAAACATTTATCAAAGTTCCTTGCCTAAACAAGGTATCATAGTAATGGGTAATGAGGCCAATGGGATTTCTCCAGAAATAGAATCTAAAATTAATAAAAGACTCACCATACCTAGATTTGGGGCTATACAAAAAACAGAAAGTCTTAATGTGGCAACCGCTACAGCAATTGTTTTGAGTGAGTTTTGCAGGGGCTAATAAAGATATTTTTGGCCTTTTTTTATTTTAATGAAATGTAAAATTAATTAAAATTGCTCTAGTCTTTAAAGATTCAATATTGCTAGTCCATGGACTATTAGGGTCGTTGTCTCTAATTAATTCATCATTAATTCCAAAAACACCTCGAATGGAAGGTGAGAAGATGAAATATTCTGAAAACAGATCAATCCCAAATCCCAATTCGTAATTTGTAGACCAGCTTTTTACACGAAATTTTTGTTGGAAATTATCATCCATTAATTTGGCATTACTGGATAAGTTAAGAGTTGCAGACAAGCCACCCACTGCATAAGGTCTAATGTTGCCTGTTCTTAATGATGAGAATTTTAATAATAGAGGAAAGTGTATGTAAGTACTGTTGACCTCACGTAAAGCATCACTTGGTTTAGAAAAATTGGGATAATTTAAATCCCTTTTGGCATAATACAATCCTGGTTCGAATCTTAAATTTATATATTCTTGGAGTTTTATATCCCCTACAATTCCCACATTAAAACCCATGGTTTTTTTTACAAAAATATCTGGGGTTTCTGTTTTGTAGTCTATTTTAAAATCAAAAGTATTAAAGCCTAAGTAAAACCCAAAATACACTTTTTTTTGCTGAAAATTTTCAAGATTAATAATCGGGTCTTTGCTGAAAATACCTTTTGAATTTTGAGCGGTTCCTGAAATGATTCCAATTAAAAAAAAGGTAAAAATTATTTTTTTCATATTATTTTTTAGAAGCTGAATAAATGGTAGCAACACCAAAAGTTTGTGGTAGAGCTATAATATCTATAAACCCAGTTTTTCTTAAAATATTGTTCAATGCTTCGCCATAAGGGAAAGCAGCTGCTGATTCAGATAAATAACCATAAGCTACATTGTCTTTTGAAAATAATTTTCCAATTAAGGGCAATATATTTTTGGTATAAAAATTATAACCTTGTTTAAAAGGAGTTTTTACTGGTACTGATGTTTCTAAGATTACAAAAACTCCATTTGGTTTTAGCACTCTCAAAATTTCAGAAAGACCTTTTTCTAGATTTTCAAAGTTACGAACACCAAAAGCTACCGTTATTGCATCAAAATAATTATCCTCAAAAGGCATATTTTCGGAGTCACCTAAAACCATATCTATGGTTTTGGTCAAGTTTTTATCAGCAATTTTGCGCTCTCCCACCTCTAGCATTCCAGCAGAAATGTCTAGGCCAATGATTTTTTCGGCTTGAGTTTGAGCCATCAATATAGCAAGATCGCCTGTGCCAGTGGCAATATCAAGTATCTTTTTCGGGTTTGATTGAGCAACTATTTGCAGGACTTTTTTACGCCATTTTATGTCTATGCCAAACGAAATAACACGGTTTAGACTGTCGTAATTCCCTGATATAGTGTCAAACATTTGAGCTACTTGTTCTTTTTTGCCTAGTGACGAATTTTTGTATGGAGTAATTTTTTGTGACATTTTTTTTGTTTGTACAAATATAATACAATCCAAAGGAACTAGTAATGTGTTTGTATAATTTGGCTCAAGATTTATTTTTTAATTTAATAAAGTATGATTTCTTTATTTTTTTATAAAAAAATCAAAATATCACTAAAAGTGGGTATTGTGTGGGTGGTTTTTAATCCACACATTTGTACTCAAGAAATAAGCATAATAAATGGTTAAAAGACAAATGGTGGACAAAAGTAAATGGATAGTTCTTGCGTTACTTATCTCGTTTGTTCTAGTTAGGTTTTTTGAGTGTGCTGTTTTACAAAGCAGTATAGAGGTTAAAGCGCAAAATACGTTCTTAGGATTAAATTTGTTTTTGGAAATTTTAATTTTTTTCGTCTTTAGTACCTTCGTGGTATTTGGTATTAAAGGCTACTTTGAGATGTACTCTCAAAGGTTTTCAAACATTGTTATCGCCATATCTGGTGTGTTATTAGTGTTTGTAATTTTTATTTTATGTTATCAAATATTCTTTCTAGAGTAGTTCACCACTTTTAACCAAATGCTAAAACAAAAAACATCCTGAAAAGGATGTTTTTTGTTTTATATTCTATTGTATTTTTGATAAGTAAATGCATATTGATGCTTTTCATCGTGTGCGTGATATTCAGATGCACTAATTTTCCAGATTTTCAAATCTATTTCGGGAAAGTATACATCTGCTTCAAAGCGGTGATGCACTCTTGTGATATCCAGTTGATCAGCGTATTTGAGTCCTAATGCATATATTTCACCTCCTCCAATAATATATTTATCTTCTTTTTCAGGGCAATGATCTAGTGCCTTTTCTAGACTATCTACAATAATACAGTCTTTCGCTTCATATTTTTTGTCTCTAGTAATAATAATGTGTTTTCTATTAGGTAATGGTTTAGGAAAACTTTCAAATGTTTTTCTACCCATTATAATATGATGGCCTGATGTAAGCGTTTTAAATCTCTTAAAATCATCTGGTAAATGCCACATCAAATCGTTGTTTTTTCCTAAAGCATTGTTTTCTGCAACGGCAGCAATCATTATGATCATAATGTATTCAGGTTATTATTGTTCGTTATTATTAATTTGAGTTTGTAAATGGTCTATTTTCTTTTTTTGTAAGGCAACCAATCTGTCAATTTGCTCTCTTTCCCAATTTTTATTCATAAAACGATCTGTAATAAATATTTTTATAAAATGCAGTGTAAATAAAAATAACCATACTGTGATTATGTATAAGTACCAGTTTGCAACAAAAGAATTTTCAAATAAATGTTTTAACGTAAATAGTAATAAGCTACTTAGCACAAAGACAACAAAATGAAAATAAAGTCGTTTTTTTTGTTTGATTCTACGTCTTGCATATTCGTATTGCTCGTGTATTTCTCGTTCCATTTTTTAATCTTTTAATGTATAAAGATAAAGTTTATTTATTAAAATGAATCAATTGAAATTCTTATAATTTAAGATCGCAATTGATTCATGATTTTTGATTCCAAAATTTTAAGCCTTTAAAAATATAAAATAGTTTAAAATTTAACACTGTTTTAAGCATTTTAGAAATTCTGTTGATGGGTTATTGTATGTTGTTAAATTTTTATTTACTTTGTTGTATGAACTTATAAATGAAATAGTTATGTCGGTTAAAAAACAATTTATCAAAACTAAACCTGTGTGTAAAGTTACTTTTTCTATACCTGCAAAAACAGCGCAAGAAGTGGCTGTAGTGGGTGATTTTAATAATTGGGATCCTTCTCTTGGTGCATTAAGTAAATTAAAGAACGGTACTTTTAAGGGTATTTTTGATTTAGATAAAAATGCAGATTACGAATTCAAGTATCTAGTTGATGGCGCCTATATCAATGAGCCAGAAGCCGACTCCTACCGATGGAATGCCTTTGCTGGAAATGAAAACAGTGTTCTAGTTGTTTAAACCATAACGTTTTGGTGCTACATTGGGTTTGTACTATATTAAGTTATATTTTCGGTTATTCCATTCGAACGATAGCGAATTGACGAAGTAAATCATCCCAAATACAAACCAATTTCCCATCAAGGTAATTGCTCAAATTCTATGTACCTGTTATTTCCGTTTATTTGGGCAGATGCCAAAAGTCTATGTTGTTATCCTTTGAAGAAACAATTGCAAATTGTCCATCACTAGAAAATGTTGCGGCGGTATATTGTGTTTCAAATTTTTCTTCAAATGTCTTAATAAGTTTGCCTTTAATATTCCATAGTTTGGCAGTTCCGTCTTCACTACCTGTTAAAATATACTTGCCGTCTGAAGAAAACTCTACCTGATTTATTTCACCAGAATGTCCTTTTAAAATGATACTAGGCTTTCCGTTTAAATTCCAAATAACAGCTGTTTTGTCGAAGCTTGCTGTAAGTATATTTTTTCCGTCTGGTGAAAAACTCGCTGCACTTACTCCACTTTTATGCCATTTTAAAATCATAGATTTTTTTCCATTTATATTCCAAATCGATGCGGTATTGTCGCAACTTGCAAGTATTATTGATTTGTTATTTGGAGAAAAAGAGGCTTGGTAAATTGTGCATTTATGTCCTTTGAATGTTCTGATAAGTGTGCCATCTGCTGTCCATAATTTTGCAGTATTGTCACCACCACCACTTAAAATATATTTTCCGTCGTTTGAATAAACAACAGTTTTTACATATACTTTGTCTGCAGAAACTGTTTTTATTTCAGTTCCGTTTATGCTCCAAATTACAAATGTTCCTTCAGAGCCTCCTGTAATAAAACGTTTATTGTCTGGTGAAAAAGCTACATCGTTTACACTTTTCTTGTGTACGCTTATTGTGTCAATAATTTTACCGTATTCATCCCACATAAAAGCAAGATTATCGTCACTACCCGATAGAATATATTTTCCATTAGGGGATTGAGCAATTCCCAAAATCGCCTCTTTATGTCCAGTAAAACTTTTAGCTATTACACTAGATTGAGCATTCGCTAAATTGTTGATTAGAAATGTCAGGGTGAGAATAAGAATTGTTTGTTTCATAACGTATGTATTTTAAATGGCTACTTACACTGTTCTTAATTATACTGCCACACTTCCTTTTATACTGTCATGAGGATCATAGCCTTCTAAAGTAAAATCTTTAAATTCAAATGCAAAAATGTCTTTTATTTCTGGATTTAAGATCATTTTTGGTAAAGCTCTTGGACTTCGGGTTAATTGCAGTTCCAATTGTTCAAAGTGGTTGTTGTAAATGTGTGCATCACCGAAAGTGTGAATAAATTCGCCTGCTTGTAAATTACAAACTTGTGCAATCATCATTGTTAGAAGTGCATAAGAAGCTATATTGAAAGGAACTCCTAAGAAAATATCAGCACTGCGCTGGTATAGTTGGCATGACAACTTTCCATCTGCTACATAAAATTGAAAAAAGGCATGACAAGGGGGTAATGCGGCTTTATTGTTGGAAACATTTTCGTCAAATGATTTTGTTGTATCTGGCAAAACGGAGGGATTCCATGCTGAAACTAACATTCTTCGGCTATTTGGATTCGTTTTTAATTCCTTTATCAACTCAGCTATTTGATCAATTTCTTCATTATTCCAGTTGCGCCATTGCCTCCCATATATTGGTCCAAGATCACCGTTGGCATCAGCCCAATCATCCCAAATTTTTACACCGTTTTCCTGAAGATATTTGATATTGATATCTCCTTTTAGAAACCAAAGTAACTCAAATATAATGGATTTCAAATGAAGTTTTTTTGTGGTCACCATAGGGAAACCCTCGTTTAAGTCAAAACGCATTTGATAACCAAAAACACTTTTTGTGCCCGTTCCTGTTCGATCTCCTTTTTGACAACCGTTTTCCATAACGTGTTGTACTAAGTCTAAATATTGTTTCATGTTTAGTTTTTCAAAACGTTAGTTTTTGTAAATTTTACCGTCTTTCATTACAAAAACTATTTTTTCAAGTGTTTTTATTGTTGTAATAGGGCTTTCATCAACAGCAATTATATCTGCAAGAAAATTTTCTTTTATTTGACCTACAGTATCAGCTATTCCTAATAATGATGCATTTGTAATTGTGGCGGCTTGTATTGTTTCTAGCGCGGGCATTCCGGCTTCTACCATATAACCAAATTCTTTTGCATTGTTTCCGTGTGTAAAAACACCTGCATCAGTACCAAATGCAATTTTCACTCCTTTTTTATATGCTTTTGCAAAAGTTGCTTTCAGTTGAGGACCTACTTCTCTTGCTTTTGGGACTACAATTTCAGGATAGTATCCATTTATTTCAGTATTTTTCTCTACTTCTTTTCCCGCGGTTAAAGTAGGAACAAGATAAGCGTCGTATTTTTTCATTAACTCCATCGTTTCCTCACTCATAAAAGTACCGTGTTCAATGGTTTTAATTCCGCCAATGATTGCTCTTTGCATACCTTCGTCACCATGAGCATGCGCAGCAGTTAGCATGTTGTAATCCTTAGCTGTTGAGGTGATTGCTTTTATTTCTTCTAAAGTAAATTGAGGGTTTTTTCCACTTTTTGCAACGCTTAGTACACCGCCAGTTGCAGTTATTTTAATCACATCTGCTCCTTCTTTATAGCGCTCTCTCACTGCTTTTACAGCTTCTTCGGGGGAGTTTATTACTCCTTCATGTGGTCCTGGATCACCTACAAGTTTACGATTACTACCGTTTGTAGGGTCGGCATGGCCGCCTGTAGTAGCTATAGATTTTCCTGCTGTAAAAATACGAGGACCTTTTACAATTCCTTTATTAATTGCGTTTCTAATAGAAATATTTACTCCTGTACCGCCTAAATCTCTTACTGTTGTAAAACCTGAAAGTAAGGTAACCTCTGCACAACGAACAGCTTGAAATGCAATGTCTGCTTCGTTTTCCAGATACTTAGACATATAGCTTTTAGTATCGTGTTCGCCCTCTATATGAACGTGAAGGTCAATTAAGCCTGGTAAAACGTACTTTTTCTTAAGGTCTATTTCAATATCATTTGGTTTGGATTTCGATACAAAACCTTCTTGGATTTTTACGATTTTATTTTTGGAAACAATTACGGTGTGGTTTACCAGTTCTTTACCAGTTAAGGTATTTAATATTTTTCCGCAATGCAAATAGATGTCTTGGCAAAAAGCATCAGTACTGCATCCTAATATAAGTAGGAGTAAGGCAAGTTTTGTTTTCATAGTTTGATTTATAGGGAATTGCAATCAAATATAGGATTTATATAACAGTTTTCAAATAAATGTTTCACTGTTTTAGTATTGCCAATTCTAAATAATTAGGATCATTTATGAATTTCTTGTTTTATCGTTTTGAAATTTCATCACGTATTTTTGCCGCTTTTTCGTAATCTTCATTTGTTACAGCTTGATCTAGTAAATCATGAAGCTCTGGCAAAGTATGTTTAGAATAGGTATCTCCGGCTTGATTAGATTCGTCCTCATGACCAAAAGTTTCTGGATTTGATAATACATCGTCTAGGTCTTGATTGTCTTTGTTGGGATCAAGTGGATTTGTTTTTAAGAAAATACCAGCTTTATCTAGTATATTTTTATAAGTAAAAATAGGAGCTTTAAAACGCAGCGCCAGTGCTATAGCATCTGAAGTGCGAGCGTCAATTATCTCCTCGATTTTGTCTCTTTCACAAATAATACTTGAGTAGAAAACACCATCTACTAGTTTGTGGATGATTACTTGTTTTACAACAATATCAAAGCGTTCTGCAAAATTTTTAAATAAATCATGAGTCAAAGGACGTGGTGGTTTTATTTCTTTTTCTAGTGCAATGGCAATGGATTGGGCTTCAAAAGCACCAATTACAATGGGTAGTTTTCTTTCGCCGTCAACCTCGTTCAAGATTAAAGCGTAGGCTCCGTTTTGAGTTTGACTGTATGAAATTCCTTTTATAGATAGTTTAACTAAGCTCATAATTGTGTTGATGGAAAAGTACAAAGTACTTTTTTTTTAATTAAAAGTAACTAGCGTTTCCCGTAAAAAGAAATGCTACTTAAAAGCAAAGATACAAATATCTTGTTTTAAGTAGCATTTAAAATGTTGTAATGATTTCTTTTTCCTTATTAGTTTTGCGCTTTGAATGCTTTGAATTTTTCAATTAATTGAGGTACAATTTCAAAGGCATCACCTACAATTCCGTAATCAGCAACTTTAAAGAAAGGTGCTTCAGGATCGCTATTGATCACTACCTTAACTTTAGAAGAGTTTATTCCAGCAATGTGTTGTATGGCACCTGAAATTCCAATAGCAATATATAAGTTTGTTGCTACCGGTTTTCCTGTTTGTCCTACGTGCTCTCCGTGAGGTCTCCATCCTAGATCAGAAACTGGTTTAGAACAAGCTGTTGCTGCTCCTAATGTTGTTGCTAGTTCTTCGATCATTCCCCAGTTCTCTGGGCCTTTAAGTCCTCGTCCTGCCGAAACTACAATGTCAGCATCAGCTATAGAAACTTTTCCAGAACCTTTTTCAACAGATTCTACTTTAACTCCAAAATCATTTTCGCCGATTGTTGGGTTGAAGTCTACTTCGGTTGCTGATACAGCATTTTCAAAAATACCATATGAATTCTTAGCTAAGCCTAAGATCTTAACATCGGTATCAATTTGTGTGAAATTGAAAGCTTTGTTTGAAAAAGCCGTTCTTTTTACTTGAAAAGGGCTTGTAGAAACTGGTAAACCTACCACGTTTGATGCAAATCCAGCCTCAAGTGCAACTGCAACTAGAGAGGATAAGTAAATACTATCTGTAGTGCTAGATAATAATACTAGTTTTGAACCTTCTTGTTGTGCAGCTTGCTTAATAACATCAGCATAAGCTTTTGCAGTAAAACCAGATAATTTATCATTGTTTACTTTAAGAACTTTGTCTACGCCGTATGTAGCTAATTCAGATACATCACTTGCGTTAATAGTCACTGCTGTAACTGTTGTTCCAAGAGTTTCTGCTACTTTCTTAGCGTAAGAAGCTAGTTCGAATGCTACTTTTTTGAATTTTCCTTCTGCGTATTCCGCGTATATTAATATTGACATAATTTTTTGTTTTAGTCTTAAAGTTTTAAAGTCTAAAGTCATAAAGGGAAATTATTGTTAACTTCTATCTTTTCGACTTTCGACATTCGACTTTATGACAGTTAGATTACTTTTGCTTCGTTGTGTAATAAGTTAATTAACTCATCTAAATTATCTGCAGATACCAGTTTCACAGCTGATTTAGGAGCAGGTTTTTCAAACTTAACAGCTTTTGTATTCACAGTAGCATCAACAGGCTCTAGGATAGTCAAAGCTTTTGTTCTTGCAGTCATAATTCCTCTCATGTTTGGTATACGCAAGTCTTTTTCTTCTACAAGTCCTTTTTGTCCACCAATGATTAATGGTAAAGTAGTGGCTACAGTTTCTTTTCCACCATCAATTTCACGAACCGCTTTTACAGTAGTTCCGTCAACTGTTAAGTTAGTGCAAGAGTTTAGGAAATTATAACCTAAAATTCCAGCGATCATTCCAGGTACCATTCCACCGTTATAGTCTAATGATTCTTTTCCAGCGATGACAATATCGTATCCTCCGTTTTTGATTACTTCGGCTAATTGTTTAGCAACAAAAAATCCGTCAGTAGGCGTTGCGTTAACACGAATAGCTTCGTTCGCACCAATTGCTAAAGCTTTTCTTAAAGTAGGTTCAGTGTCAGGACCTCCAACATTTACAACGGTTACTGTTGCGCCTTGTTGCTCTTGAAACCAAATAGCACGTGTTAGTCCAAACTCGTCATTTGGGTTGATTACATATTGAACACCGTTTGTGTCAAATTCAGAATCTCCATTGACAAAGTTAATTTTTGATGTAGTATCAGGAACGTGACTGATGCAAACTAATATTTTCATACCTATATTTTTTATTAATCTTAATTTCTTTTACAAATTTAAAATATTAATTTGAATAATATACTATGCGTGCATAATATTTTTTTAAAACTATTTCGATTTCGTTTCTTTTTTTGATGTTCTACTTTTTTCTGACTGTATCAAAGGTCTTGTTTTTGTTTGTAAGTGGGCTTTTTGGCTTTATGTGATTAATAGTCAGTGGAGAAGAAAGATTTATGCTAAGTAGGTTAGGAGTGTAGTAATAGTTTTATTTAGGTTGGTTCCTGTTTGTTTACTTTTTTACTAAGGTTAAATAATACTCATATGCGCCATATACACGTCATATATACGCTATATATACGTCATATAAGGGTTGTGTCTTTTAAGGGTTTAACGTTTGAAGTTTAGGAATTCTTCTAGGGTAGTGGATTTTTGGAATTTCATTAAGGATTTTATAATGTGGGTTTTTCCGACAGTGTTTTTTGGTGCTTCTGTAAGCTAAATGTCTATTTCATAAGTAATTGTGTTCTTCCTGAAATTGTATTAATTGAATTGATGTCTCGCTCTTTACTACAGGCTGATTAAATAAATTAAATTTTATGCGTTTTTTATTATAAAAAGAATTAATTTAGCGATTCTTTGAGCTTAATTTATGAGAAAATTTTACTTTATTTTTCTTTTTGTTGCTTTTTGTCTGGAAACGAATGCCCAATATACTTGGACTAGTATACCAAACATTCCCGGTTTAGATTATGATATAACTGATGTTGAAGTTATTGATGCAAACACTCTTTATGTTGCGAGTAGTTACTACCAAAGTTACCCTAGAGCCAGATTGCATTTTAGTAATGACGGAGGTCAAACATGGACAGAAAAATACAATACTTCTACAACATATCCCAATGGAGTTGGTGTGACTTTTAAAGTCAGTTTTATCAACCAAAATGTTGGATTCTTCATCATGTCTAAAACTTCCTATAAAATCTTTGGAAAAACAACAGATGGTGGTGCAACTTGGACAACGAAAACTTTGAATTTTTGTGGTAGTTGCGGTGATAACATGTATGATTTGTTTTTTAAAGATGCTAATAATGGTGTTGTTATTACAAATGTCGGTATCATGTACACCAATAACGGAGGTGACTCTTGGAGTCTGAGTAATTCAAGTGATAAGCCAGTTAATATGAAAATTAATAGAGCGACAGGTTTAGGTTATGCTGTTAAAAGCGGATCTACTGTAAGTGCCGTTAGGACTAGCGATTATGGATTAACATGGGATACAGTTTTAACATTACCTGTAAATGGGTCGGTTAGCCGTTATTTTAATGATGCAGATTCTGGGGTTTTCGTTGGTATTTATGATTATGGTAATAGTGGATTTCCTAGTGGGACCGAAGGATCGATATACAGAACGCCAATTGGTAGTGGTGTTTCTCAAAGGTTGTATCAAAATGTTTTGGAATATACAGCTGTAGGGGTATTGGATAATAGTACTATGTTTTTATACAATCGTCAGAACAACAAAGTGTATGATGTATATAATTACCGAAATGTTAATCCGGCGCCTACATTTGTGGAAAATTTTACCGCTCGAGAGGCAATAAATCAGTTTGTTATGAAAGACGGTTATGGCTATGCATATACCTTTAATAAATTAATATATAAGTTAAATAATGCCAATTTAGGTGTTGATGATAATGTGTTTTCTCCTGATGATTTAGTTGTTAGTTCTGATGAAAACGGCTTTACAGTTGGTATTAATAATGCCTACTTTGGTAAGGTTGAAACAACATTGTTTGATATAAATGGAAAATTGATTAAAAAAACAGAAGTAAATAAAAACGCAATGAATTTCTTCTATACTATTGAATGTGCTGAGGAGTCAAAAGGTGTGTACATATTAAAAACCACTATGGGCAACGAGGTGATTACCAAAAAAGGAGTGAAATAATTGTGGTGTTATGTTTTTTTTTTATTAATTATTCTTTGGATTTGGAAAGTGTTGAATGATGAGATATTCAAAAGGGAGTTCTATTTTTTAGTCTTGCTGAGCGGAGGCAAATGTCCAAAAAACTAACAGTCTAAGCGGTTTGATACTCTAACGTTCTAAAAATCTAATAATCTCACCTTCTAACTCATTTTAATTTTTTATTTTTGCGTTTTAATTTTACAGAGATACATATAATATATGAGAACGATACAATTTAGGGAAGCTATTTGTGAAGCAATGAGCGAAGAAATGCGCCATGATGAGTCTATTTATTTAATGGGTGAAGAGGTTGCGGAATACAATGGTGCTTACAAGGCGTCTAAAGGGATGCTTGCAGAGTTTGGTGAAAAAAGAGTGATTGATACTCCTATTGCAGAGCTTGGTTTTTCAGGTATTGCAGTGGGATCAGCTATGAACGGTTGTAGACCAATTGTAGAATATATGACGTTCAACTTTTGCTTGGTTGGGGTTGATCAAATTATAAACAACGCTGCCAAAATGCGTCAAATGAGTGGTGGCCAATTTAATGTGCCAATTGTTTTTCGTGGGCCAACAGCTTCTGCGGGGCAATTAGGTGCAACGCACTCTCAAGCATTAGAAAACTGGTTTGCCAATACGCCAGGTCTTAAAGTTGTAGTGCCATCTACAGTTTATGATGCTAAGGGATTATTAAAAGCCGCTATTCGTGACAACGATCCTGTGATTTTCATGGAATCTGAGCAAATGTATGGTGATAAAGGTGAAGTGCCAGATGGAGAATATGTTATTCCGCTTGGAGTTGCTGATATTAAAAGAGAAGGTACTGATGTAACAATTGTATCTTTTGGAAAAATTATTAAAGAAGCTCATATTGCTGCTGATGAACTGGCTAAAGAAGGAATTTCTTGTGAAATCATTGATTTGAGAACGGTACGTCCGATGGATTACGAAACGATTTTGACTTCGGTTAAAAAAACCAACCGTTTGGTAGTTCTTGAAGAGGCTTGGCCTTTTGCAAGTGTAGCTTCTGAAATTACATACATCGTTCAAGAGCGTGCTTTTGATTTCTTAGATGCACCTATTCAACGTATCACAACGGCTGATACTCCTGCGCCTTACTCTCCGGTTTTATTGAAAGAATGGTTGCCTAATGCTGGTGACGTTGTGAAAGCGGTAAAGAAAGTAATGTATAAATAAAATTCAAATGCAACTCTTGTTGATGGAGTTTGTATTTGTGATTTTTAACCTTAATAACTTCATCAATGGTTTCTATTGATGAAGTTTTTTTATTTGTTATGAAAAAGTATCTTTTGATTTTGACTTTGTTTTTTTGTGGTGTATTCCATAACGTATTGGCGCAAACCAAAATAAGCGGTATTGTAGTAGACAAACAAAACCAGCCGATTCCGTTTGCTAATGTGGTTTTTAAAGGATCAAGTGAAGGAATAGTTACGAATGAAGATGGGAATTTTTATTTGGAATCCCAAAAGACGTATACCGTTGTGTTGGTTTCTTCAGTAGGTTTTTCTGAAAGAGAAATTACCTTAGAAAAAGCAGTTAACTATAATTTTAAAATCACGCTTAATGAAGCCGAAAGTTTAAATGAAGTAGTCGTTTTTGCAGGTAAAACTTCAAAGAAAAACAATCCTGCACTGGATATTTTGAGAAAAATTTGGGAACGAAAACGTAAAAACGGTTTGTACCAGTTTGATCAATACCAAATGGAAAAATACGAAAAAATAGAATTTGACATGAACTCCATTGACAGTGCTTTCATGAAAAATAAAATTTTCAAGGGCATGGAGTTTATCTTCAATCAAATGGATACATCAAGAGTTACGGGTAAGACGTACTTGCCTATTTTTATTAATGAATCTCTTAATGATGTTTACGGAGATAATGTTTTAAAGAAAGTAAAAGATAAAATTAAAGCCAGTAAAACATCTGGGTTTAATGGCAATCAGCAAATATTAGCTTTTGTTAAAGATTTGTATTCGGATTATAACATTTACAACAATCATTTAACTTTTTTTGATAAGAGTTTTACGAGCCCATTGTCTAAAACAGGAATTGATGTGTATAATTATGTACTGCGAGACAGTGCCTATATTGATAAAAAATGGTGTTATAATATTGTTTTTTATCCAAGAAGAAAAAACGAATTGACTTTTAAAGGAGATTTTTGGGTAAACGATTCTACTTATGCCATTAAGAAAATTAATATGGCAGTTACAAAAAGTGCTAATATTAACTGGGTAAAAGACATTTATATTGAACAAGAATTTGAGGTAGTTAGTGACTCCGTTTTTTTATTGACAAAGGATTATTTAATGTCTGACTTCGCTTTGAATAAAAAAGAAGATTCAAAAGGAGTCTATGGTAAACGAACCACTTATTTTAGAAATCATCAGTTCAATAAACCCTTGCCGGCATCTTTTTACAAAGATGAAGTCAATTATATGGATGATGAAGTCTATAACAAATCAGAAGAATATTGGGACGACAACCGATTTGAGAATTTAAGTAAAGACGAGTTAGGGGTTTATAAAATGTTAGATACACTACAAACAGTTAATAAATTCAAACGCTTGTACAACCTAGTTTCTATACTTGGTAGCGGCTACGTCGAGTTTAAAAACTTTGATTTTGGTCCTGTTTTTTCATCCTTTGGATTCAATGAAGTTGAAGGAGTACGATTGCGTGCAGGTGGTAGAACGTATTTTGGACCTAATGATCCTTGGCGACTTCAAGCTTATACCGCGTATGGTTTTGATGATAATAAATTTAAATACGGCGTTTCGGGAAAATGGATGGTCGATAAAAAAAATAGAATCATTATTTCAGGAGGAAACAGGCGTGACATTGAGCAAATAGGCGCGAGCTTAACCACAACCAATGATGTTTTAGGGCGTAGTTTTGCTTCGTCAGCTGTTTTTTCATCAGGAAGTAATGGGAAGCTGACTAACATTAACTTGACCAATATTGCACTAGAAATAGAACCTATTAAAAACGTGGTTATCCAAGCTGGGGTTTCGTATCGTACTCTTGAGTCGGCATCTTCTACTTTTAGTTTGGATTATTTTACAGATAGTGCAAATCAGGTGACCAAAAGTGATGTAAAGCAATCTGAAGCCAACCTTCAAATTGAGTTTTCTCCAAAACGTAAAACAATTGGTTTTGGCGTAGAGCGTAGTATTGTTGATAGTCCATATAGCCGCTTCTTTGTCAATTATAGCCATGGTTTCAAGGGACTTTTGGATAGTGATTTTAAATATGATAAGTTGCAATTGTATTACAAGCAGCCTATCATTATTGGTCCTCTAGGAAGAACAAATTTAATCATGGAAGTAGGGAAGACTTTTGGAGAAATTCCGCTTGGTTTGTTGAGCGTAATTCCAGGAAATCAAACGTATTTTACTATCGAAAACACTTTTAGCAATCTTAATTTCTACGAGTTCGTTTCAGATGAGTACATAACCTTACAATGGAATCACAACTTTAATGGGCGCATTTTTTCTAGAATTCCGTTTATGCGCAAACTCAATTGGAGAGAAATTATAGCGGTTCGTGGGGTATACGGTTCTGTTACTGATGGCAATAAAGCAATAAATGCATCCGGCTTGGTTTACAATGCGCCAGAAAGAGGTTACTGGGAATATAGCGCCGGTATTGGAAATATTTTTAAAGTATTCCGTATTGATTTTGCTTGGAGAGGTAATTATCTCAACACGCCAGGGGCCAATAATTTTACGGTAAAAGGCTCTTTTGGATTTAATTTCTAGGAGCTATTCCGGCTATTCGCTACAATCTTTTATCTCTTTAAAAAACGAGATAAAAGGATTTTCACTTCTATCCGGGCTAAAAAATCACATTATGCAAGAAGCCATCGACTACCTTTTAGAAAAAGATACCATTTTCAAGTCAATTATTGAAAATTACGGATTGCCAACTGTTCCCAAAAGACCACAAGGTTTTGAGACTTTGGTATTGTTAATTTTGGAACAACAAGTTTCTATTGATTCGGCGAAAGCCACTTTTTTGAAAATAAAAACTACTCTAAAAACGATGGCACCCGAAATTCTTCTTGATGTGTCTGATGCCGATTTTAGGAATCTTGGCGTAAGCCGACAAAAAACGTCTTATATCAAAGCTTTGGCAAAAGCGCTATTAAATAAAGAACTTGATTTAGAAAGTTTGCCAACTAAAACCGCTCAGGAAGTTCGGGAAGAACTCATCAAAATCAAAGGCATCGGGAACTGGACCATAGATATTTATTTAATGTTTTGCTTGCAAGCACCAGATGTATTGCCACTTGGTGATATAGCAGTTGTCAATACGTTAAAAGAATTACTGGACATTCATGACAAAGAACTCATGTATGCACATGCACAGCAGTGGAGTCCATATCGGTCCTATGCAACTTATTTATTGTGGCATCATTACTTAAACAAACGAAATAGAACCGTAACCTATTAAAAGAACGTTTTTTTTAAAATTTATTGAAGAGATAACCTTTAATTTTCATTGCGAAAACGTATCGTTTGCTTACTTTTGCAGGATAATTATAGATAAGAAAAACTAAAATGACTGCAGACAAATTAACAACTTTCGATGTCTTAATCGAAATACCAAGAGGAAGTAGAAATAAATACGAATATGATTTCGAAATAAAAAGAATGCGTTTTGATAGAATGTTATTCTCTTCAATGATGTATCCAGCTGATTACGGATTTATCCCTGAAACTTTAGCATTAGATGGAGATCCATTAGATGTATTAGTTTTGGTAAACGAACCAACTTTTCCTGGTTGTGTAATGGAAGTAAAACCTATTGGAGTATTTCACATGGCTGATGATAAAGGACCAGATGAAAAAGTAATCTGCGTACCTGTTTCTGATCCAATTTGGAATTCATTAGAAAACCTTTCTGATATCAATCCTCACTTATTAAAAGAAATCGAGCACTTCTTTCAAGTTTACAAAGATCTTGAAAACAAGAAAGTAGATGTTGAAGGTTGGGGAGATGTAAATGAAGCGTACGCTATCATCAAAGAATGTACAGAACGCTTTAATGCTATCGAAAACAAACCAGAAGGTTTATTTAGCATTAAGTAATAATTTAGCATAATAATTGTAAAAAAAGCAATATTCCGTTTGGAGTATTGCTTTTTTGCTTAAATTCGTTTGGTTACACAATAAGTATTAACTATAAACCAAACCAAAATTATGAATACAATTATGATTTATTTGCCAATCGCCATGGCATTCATTGGACTGGCATTTATGTTTACAAAACGAGCATGGGTTTTAAAACAAGATCCAGGTGACGGTAAGATGAAGGAGATTTCAGATTACATTTACGAAGGCGCTTTGGCTTTCCTCAAAGCAGAATATCGTTTATTGACTTTCTTTGTTGTTGGAGCCAGTATAGCATTGGCTGGTATTTCGTTTATTGTTCCCACAACACATATATTAATAGTAGTAGCTTTTATTTTTGGTGCATTCTTCTCTGCTTTGGCAGGAAATATGGGAATGAAAATAGCCACCAAAACAAATGTTAGGACTACACAGGCTGCTCGTACGAGTTTGCCGCAAGCTTTAAAAGTATCTTTTGGTGGTGGGACCGTAATGGGACTTGGTGTTGCAGGTTTAGCGGTATTAGGTTTGACTACCTTCTTTATATTTTTCTTTCATTTTTTTATGAACGGTGTTTGGACTTCAACAGATGACATGACCATTGTTTTAGAAACATTAGCAGGTTTTTCACTTGGAGCTGAATCAATAGCGTTATTTGCGAGAGTTGGTGGCGGTATTTACACAAAAGCCGCCGATGTAGGTGCCGATTTAGTAGGTAAAGTAGAAGCAGGAATTCCCGAAGATGACCCTCGTAATCCAGCTACAATTGCAGATAACGTGGGAGACAATGTAGGCGATGTTGCTGGTATGGGTGCTGATTTATTTGGCTCTTATGTAGCAACCGTTTTGGCAGCAATGGTTCTTGGGAATTATGTGATCAAAGATATGGGTGGAGCTATTCAAGATGCTTTTGGAGGTATTGGACCCATTTTATTACCAATGGCAATTGCCGGTTTTGGAATTTTATTTTCAATTATCGGAACCATGTTAGTGAAAATCACAGATGACAATGCCAAAGAAGCACAAGTACAAAAGGCTTTGAATATTGGTAATTGGGTTTCGATAGGTTTGACTTTAGTAGCTTGTTACTTTCTAGTGCAATACATGTTACCAGAAACCATGAAAATGGATTTTTTTGGAGAAGGAACTAAAGAGATTTCGTCCATGCGTGTTTTTTACGCCACAATTGTAGGTTTGGTTGTAGGTGCGGTTATTTCATCGGTTACTGAATATTATACGGGCTTAGGTACAAAACCGGTAATGGCTATTGTACAAAAATCAAGTACGGGAGCGGGTACCAACGTAATTGCAGGATTAGCAACCGGAATGATTTCAACTTTCCCGACTGTTTTATTATTTGCGGCAGCGATTTGGTCTTCGTATGCGTTTGCAGGATTTTATGGAGTGGCTTTGGCGGCATCAGCAATGATGGCAACCACAGCGATGCAATTAGCAATCGATGCTTTTGGACCTATATCGGATAATGCGGGCGGAATCGCAGAAATGAGCGAATTACCTAAAGAAGTACGTACCAGAACCGATATTTTAGATTCTGTAGGGAATACAACAGCAGCAACTGGGAAAGGATTTGCTATTGCTTCGGCAGCATTGACATCACTAGCCTTATTTGCAGCTTATGTAACATTCACGGGAATCGACGGAATCAATATTTTCAAAGCGCCAGTTTTGGCCATGTTATTTGTAGGTGGAATGATTCCGGTAGTGTTCTCTGCCCTAGCCATGAATTCAGTGGGGAAAGCTGCTATGGATATGGTGTATGAAGTACGCCGTCAGTTCAGAGAAATTCCCGGGATTATGGAAGGTACTGGAAAACCTGAATATGCGAAATGCGTTGATATTTCGACCAAAGCCGCTTTGCGCGAAATGATGTTGCCAGGTGTTTTGACTATTGGTTTTCCTATTGCTATTGTACTTTTAGGCAAGTTAGTGTATTCAGATAACAACCAATTAATAGCAGAAATGTTAGGGGGTTATATGGCTGGAGTTACCGTTTCGGGTGTGTTGTGGGCCGTTTTCCAAAATAATGCGGGTGGTGCTTGGGATAATGCTAAAAAATCTTTTGAAGCGGGTGTGATGATTAATGGTGAAATGACCTATAAAGGATCTGATGCGCACAAAGCAGCGGTTACTGGTGATACAGTTGGTGATCCTTTCAAAGACACTTCGGGACCATCTATGAATATTTTAATCAAATTGACTTGTTTGATAGGTTTGGTTATTGCGCCAATTTTAGGAAATGGTCACTCAGATGTAGCTACAGTTAAGTCCTGTTGCGCTGCTCATTCAAAAACAGAAATGGTTTTCATTATGGGCAAATGTGACCCTTCAAAAATGGCTAACATGAACAAAGCAGAATGTGAAGCGATGTGTAAAGAAAACGGATGTACACCTGAACAAACAGCAAAATGTCTGGCAAATTTTGATGCAAATGGTAAATATAAATATCAAAAAACAGATTGTTTTGATACCAGTAAATACGAGAAAAAAACCGTTAATGTTAGTATCTCTTCTACAGATGGAAAGACTGTTGGGAAAGTAACTAAAATAGAAAACGGAAAAACAACAACAGAGGTTTTTGAAGGTACAGAAGCTGAAGTAAAAGCCAAAATTGATGCTGTGAAGTAAAACAGCATATCAATTAATAAAAAAAATGCCTTGCAATTTGCGAGGCATTTATGTTTTATAATATCAGGGTATCTTTTTGTGTTATTCTAAAACAACCCGTTCAATTCGGCATCAATACGGTTGAAAATAGTCCCTAAATCTTCCGGGTTATCAACAAAGTTGATGTTGTCTACATCAATAATTAATAATTTTCCTTTGTCATACGTTTGAATCCAGCCTTCGTATCTTTCGTTTAATCTACTCAAATAGTCTATGGAAATAGAGTTTTCATATTCGCGACCGCGTTTGTGTATTTGCCCTACTAGATTAGGAATTGAGCTTCGCAGGTAGATTAATAAATCAGGTGCTTTAACCGTTGATTCCATCAATTCAAACAAAGAAGAATAATTTTGAAAATCACGATTGGTCATTAAACCCATGGCGTATAAGTTGGGAGCAAAAATGTGCGCATCCTCATAAATGGTTCTGTCCTGTATGATTTTTTTCCCGCTTTCGCGAATTTGCATCACTTGACGAAAACGACTGTTCAAGAAATAAATTTGTAAATTAAAGGACCAACGTTCCATTTGATGATAAAAATCATCTAGATAAGGATTGTCAACTACATCTTCAAAATGCGGTTCCCACTTAAACTGTTTCGCTAATAATCGGGTTAAAGTTGTTTTTCCTGAACCTATGTTTCCTGCTATTGCTATGTGCATTACGGTATTGTGATTTTATAATTGCTAATTCCTGATGGTGTAAAAATAGATAAAATTTGGTCTTTGTAATGAAATTTGACAAACGTTTTTTCGTAAATTACCAACTGTATTTTTTGTTCTTTTGCTACATCAACAAAGTATAATTCTCCGCTTTTAGAATAAATGTATTGGGTGTCATTTAAAAGGGCAATACAATCAAAATCAGGTGTGCTGTGTATTTTTTTTATTTTTCCAAAAATATCACACGCGTACCAGTTGTTTGTGGCATCAATCCATTGGAACAAATTGAAATCAGTACTGTAAAATATAATGTTTTCACTTAAGGGTGTCGCAAGTGTTTTGTAATTCTGATTCAAATAATCGTACAAGCCTATTTGTTGATTCATGCTGTTATAAACCCAAATCTGGTTTTGAGAAGCTATACCTACCGCTGTTGCCACTATTGGTGTTGAATTTTCTGAAAAATTTATTTTTTGAGTCTCATTCAATTGATTGTCTAAAGTAATAACCGTATTGAAATTTTCGTAAAATAAAACTAATTTGAGAGGGTTTTGTAGATCGACCTTTGTGATTTTCCCCAAAGAAATGTTTTTGTAATCCAATCTTTCGCTCCCATTAATTTTTGAAAAAACATCATTTTTAATGGTGTAATAAAAACCAAAAGAGTCGTATCCTAAAAAATCATCAGCATCCACAGCAATCGTGTTCAATTTTGTTGCAATTGTTTTCTGATTTTGACAAAAACCTATTGCTGAACAGTAAAATAGGGTCAAAAAAACTAATTTTTTCATAAAGTAAAAGTACAATTAAACCAAAAGCGTAATTGATTGTCTTAGTATTTATTTAACAGTATCGTTGTAACAAAAATACTATTATCTACTCTTATTTATTAAAAACCATCAAGATGCAAAGATTAATTTTAACATTGGTAATCGCAGTAGTTTCCTTTTTAGGGTTACAAGCGCAGGAATTTCAAGGAATGGCCGTTTATGAAAGTAAAACGAGTACTTCTGATTTTAAATCCAGAATGGAAGGCAACAAAAACATGACGCCTGACATGCAAAAAATGATTGAAGAACGAATGAAAAAAATGTTCGAAAAAACATTTATTCTCAACTTTAATAAAACGGCTTCCATTTATAAAGAAGAAGAAAAATTAGAGGCTTCAAATCAAGCAGGTGGCGGATTCCGAATGATGTCAAGCTTTGCAGGAGGCGGGGGAACTTATTATAAAAACGTAAAAGACAAACAATACAGCAACGACAAAGAGTTCATGGGTAAAGAATTCTTGGTTAAAGATTCGCTTACAAGTCTAGCTTGGAAAATGGAATCCGAAACAAGAGTAATAGGCGGGTATACTTGTTACAAAGCTACTGCAACAAAGAAACCAAGCGCTACAGATTTTAGAAATATGCGTCCTCGTAAAGATGATGCTGAAAAGAAAGAAGGAGCAAAACCTGCTGAGGAGAAAAAAACCAATTTTTTGGATGCTGTTGAGGTGTCAAAAGAAATCGTAATCACTGCTTGGTATACGCCTGAAATCCCAGTGAGTCAAGGACCTGAAGGCTATTGGGGTTTGCCTGGATTAATTTTGGAAGTAAATGATGGACGCACAACTATTTTGTGTTCAAAAGTAGTTTTAAACCCAAAAGATAAAGTTGAGATTAAAGCGGTTGCAAAAGGAAAAGTAGTTTCGCAAAAAGAATATGACGAAGCCGTGATGAAAAAAATGGAAGAGTGGAGAGAGATGAATCAAGGACGTGGCGGAAATGGCGGCATGCAAATGCGTTTTGGAAATTAATCCGAACACCTTAGAAATATACCCAATTAAAATGAGAAAAATTTTATTACTGATCGCCTTCATAACGGTCTCAATTTCTTTTGCACAAAATATCCGTTTGGAAGGATTGGTTCAGGACAAAACAAAACTGCCGTTGGAAATGGCCAATGTGATGGCGGTGAACCAAACGACCAAAGCCATGGATGCGTACGCCATAACTACGGATAAAGGAAAGTTTACCTTAAATCTTAAATCCAATACAACTTATGTAATCAAACTAAGTTATTTGGGAATGCAAAATAAAGAAGTCACTGTAACTACACTTGCCGAAAATATGGTTCAAAATATTACCATGGAAACTGGTGGTATTGAATTAGACGGTGTTGAAATTGTACGCGAAATGCCTGTTTCCATCAAAGGGGATACCATTGTTTATAATACAGATTCGTTTAAAACAGGTGAAGAGCGCAAGTTGGAAGACGTATTCAAAAAGCTACCTGGGTTTGAAGTAATGGCTGATGGACAAGTACAAGTTGAAGGGAAAAAAGTGGCTAAGTTGTTTGTAAATGGCAAGCCCTTTATGGAAGGAGATACGAAACTAGGTTCTAAAAACATTCCGTCTGATGCGGTTGATAAAGTGCAAGTACTGCGTAATTTCAACGAAGTATCGCAAATGAAAGGACTTGAAAACAACAATGATGATATTGCACTGAACATCAAACTTAAAAAAGGAAAAGATAAGTTTTGGTTTGGTGACGTGAGTGGAGGATTGGCTAATGATAAAGGATATCTCTTTAACCCAAAAGTATTTTACTACTCCCCAAAAACAAGTATCAACGCCATTGTGAATTTGAATAATATTGGTGAGGTATCATTGACTTCTGCTGATTTTTTCAGGATAACGGGTGGTGCTCGAAATACGATTGGTCGAAGTGGAACTTCTCTTACCTTAAACCGAAATTTCTTTGGACTTTCTGGTGGTGATAATGTAGCCAAGGCGAGTGACAAATTTGGGGCGTTAAATTTGAATCACTCCGTTTCAAAAAAATGGACTCTATCTAGTTTTGCAGCCTATTCTTCTACGTTTAATCAGTCTATTACCAATTCAGAACGTGGTATTTTTGAACCGAACACGACCAACATTGCTACTTTAGAAAATAGAAAAAACAGAACAGATTCCAAAAACAATGCTTTCATTGCCAAATTTGGTTCTAAGTACAAAGCTAATGATAGCTTTCAACTGGATTATGACGCGTTCTTTAGAAAAAATGACCAACAAGATGTAGACAACAGTCAAACTAATTTCACTTCTACTTCAAACGGAAATACGGTAACTAATAATAATACAGTTATTGCTTTTCAAAAACAAGCACCAGCCTCTTTCAACCAGAGTTTGAACTTGTTTTACACGCAAAATCCAAAGTCTACATGTGTACTGGAAATGCAACATCATTACGAGGATGAAGATCCATTTTACAATCCGCAACTTTCGGTAAATCCGTATCAAAATGCAAATTCGACAAATCCGAACGATCCAAGCGCTGTTTTTGTAAACGAAAATGCGCTGAATATCGAGCAATCTCGTTTTGTTAAAACCAATAAACTAGATGCTAAAATCGATTATTTTTATCAAATTTCGAACAAAAGTATATTGAATGTAACAGCGGGAAATACGAATGCTTTTCAATCGTATAATTCGAGTATCTTGCAAATTCTTCAAGATAATTCAGTAAATCCGGTGGAGCAAGCGGCCTATAATAATGATGTGCGTTATCATTTTAATGATGCTTTTATAGGGTTGCATTATAAGTTTATTAGAGGTAAGTTTACCTTTAACCCTGGATTTTCTGTGCATCAATACAATACTTCTAATGAGCAATTTGCATCGCCATTCAAACTTAATTTTACTAGATTATTGCCTGATATGTTTGCGCGTTGGGATTTAAAAAAATCTGAAAATTTGACCTATAATTTCAATGTTCGAAACGGTTTTAACGATGTAAATGCCTTGGTTGAAGGTTTTATCTTTACCAATTTTAACAGTTTATCACGAGGAAATGCAAAATTAGAAAACTCACTTATTACCAGCCATCGATTGAATTATTCTAAGTACAACTTGTATAATTTTACTACGATTTTTGCAAACATCAGTTATACAACGACCAAAGATCCAGTAGTCAATGGAGTTTCTTTTCAAAGTATTTATTCCACTTCGGATCGTTTGAATTTGGACGCCGAAAATGAAAACTTGAACGGAAATGTATTTTACTCTAAAAGTTTTCAAAAGTACTATAAATTAACGGCAGGAGTTAATGCAAGTTGGAGTAAGAATTTTGTTTTGAACAGAAGAGTTAGTAACGGAGCAACTCAGGAATTTATTCAAGGGATCGAAAATGTGAATCACGGATACAATTTGGCTTTTGCAACGCAGTTCAAAAAATATCCAAACGTAGATTTGGGTTATCGTGTGAATTTCTCAGAGCAAGCATCAAATAAATTTACAACTCAAACTCCAACAGTAAAATTAAATTATTATTTCTTGAATGGTTTAAATGTCAACTGGGATTATGCATTTAATCGTTTTAAAAATGAAACCAACGGCATTACAAACGATTTCAAAATCATGACGGCAAGTTTGAATTACATCAAAAAAGACTCGAAATTTGAATATCGAATTCAAGTAAACAATTTATTGAACACCAGATCTAGATTGAACAACTCTTTTAGTGTAAATGGTTTTAATGCGAATGAAAGTAGAATTTTGCCTCGCTTTGTAACCTTTATTGTAAAGTATAATTTATAGGTTTTATTTCGAAACAAAAGGGGATTTAGTTGTAGCTAAATCCCCTTTTTTATATACTTTGTTTTGATTTTTTACAATCCAAAAGTAGGTTTAACTTAGTCAACAGAATAAATTTTTTGATTCGTTTTTATTAGTGTTTCATCAGTGATTAATTTTGAAATCTTTTGCTGTGTGGTTTGTAATTCTTTTTTTCTATGTTTGTAGCATAAAATTATTCTTACGATTTTTTGGAGTTCTTAGCTTTTTCGTGAAAAATGAAAGAGTATGATTTAAAATACAAATAAAAAAGTAAATAATTAAATCTAAACTTTAATCAGATTCGACTCAAATATTTTAAATAAAATATGAAATTTATAAAACTTGTATTCATGACAGTTGTTATACTTTGTTGTAGAGGTATTGTTTTTTCACAAACAATTTCGGGAGTGGTTCGAGATTCCCTTAACGATAGACCCATTGGTTACGTTAATTTTAATTTAATTAAATCTAAAACTGGGTTTTTAAGTAATGATCAGGGATTGTTTCGTTATAAGTTAAATAAAGTAGATGGGCTAATGACTGTTTCTTATTTAGGATATCAATCGATATCAGTTGACCTATCTAAATATAAGGAGAATAAAGATTATAACCTAAATATTGCGTTATTGCCAGTGCCAATAGAACTTGATTCAGTAACTGTGTATGATAAAAAAGTATCATATTCAGTTATTGCATTACCAGTAAAAGAGGCATCTACATTCAACCGTAATCTTTTGAAACACAGGGAGTGTATTTTAATCAATAATAGTTTAGAAAAGGATGGGTTTCTAAAAGATATTTCGGTTAATTTTGAGACAAAACACAATAGCTACAAGCAAACCGTTTTAACTCATTTTATATTTAATTTCTATGAATACAATGTTTCAACTAATACACCTGGTGATCTTATTGAAGTTGTGAATGTTGTAGGTGAGACAAAAGGCAATTTTTTTAAAAGATATTTTGACTTAGAAAAGTATAAAATTCAATTTTCTAAAAATGGTGTTTGTGTTAGCTTAATTGTTGTCGAGAGAAATGCTGTAGACAACACAACCGATAGCGATGATCTTAATAACGTATATAAGTCTGTCTCAGATTTATTCACTTTTTCTGAGAATGTTTCTAATTTTCAGATCCCATTGTGGATAAAAGGGAATAAATATCCAGATGAGTGGACTAATGACAAATTGAAATATTTGACAAATAATATTATAGGTTGTGATGTTAGTTTCAAAATTAAAGTAAAATCCCAACGATGAATTCTGATTGAGTTAAAGAGGACTTGATTATTGTTTATCTTTAGAAATTTTCATCTATAAACTAGAAACAATATAATAACGTATTAGTCAATTTTTTTTGGTTAAAACAGATTGATTTATATTCAATATATACCAAGTGAAAGGGGTAATCTATAAAAGGAAGTAGTTGTTTTTAGTAATTAGAAAGTGGAAAATTAATTAAGAATTTAAAGGAATAGTTCGTTTATCTAAAATAAAAAATGCCATTTCGAAAATTTATCGAAATGGCAATTTTAATATATAAAGATACTTTTTACAATCCAAAAGCAGTTTTTACTTGATCTACAAAATCTAATTTTTCCCAAGTAAACAATTCTACTTCAACTGTTTTTGTTAATCCACCTGGAGCAGAGAAAGTCTTAGTTACGGTTTCTGGAGTACGTCCCATGTGTCCGTAAGCAGCAGTTTCGCTATAAATTGGGTTTCTTAATTTTAATCGTTGTTCGATGAAGTACGGGCGCATATCGAAGATAGCTTCTACTTTTTTAGCAATTTCACCGTTGGTCAAATTTACTTTTGAAGTTCCATAGGTATCAATAAAAATTCCCATTGGCTTAGCCACACCAATTGCGTATGATACTTGTACCAAAATCTCATCGGCAACACCAGCTGCAACTAAGTTTTTAGCAATATGACGTGTTGCATAAGCAGCAGAACGGTCTACTTTACTTGGATCTTTTCCAGAAAAAGCACCACCACCGTGAGCTCCTTTTCCACCGTAAGTATCTACAATGATTTTTCTTCCTGTAAGTCCAGTATCTCCGTGAGGTCCTCCAATTACGAATTTCCCTGTTGGGTTAATGTGGTACTGAATAGCATCATTAAATAAATGAGCATGCTCCGGATTTTTAGCAATGATTCTTGGGATCAATATTTCGATAATGTCTTTTTTGATTTTAGCAAGCATAGTAGCTTCTTCGTCAAAATCATCGTGTTGCGTAGAGATAACAATCGCATCAATACGAGTTGGTTTGTTATCGTCGCTGTATTCTAAAGTTACTTGCGATTTTGCATCAGGACGCAAATACGTAATTTCGTTATTTTCACGACGCAAAACAGCTAATTCTTGCAATAATTTGTGAGACAAATCAAGTGCCAATGGCATGTAATTTTCAGTCTCGTTAGTTGCATAACCAAACATCATTCCTTGGTCACCAGCGCCTTGCTCTTCTTTGCTTGCTCTGTCAACACCTTGATTTATATCAGCAGATTGTTCGTGAATAGCAGAGAGAATACCGCATGAATTGGCTTCAAACATGTATTCACTTTTGGTATAACCAATTTTTCGAATCACTTCACGTGCAATATTTTGCACATCTAAGTATGTATTTGATTTAACCTCACCAGCCAAAATAACTTGGCCAGTAGTTACTAAAGTTTCACAAGCTACTTTTGATTCAGCATCAAATGCTAGAAAGTTATCAATTAATGCGTCTGAAATTTGATCTGCAATTTTGTCTGGATGTCCTTCGCTCACAGATTCTGACGTAAATAAATAGGCCATAAGTTTTATTATTTTATAAAATTAAGCGAGAAAAAATAATTGCTGAAAAGGTCTAAAGGAGAGTTCCTGCTTTAGCATTTTTTTACTGAAAATTATTCAGTATTCACAATGAATTAATTTCATTATGAAGAGGTTGCAATCAGTTCAAATTTTTCCTCTTGTATTTGGGTGCAAAGGTATGAAACCATTTTGAATTGCATATTAATCTTAACTTTTTTTTACTGTTTTATCTTTCGGAAATATTTTTTAAATCAAAAACAAAATTAGCGACATAAAAATTTTGTACTTTAAAAAACATTTGCGATATTTGATAATCAAAATAAGTAATCATGAAATCATTTATTTGCAATATGTTAAAGGTCGCACAGGGAAATTCCTGAGGGTTGCTTATTGCATAATTTGAACTAAATTATATAGTAAAGCTTCCCAATATTTGGGAAGCTTTTTTTTTGAAATACCACTAAGAATAAAAATTTATGAATACACTAAAATGCCAACAAAAAATGTATGCAATAGCGCCTATTTGTGCTGTTGTACTATTTGATATATCGTGACCCCGAAAGGACAGGTTGATAAAACTAAACCCCTTTTGGATTCGTATCTAAAAGGGGTTTGTTGCTTTTAGCACTACTGCAATTTTTAGAGAATAAAAAAAATAGCATTTGATGAAAGTTTTTTTCAAGATTAGGAACAAAAAAGAATAAAAAAATACAATAAAAATTAAATCATAGTAAAAACTGGTATTGAAGTTGATACTAAAAAGGAAAAATAATCAGTACACAATTAATAACTTAAAATGAACAACAATGAAAAACAACAATTATTTTAGTAAAGCAATCCTTTTAATAAGGCAAGGATTATGGGGGTCAAAAAAAAGTAACACTACTGCTCCAGTGGTAAATGAGCTAGTTCATCCTAGATTTGAGATGGATACAAATGATGATATTGCACTTAAGGCAGTGCCAAATTCATTACTTTTTTTAATGTATTCTAAGGAAAATGATGTCCTTTTTATCTAGTGATTGCAAATGTATTTTAACTTGTGAGGAAATACATTTTAAATTATGGTTGCTGTTTTAACGGAGTTTTGGTCTAAAACGACATATTTCTTTGTTAAAACAGCTTGCTTTTTGCATACTTTTGCGAATACCGCAAAATTAATTCAGTCTAAACTTTGCAGAAAAATTTGCTCAGAATAAAAATTAGTGCTTTATTTGCACTCACAAAGTTCACAACTGTATTGAAATGTTATAAAGAAAGGCAGAGGGATTAGACCCGATGAAGCCTTAGCAACCCTTCGATTTATCGGAGAAGGTGCTGCATTCTACCACGCCCATCGTGGAAAGATAACACTAAGAATTTGTCTAGATAACACCTAGCTTTCTTTCTAATATTTCCAAACACAAGTCCTAATTATAACAGATTTGAAATTGGAAAATAAACCAACAACAATTACATTACACAATTTCACCACGGAGTCGGGTGCAATTTATGCTATCCTAAACTTAAGTTATCAAGTTTTTGGGTTGCCTTTGTATACAGCTCCCATCGTTTTGGTCAATCATGCGCTAACCGGAAATTCGCAGGTGGTGGGCGATAATGGTTGGTGGAATGACTTAATTGGCGCCAACAAAACTATTGATACTACAAAATATACCGTACTTGCTTTTAATGTTCCCGGAAATGGATTTGATGGCGCTGTAATTGAAAATTATCTTGATTTTACAGCAAGAGACATCGCTAGAATTTTTATAAAAGGCCTTCATTTGCTTGAGGTTAAAAATCTCTACGCCATTATTGGAGGTTCTGTGGGTGGCGGAATTGCTTGGGAAATGGTTGCATTAGAACCAACAATAACCCAAAAATTAATTCCTATTGCTACCGATTGGAAAGCTACAGACTGGCTTATTGCCAATTGTTTTTTGCAAGAACAAATTCTTAATAATTCATCTAAACCTATTCAAGATGCCCGCGCGCACGCGATGTTATGTTATAGAACTCCAGAATCATTTGCGGCAAAATTTCAGCGAACAATTAATGAGGAGATAGCCATTTTTAATGTTGAAAGTTGGTTGTTGCATCATGGCGAAAAATTGCAACAGCGTTTTCAATTGGCATCCTATAAAATCATGAATCAATTATTGAAAACCATTGATGTCACTCGCAATAGGTCTTCGTTTGAAAATACAATCGAAGCTGTAACGGCAGAAATTCACATCATTGCCATCAATTCGGATTTGTTTTTTACCGCAAGTGAAAACAAAACCACTTTTCAAACATTACAAAAATTAAATAAAAAAGTCAGTTATCAAGAAATAGTTTCCATTCACGGACACGATGCTTTTTTGATAGAATACAAACAATTACACAATTTGCTTCAGGATTTATTCTAAGCTAAAAATACAACACAATGAAAATATTAAAATTTGGAGGTAAGTCGTTATCAAATGGTGACGGATTAAATAAGGTGGTTGCCATAATAACAGACAAAGTAAATCAGGGCGAGAAAATTGCAATTGTGGTTTCGGCACGCGGTAATGCTACGGATGAGTTGGAACAAATTTTAACCATTGCTTCTCAAAACGGAGATTACAAGCCACTTTTTGAAGATTTCAAAACCTACCAGCAAGATATTTACGACGCTGTTGATTTGTCTGAAGAGTTTACTATTTTAGAAAAATTGTTTGAAGGTGTAAGTCTGATTGGCGATTACAGCAAAAAAATCAAAGACCAAATTTTGTCTAAAGGCGAATTGCTTTCGGCAAAATTACTAACGGCCATACTTATAGAAAATGGAATCCATGCTCGTTTTACCGATACGCGTGAATTGATAAAAACGGACGCTAAATTTGGTGATGCACAACCCTTAGAACAGCTTTCGAAGAAAAATGTGGTTGCTTTTTTCAAGCAAAACACCGAAAATACGGTAAATGTAATCACAGGTTTTATTGGTTCTACCACTAATAATGATGCTACAACTCTAGGCAGAAACGGGAGTAATTATACCGCTTCGTTGATTGCGAATTATTTAAATGCCGATGAATTACAAAATTACACACACGTTGACGGAATTTATACTGCCAATCCTGATTTAGTTGTAGATGCTAAGAAAATTGATCACTTATCGTTTAATGAGGCGAATGAGATTGCAAATTTTGGTGCCACAATTCTGCACGCCAAAACCATCATTCCACTATTAGAAAAAAATATTCCGCTTCGAATTTTAAATACTTTCAATCATGAAAATAAAGGGACTTTAATTACTTCCAACTCTAACAAGGAAGGAATTAAAACGCTTTCGGTTCTTGAAAATGTGGCTTTGGTAAATCTAGAAGGAAGAGGTTTACTTGGGAAAACAGGTGTCGATGCTCGAATTTTTAGAGTAATGGGCGACAATAATATTAGTGTGAGTATCATTTCGCAAGGTTCATCAGAGCGTGGAATAGGCTTGGTTGTGGCTGCTGACAAAGCTACTACGGCCATGATTGAATTGGAAAAGGAATTCGAAAATGATTTCTATTCGAAAGATGTCAATAAAATAACTGTTGCTGATGATGTAGCTGTCATCTCTATTATTGGGCAGGATTTAAGCACGTTTCACAAACCTTACACGGCTTTAATCAAGAATAAAATAGTTCCAATTCTCTTCAATAATACGGTGACGGGCAAGAATGTGAGTTTGGTCGTAAAAAAATCACAACTTCACAAAGCCTTGAATGTGATTCACGGAGAGATTTTTGGCGTAGCCAAGAAAATAAATATTGCTGTTTTTGGTCACGGTTTGGTGGGAGGCACCTTGATAAATCAAATTTTAGAATCGGCAGCAGCCATTGAAAAAAGAAAAGACATCAAATTGAATGTCTTTGCGATTGCCAATTCTAAAAATGTACTTTTGAATAAAAACGGTGTGACACCCAACTGGAAAAACGAAATTCAAACCAACGGATTCTCGTATACAATTGATGATGTGATTGCCTACGCAAATGAGCATCATTTAGAGAATTTAATTGCTATTGATAATACTGCAAGTGCTGATTTTGTCAAGAATTACATTTCGTTAGTAGAAAATAGTTTCGATTTGATTTCATCAAACAAAGTAGCCAATACGTTGAGTTATAGTTTTTATAAAAAATTGAGAAAAGTTCTGGCAGAAAACCAAAAGACGTATCTTTATGAAACCAATGTTGGAGCAGGATTGCCGTTGATTGATACTATTAAATTGTTGCACCTTTCTGGTGAAAATATCACAAAGATTAAAGGAGTTTTCTCCGGAACATTGAGTTATTTGTTCAATAATTTTTCGGCCAAAGATGCGCCGTTTAGCGAAATTTTAAAAGAAGCCATCGATAACGGATATACCGAGCCAGATCCAAGAGAGGATTTATGCGGAAATGATGTAGGTCGAAAATTATTGATTTTGGCTAGAGAATTAGACTTGCAAAATGAGTTTGAAGAAATTTCGATTCAAAATTTAATTCCAGAACATTTGCGTAGCGGAGATGTAGGAGAGTTTTTGAATAAATTGACGGAGTTTGATCCTATTTATGCAAAAATAAAAGCTGATCAAAAACCGAATCACGTGTTGCGTTACATTGGAGAATTATCGGGAGATTTGCAAAATGACAAAGGAAATCTAGAAGTAAAATTAGTTTCGGTGCCATCAGATACGGCTTTGGGCGGATTGAAAGGTTCAGATTCTTTCTTCGAAATTTACACTGAATCGTATGGAGACCGACCAATTGTAATTCAAGGCGCAGGCGCAGGATCAGCTGTAACGGCTAGAGGTGTTTTTGGTGATATTCTAAGGTTGTCTGATAAAGGTTAGCCCCCTAACCCCCGAAGGGGGAATTAAAAGATCTGAGATTGCAGACTAAGGAATTTTGATTTTTAAAGTTAATTATGGAAAAGTATTAAAATATGGATTTAAATGAAGTTTTAGAATTTTTGAATAAATTAAACTGGCTTTGGTCTTTTTCGGGAGGAATTATAGCTTATTTTATAACAAAGAAGATTGATGTAAGTCTTGGTTCAAAGTCTAAAAAAGATGAGGAAATAAGGGAAATTAAGAGAAAGCGATATGAAGAGTTTATCGAAGCAATAGAGTCAATTCTTTCAAGAAAAGGAGGTTTGTCAGAGGATGAATATTTTAGGGAATGGAATTTAGTTTATGCGAAAGCTTATATTACTATACCAGATAGCATCTTGAAAAGAATTAAGGAGGAAACAGGAGGTTTTTTTGATGCAAATAGTAGAAAAAGTATTTATTTAGAAATTAGAAAAGATATGATTGGTAAAACTAATTTAGAAGAGGATGATTTATGCTATTTTGGTAAATTAGAAGATAAAAAATAATAATTTAAAACAAGACTTACCTCCAGTCTTAGCTCCCTTTACGCCAAGGCGAAAGGGTCGTGGAGGGGAATAATATGAAAATAACATTAAACAGAGTAAACGATAATTTCCATTTCGAATTAAAAAACGAAAGAGGGCATTTGGTAAACGTAGACAGCCGTCCTGAATATGGAGGAAATGATATGGGTGCCAGTCCGATGGAATTAGTATTGATGGGAGTTGCTGGATGTAGCGCCATTGATATGATTTCGATTTTAAAAAAACAACGTCAAGAAATCACGTCTTTCAAAGCTGAAGTTGAAGGCGAACGCGTACAAGTTGGAGAAGCAAAACCTTTTAAAAATATCCATGTGGTGTTTTATTTAGAAGGTGATATCAAGGAAGACAAAGCCGCAAAAGCCGCACAACTTTCTTTTGAAAAGTACTGCTCGGTTTCCAAAACATTAGAACCAACGGCAACCATACATTATAAGGTAGTTTTGAACGGAAAAGCTCTTAGCGATTAGTCATTAGCTTTTAGCAACAAAACAAAATATTAATAATATGCATTGGGTATTAGCTAGAAGCTAAAAGCCAATAGCTAAAAGCTTATTAAAATGAACGAACAAGAATTTGGTTTCGAAACCCAAGCCATACGCAATCAGTTAGAAAGAACACAATATTTAGAGCATTCGGTACCTTTATACCTCACGTCTAGTTTTGTATTTGAAGATGCCGAAGACATGCGTGCCTCATTTGCAGAGGAAAAAGACAGGAATATTTACAGTCGTTACAGCAACCCAAATAACAACGAATTTATTAGCAAAGTATGCGCTATGGAAGGAGCTGCAGCTGGTTTTGCCTTTGCATCAGGTATGGCTGCGGTGTATTCTACTATGGCTGCTCTATTAAGTTCAGGGGATCATATTGTTTCTTCGAGCAGTGTTTTTGGTGCAACACACTCGTTGTTTATCAATTATTTTCCAAAATGGAACATACAAACCTCGTATTTTGACATCAATCAACCCGAGACTATTGAAGGTTTGATTACTCCTGATACAAAAATTCTTTTTGCAGAGTCACCAACCAATCCTGCGGTTGATATCATTGATTTGGAATTGCTAGGAAATATTGCCAAAAAGCACAATTTAATTTTAATAATTGATAATTGTTTCGCAACGCCTTATTTGCAGCAACCTATCAAATGGGGAGCGCATTTAGTGGTGCATTCTGCTACCAAATTAATGGATGGTCAAGGTCGCGTTTTGGGCGGAATAACAGTTGGGGATGCTGATTTGATTCAGAAAATCTATTTGTTTTCCCGACTTACAGGTCCAGCTTTATCTCCTTTTAATGCGTGGGTCTTGTCTAAAAGTTTAGAAACATTAGCCATTCGATTAGATAGACATTGTGAAAATGCCTTAAAAGTAGCGGAGTTTTTAGAGAATCATCCTCAGGTGAATAAAGTGAAATACCCTTTTTTAAAATCGCATCCTCAATATGAAATCGCACAAAAGCAAATGAAGTTAGGCGGAAATATTGTTGCTTTTGAAATCAAAGGAGGATTAGAAGCTGGAAGAGCTTTCCTAGATAAAATTAAATTGTGTTCGCTTTCGCCAAATTTAGGTGATACCAGAACTATTGTTACGCATCCAGCTTCAACAACGCACAGTAAATTGTCTGTCGAAGAACGTTTGGCGGTGAGTATTACCGATGGATTAGTGCGTGTTTCAGTAGGTTTAGAAACCGTAACTGATGTAATTGCCGATTTGGAGCAGGCTCTTTCGTAAGATTTCAGATTTGGGATTAACGATTTTAGATTGTAGTTTTGGTGTTGGTATACTTTCTCTAAAATTAAATCGAACGTTATTCGTTTTTGTTAACGCAAAGATCAATGATCGTTAATCCACAATCAAAAATAGATTATGCTCTCAAAAAAAACAAAATACGGTATCAAAGCATTGACCTTTTTGGCGCGCCGAGAAGACCAAACTCCTGTTGCGATTGCGGATATTGCCAAATCTGAAAATATCTCACTCAAATTTTTAGAGAGTATTTTATTGTTGTTGCGCCATTCTGGTTTTTTGGGAGCCAAAAAAGGAAAAGGCGGCGGTTATTACTTGATAAAAGAACCGAAGGACATCAGCATGGCCAAAGTATATCGCATTCTTGAAGGGCCTATCGCCTTGTTGCCGTGTGCCAGTCATAATTTTTATGAGCCTTGTGACGATTGTACAAATGAAGCCACTTGCGCCGTTCGTAAATTAATGACCGAAGTGCGTGATAATACGCTTATGGTTTTGGAAAATAATAGTTTAGCTGATATTGCATTTTAAGTTTTAATTAGAAAAATGTTTTGTAATTAAAGTAAATATGTTATTTTTGCACAATAATCTAGTAACCCGATAGGGTAAAAGTTTTTAAATTGAATTTTGTTGAATTGAAAGGAATGAATAAAGAATTAAAAGTGAATAATAATACCGAAAGCCCTGCGACAAGTTTTGTAGAACGATTATGGGTGCTTGTTCCTGCAATTTTGTTGATAGGATTATTGGCAACATTAGTGTACAACCACCATGATGAATTTTCAGTGGATGGCTTGATAGCCGGTTTTGATCAAGAGTTTTTAATTTTTTTCTGTATTGGAGTATTTGCACAGTTAGTAGATGGAACGTTAGGAATGGGTTACGGAGCAACTTCAACTTCATTTTTATTAGCTTACGGAATTCCGCCTGCTATTAGTAGTACAGGTGTTCACGTTGCTGAAATGTTTACAACTGGAGCTTCGGCAATTTCACACCATCGTTTTGGAAATATCAACAAAAAGCTAGTAAGACATTTGTTAATTCCAGGTGTTTTGGGTTCTATTACTGGAGCCTATTTGTTGTCGGATGTGATTGATGGAGAAGTGATAAAACCATTTATCGCTTTGTACATGATTGGGTTAGCAGTCATCATTATTAGGAAAGCATTAAAAAAGAATCTGGTAAAAAAGAAAACTAAAAAACTAGGTATTCTGGCAACTTTTGGTGGTTTTATGGATGCTGTAGGAGGCGGAGGTTGGGGACCGATAGTGACTTCTACTTTATTAGGAAATGGACGAAATCCAAGATATACAATTGGCTCGGTGAATGCAGCAGAGTTTGCAGTAGCTTTTTCAAGTGGAGTAACATTTATGCTTTTTGGAGGTATTCAAGGATGGCAAGTAATTATTGGATTGATTTTAGGAGGAGTAATGGCAGCTCCGTTAGCCGCATTTTTAGTGAATAAGATTCCAAGGAAATCAATGATGATATTAGTAGGTGTTTTAATTATTCTTTTGAGTTTAAAAACCTTGTCAAAACTGCTGTAAAACGAAATAAGATTATGAGTAAAGAATTAGTAGCGGCATTAGTAGTGCATACAAAAGACCTTAGTTTAGAGGAAACGTTTGTTTATTTAGCTGCAGAATATAAAGATAAAGTTGTTTTTTCGACCTCTTTTGGTCAAGAAGACCAAGTAGTTACAGCAATGATTGCCAATAGTGGTGCTGGGGTTCAAATTTTCACATTGGATACAGGTCGATTGTTTCAAGAAACGTATGATGTTTTTCATAAAACTCAAAAAAAATACAATCAAAATATTAAAGTATTTTTTCCAGAGGCAGCTGCAGTAGAAAATTTATTAGAGACTAAAGGACCTAATAGTTTTTACGAATCAGTTGAGAATAGAAAAGAATGTTGCTCCATTCGAAAAGTAGTTCCTTTACGCAAAGCTTTAAAAGGAAATTCGGTCTGGATAACTGGTTTGAGAGCAGAGCAATCCGAAAACAGAAATGATTTGGCACTTTTTGAATACGATGCACATTTTGAGATTATTAAATTCAATCCCCTCTTAAAATGGACTTTGCAAGAAGTAGAAGATTATTTAGAAAAAAATAATGTACCGCAAAATGCATTACATAAAAAAGGATTTGTGAGCATTGGTTGTGCACCCTGTACGAGAGCCATCACTCCAGATGAAGACATCAGAGCCGGAAGATGGTGGTGGGAATCCAGTCATAAAGAATGCGGGTTGCACCAGAAATAATTATGAATTATAAATTATAAATGATTGTTGGAATCTTTAAATTTTTCAATCGTTTAAATCTTTACAATAAAAATATGAGTTCAGTATTAAAAACAAACGCTTTAGAAAGCGAAGCGATATATATTTTCAGAGAGGTAATTTCTCAGTTTGACAAACCTGTGTTGCTTTTTTCGGGTGGAAAAGATTCGATTACGTTAGTTCGCTTGGCGCAAAAAGCTTTTTTTCCAGCTAAGATTCCGTTCCCATTGTTGCACGTAGATACAGGGCATAATTTTCCTGAAACCATTGAGTTCAGAGATAAATTGGTTGCTGAGCTAGGATTAGAACTAATTGTGCGCAATGTACAAGATGCGATTGATCAAGGAAAAGTTGTCGAAGAAACCGGAAAATATTCTAGCAGAAACAGCTTGCAAACCACAACACTTTTAGATGCTATCGAAGAATTTAAATTTGATGCATGTATTGGTGGAGCACGTCGTGACGAGGAAAAAGCCAGAGCCAAAGAGCGAATTTTTTCGGTACGAGATGATTTTGGTCAATGGGATGAAAAAAATCAGCGTCCTGAATTGTTCGATTTGTTGAACGGAAAAATAGAGAACGGTCAAAACGTACGTGTTTTTCCAATTTCGAACTGGACTGAGCTAGATGTGTGGAGTTATATCGAACAAGAGCAAATTGAAATTCCATCGATTTATTTTTCGCATAAGCGTAAAGTATTCTTACGTGATGGTATGATTTGGTCTCACTCTCCATTTGTTTACCAAGAAGAAAACGAAGAAATTGTAGAACGTATTGTTCGTTTTAGAACGGTAGGTGACATGAGTTGTACGGCAGCAGTTGATTCTTACGCAGCAACAATTTCTGAAGTAGTGGGTGAAATCAGATCTTCAACAATTTCAGAAAGAGGCGCTAGAATCGACGACAAACGTTCAGAAGCAGCGATGGAAAAAAGAAAACAACAAGGATACTTTTAGAATACCAATTGAAAGATTTAAGGATTTAAAAATTAAAAGATTTAAGGTAAGGAGTTTTTAAAACTTGAAACTTTAAACCTGAAACAAAAATATTAAAATGGAAGTTTTAAAAATAGCAACAGCAGGAAGTGTAGATGACGGTAAGAGTACCTTGATTGGGAGGTTATTGTATGATACACAATCGTTGACAACAGATAAGCTGGAAGCAATCGAAAAAAGCAGCAAGCAAAAAGGATATGATTATTTAGATTTTTCTTTGGCTACGGACGGTTTAGTAGCCGAAAGAGAACAAGGAATTACCATTGATGTGGCGCATATTTATTTTTCGACAGCCAAAAAAAGTTACATCATTGCTGATACTCCTGGTCACGTAGAGTATACGCGTAACATGGTTACAGGAGCTTCGACCTCGCAAGTATCGATCATTTTAATTGATGCTCGTAAAGGCGTAATTGAGCAAACCTACCGCCACTTTTTTATCAATAATTTATTGAGAGTAAAAGAAGTTATTGTGGCGATCAACAAAATGGATTTGGTGGATTATTCAGAAGAAGTTTTTAATAAAATCAAAGCGGATTTTGAAGCCTTAAATGCTAAAAGTACTTTCAAAGAACAAAACGTGAGTTACATACCGTTAAGTGCTTTGACAGGTGATAATGTAGTAGAATCATTAGGAGGAATGCCTTGGTACCAAGGACAAACCATTCTGGAGCATCTGGAAGCTTTAGAACCAGCCGATGTTTATGAAAAAGGTAAAGCGCGTTTCCCTGTTCAAACCGTAATCCGACCAAAAACAGAAGAATACCACGATTTTAGAGGTTATGCCGGAAAATTGTATGGAAATAATATCAAAGTGGGTGATGCGGTAACGGTGCTGCCTTCTTTAACAGAATCAGTGGTGACAAATATTCACTTTTTTGATAAGCAATTTGAGGAAGCAACTGTGGGCTCGTCGATAACCATTGAATTAGAAAATGATATCAATGTAACTAGAGGCGACATGATTGTAAAATCATCTGAATTGCCAAAAGTAGAGAAAGACATCAACACCACCGTATGCTGGATGGACAGTAAAAAGTTGGTTCCTGGTGCTAAATATTTTGTACAACACAATACCAACAGAGTTTTGGCTAAGATTGACAGTGTGAAAAATGTGATTGCAACTGATTTCTCAGGAACAACAGAAGCTTCTCAACTAGCCATCAACGAAATTGGCGAAGTAAATATTAAGTTAAGCAAAGCCATTTATTTTGATGCGTATAACGATAATAAATCAAACGGCGCCTTCATCTTAATTGATGCAACAACCAACACAACAGCAGGAGTAGGATTTATAAAATAACCTTTAGCTATTGGCTTTAAGCCTTCAGCAAAAATGTAAAATGAATTTCATAAACAGCTAACAGCCCAAAGCTAATAGCTAATAGCTTATAACAAATGGAAAGTTTTAGAACCGAAATTGAAGATCCGATTGTTCAAAAAGACATAATCGATTTAGAAAGAAAAATTGCTTTATTCCGTGACGGAAAAATTGATGACGAGCGTTTTCGTAGTCTGCGTTTGGCACGAGGCGTTTACGGGCAGCGTCAGGAAGGCGTGCAAATGATTCGTATTAAATTACCTTTTGGTAAAGTAACTAGCGAGCAACTCGTGCGCATCACAAAAGTTTCTGATGAGTATTCAACAGGGCGTTTGCACATTACAACGCGTCAAGATATCCAAATTCATTACGTGAGTTTAGATAGAACACCGCAACTTTGGGCTGAGTTAGAAAAAGACGATGTTACCTTAAGAGAAGCTTGTGGAAACACAGTTCGAAATATTACCGCTAGCGAAACAGCAGGAATTGATCCAGAGGAACCTTTTGATGTGTCTCCGTATGCGCATGCGATGTTTCAATTTTTCTTGAGAAATCCGGTTTGTCAAGAAATGGGACGTAAATTCAAAATGTCTTTTTCATCATCAGATAAAGATACCGGTTTGAGTTATTTACACGATTTAGGATTTATTCCAAAAATTGTAGACGGTGTAAAAGGTTTCAAAGTAATGTTAGGTGGAGGTTTAGGTTCACAACCGAGTCATGCTGAATTGCTGACAAAGTTTATTCCGGCCAATCAAATCATTCCAACTACCGAAGGGATTTTAAGAATTTTTGACCGCTACGGTGAAAGAGCCAAACGTTTAAAAGCACGTTTGAAATTTTTGTTGAAAGAAATAGGGAAAGACGAATTTTTACGATTGGTAGACGAAGAGAAAAAAGCGTTGTCACTGCATACAGTCGAAATTGACACCACTGCTTTTGAGGGTGCTATTGCAGCGCCTTTATTAGAAGTTCCAAAAGTCGAAATTGAAGATACAGTAGCTTTTGAAGCGTGGAAAAAATCAAATGTAATTCCGCAAAAACAAGCGGGTTATGTGGCCATTGGAATCAAAGTACAATTAGGTGATTTTTATACTGATAAAGCGAGAGAATTAGCGCATTTGATAAAAAATTATGCAGCAAACGAATTGCGTTTTACGTTGCGCCAAGATATTTTAATTCGTCATGTAAAAGAGGAAAACCTTCCTTTCTTTTACCAAGAATTAGCCAAATTAGATTTTGTAACCACAGGCTACAACACGATTGCTGATATTACAGCTTGTCCAGGTACTGATACGTGTAACTTAGGAATTGCGAGCAGCACTGGAATTGCAGTAGAGTTAGAACGCGTTTTAACTACTGAATATCCGCAGTACAGCAACAACCGTGAAATTACTATTAAAATTAGTGGTTGTATGAATGCTTGCGGGCAACATAATATGGCCGAAATTGGATTTCAAGGAATGTCAATCAATGCGGGAAAATTAGTAGCCCCAGCCTTGCAAGTTTTATTAGGCGGTGGAAACTTAGGAAACGGATCTGGAAGATTCTCTGATAAAGTAATCAAAATCCCGAGCCGAAGAGGTCCAGATGCTTTGCGATTGATTTTAAATGATTTTGAAGCCAATGCAAACGGACAATCGTTCTTGAATTATTATGACGCTCAAGGCGAAAAATATTTCTACGAATTTTTGAAACCATTAGCCGATGTAACCAATCTTACCGAAGCTGATTTTATTGACTGGGGAAATGCAGATAATTATGTAAAAGCAGTTGGGGTAGGAGAATGTGCGGGAGTTGTAATTGACTTGGTAGCTACTTTATTATTTGAAGCGAAAGAAAAATTGACTTTTGCTCAAGAAGCTTATGAAGATGCAAAATGGTCGGATGCTATTTATTTGGCGTACGCCGGATTTGTCAATGGAGCCAAAGCATTATTACTGGCTGAAAACCAAAAAACAAACCACCAAGCGGGAATAATCGATTTGTTTGATACCGTTTTTGTGGCTACAAATACAATTCAATTGCAATCTTCTTTACGAGAACTTGTGTATCAAATCAATCAAAATGAACCTTCTGCCGAATTTGCTAAAAAGTACATTCAAGATGCCATTGTGTTTTTTGATGCCATCGAAGCGTATAGAAATAAAGACTTAGCTGATGCTTAACAAGAAACAACCCATCGTAACATTAGTTGGTGCAGGTCCTGGCGATCCTGATTTACTGACGATCAAAGGCGCCAAAGCATTAGCAGAAGCGGATGTGGTATTGTACGACGCCTTGGCCAACGAGGAGATTTTGACGTATGCACCCAAAAAAGCCATTAAGATTTTTGTAGGCAAACGCAAAGGCTGTCATGAATATTCGCAAGATCAAATCAACCAATTAATTGTAGACAATGCTTTGACGTACGGTCATGTAGTTCGTTTAAAAGGAGGCGATCCTTTTATTTTTGGACGCGGAAGTGAAGAAATTGATTTTATAGAAAGTTTTGGCATACCTACAGCGGTGGTGCCTGGAATTTCATCCTCTATTGCTGTTCCGGCTTATCAAGGGATTTCATTGACCAAAAGAGGCGTTTCTGAAAGTTTTTGGGTAATTACAGGCACAACTTCTGACAGGAAATTGTCAAATGATGTGGCTTTGGCTGCACAATCATCAGCAACTGTGGTTATTTTGATGGGAATGAGCAAACTCACTCAGATTATCGATTTGTTCCAAAATGAATCTAAAGGTGAAACACCGGTTGCCATTATTCAAAATGGAACTACCGCTCAAGAGAAAATTGGCGTGGGAACCATCAACACCATTGAGCAAGTGGTGACGCAACAACAATTAAGTTCGCCTGCCATTATCGTCATTGGCGAGGTGGTTAAAGAGAGCAATAAATTAAAAGGTTTTTACGAAGAATTTATAGCCAAAGAATTAAAATAACAGTGGAGAGAAACGAATTATATCCTATTTTTTTAAAATTACACAACCTCAATGTGCTCATTGTGGGCGGCGGAAATGTGGGTTTAGAAAAACTATCGTTTCTGTTGAAATCCAGTCCTAATGCCAATGTTGAGGTAGTAGCACCTTGGTTTTTACCAGAGTTAGAAACCTTGGCGGCAAGCCACCCAACAGTGAAGTTGACCTACAAAAAATTCAATCGCTGGATGCTCCGTAAACGCCACATGGTGATTGCCTGCACCGATGATTTGAAGGTGAACAAGAGGATTTATGATTTGTCCCGAAAAAGATATTTGATTTGTAATATTGCTGATACACCGCCTTTGTGTGATTATTATTTGGGCGGAATTGTAACCAAAGGGAATGTAAAAATTGCCATTTCAACCAACGGAAAATCACCCACTACAGCCAAACGATTGCGAGAGTTTTTTGAAGAAATAATTCCAGACGATATCAATAAAATGGTCGATAATCTCAATCAATACCGAAAAACGCTGAAAGGTAATTTTGAGGAAAAAGTTCAAAAAATGAATGAAATCACCGAGACGCTTAAAGCAAAGTAAACACAAGACAGAATCTCAAGTTCATAGAAAAAAGCTAAGATGTAATAGTTCTTAATAATCAGTTTCTGTTTTTTTAACTAAACAGAATGGTGATATTTGTACTCAATTTAAAATAAAAGTATTGAGCTCCTAGGTTCAATACAATAACATATATAAACACAATTAACAATTTCCATTACAGCCTACAATTACAATTGGAAGCAAAACAAAGGATACTAAATTAAATCAAAATGATTAAAACAGACATACTCATTATTGGCGCAGGGCCAACAGGTTTATTTGCAGTTTTTGAAGCAGGATTATTAAAATTAAAATGCCATATATTAGATGCTTTGCCACAAGCAGGAGGGCAGTTATCAGAGTTATATCCTAAAAAACCTATTTATGATATTCCTGGATTTCCAGAAGTATTAGCTGGTGATTTAGTAGATAATTTAATGGAGCAAATCAAGCAGTTCGAACCAGGATTTACCTTGGGTGAACGTGCCGAAACCATCGAAAAACAAGAAGACGGAACATTTATTGTGACTTCAAACAAAGGCAAGAAATTCCATGCACCAGTTATTGCTATTGCTGGTGGATTAGGTAGTTTTGAACCAAGAAAACCATTGATTGAGGACATCGAATTTTACGAAGATAAAGGAATTAAATACTTCATTAAAAATCCAGAAAAATTCCGTGATAAGCGCGTAGTTATCGCTGGAGGTGGAGATTCGGCTTTAGATTGGAGTATATTCTTGGCAAATGTAGCTTCAGAAGTGACTTTGATTCACCGTCGCAACGAGTTTCGTGGAGCTTTAGACTCTGTAGAAAAAGTACAAGAGTTAAAGACTTCTGGTAAAATTAAAATGATTACACCAGGTGAAGTAATAGGTTTAAAAGGTGCCGAACATCTTGAGGCAGTTGTAGTCGAGGAAAACGGCGCACAACGTACCATCGAAACCGATTATTTTATTCCGCTTTTTGGTCTTACGCCAAAGTTAGGTCCTATCGGTGACTGGGGATTAGAAATCGAAAAGAACGCCATCAAAGTAAATAACTCTTTAGATTACCAAACCAATATTCCTGGAATTTTCGCCATTGGTGACGTAAATACCTATCCAGGAAAATTAAAATTGATCTTGTGTGGATTCCATGAAGCCACTTTAATGTGTCAAGCGGCCTACCAAATCATTAATCCAGGAAAGCGTTATGTGTTAAAATATACTACCGTTTCTGGTGTAGATGGTTTTGACGGAACTCGTAAAGAAGCTCCAAAAGCGGTTGTAAAAGCAATAGTGTAAATAAAGTTGCAGAGTTACAAAGGTTCTGAGTTGCTAAGATTGGTTAAAATCTTAGGAATTCAGAACCTTTTTTTATTTTAAAGTTTTGCAACAAACTACCTAAGAATCTTTAAAAAAAATACTTGCAATTGTTAGCGCTATGTCGTTCCTTTGCACTGTTCCTATATTTATTGAAAGTTATCACGAAAGGCGGAGGGAAAGACCCAATGAAACCTTAGCAACCCTTTATTTTTTAAAGAAGGTGCTACATTCTACTTTATACAATCAGTATCAAAGATAGATAACACAAGAATACTTCTACAGTATTTCTCAAACCTTTTCTTGACAACATATCGAATTTTTTAGAGCAGATAAATGGCGCTTTTCAGTCATAATCGTTCCCGCTTTCCGTTACAAACGAAGTTCACTGAACTCCGTTTAAAATGAAAGTTTAGTGAAGTAATCTTTTATTTTTTAAAGAAAAAAATAAAAGGATTTTCACTGCAATCGGGGCTAAAGAGTTAAAATAGTGAACTTTTGTAATTATTATTCAAAAGTATAGATTTAGAATATTTTCTAGATTTTAATTATCATAAGTTATGTCAAATATTATGAAAGCATCAGCAGTAACTCCCCCTTCGGGGGTTAGGGGGGCTCTTTTAGAAAGAATACTCATCCTTGATGGAGCTATGGGAACCATGTTGCAACGTTACAATTTCTCCGAAGAGGATTTTAGAGGAGAACGTTTCAAAGATTTTCCGCATTCGCTAAAAGGAAACAACGATTTATTGTCGCTCACTCAGCCACAAGCCATAAAAGACGTTCATGCCGCTTATTTTGAAGCTGGAGCTGATATTGTTGAAACCAATACCTTCTCAGGAACCACGATCGGTATGGCCGATTATTATCTGGAAGAATATGTGTATGAATTGAACTATGAGTCGGCAAAAATAGCCCGAGAAGTAGCCGATGATTTTACCGCTAAAAATCCAGACAAACCTCGTTTTGTTGCGGGTTCCATTGGACCCACGAACAGAACAGCAAGCATGTCGCCAGATGTAAACGACCCAGGTTACAGAGCCGTAACTTTTGATGATTTGCGCATTGCGTACAAGCAACAAGTAGAAGCGCTTATGGATGGTGGTTGCGATTTACTTTTGGTAGAAACTATTTTTGATACCTTAAATGCCAAAGCAGCACTTTTTGCCATTGAAGAGGTAAAAGGCGAACGTAATCTTGATATTCCAATTATGGTTTCAGGAACGATTACCGATGCATCTGGAAGAACACTTTCGGGACAAACGGTTGAGGCTTTTTTAGTTTCAGTATCGCACATACCGTTGTTGAGCGTAGGATTCAATTGCGCACTTGGTGCCGATTTATTGAAACCGTATTTACAAACCTTGTCACAGAACACGTCGTTCAACGTATCGGCGCATCCTAATGCAGGATTGCCCAACGCCTTTGGAGAATACGACGAAACACCAGAACAGATGCAAGCTTTTATCAAAGAATATTTAGACGATAATTTGGTCAACATTATAGGCGGTTGTTGCGGAACAACACCAGCACACATCAAGTTAATTGCAGATATCGCTAAGGAATACAAACCTAGGGTTTCTAATGCGGTGATGTAAAAGAATAATTTATTGTTTTTAATTATTTATTAAAGTAAAATGGATAAAAAAGCTGAAAGCCTTTCAGAAATAATTGAATTAATTAAATATCAATTTAGTTCATTTAATAATATTGGCGGTATACAGAATTTTTGGTTTAGAGCTGAAAAAGATTTTACTCCTTTAGAAAATAGAGAATCTTTAAAAAATAAAATTGATTTAGTACCTTTTACTCCATTACTCCCTAATGCTTATAGGTGTGTAGGTCGGGTTGATGAAGAAGATTATAATGATATATTTAGGAATACAAAAGACGTTGAAAATAATTTAAAAGCAGAGTTTTTAAGAAATTCAATGATGTTTTTAAATCAAAACAGAATTGAAAATAATAGCTGGAATAATTATTTTTTAATGCAGCATTATGGATTAAGAACCCGTTTATTAGATTGGACCGAAAGTGCATTAGTTGCAATATATTTTGCAGTTAAAGATGATAATAATAAAGATGATTTTAAAATATGGGTTTTAGATCCTCACAAATTGAACCAAACAACATATAGTAATTATACAAGTATTAATTCGACTATGATTTATTTTCCACAAAGTTCAAAAAAAGAAGATTTATATGAAGATGGAAAATTGGTTATAGATGAATTTTGCAGGAAATATTTAGAAATGGATTTTGAATCAAATAAAAAGGCTTTTCCATTAGCAATTTATCCGTATCTGTTTGACGAAAGAATGAAAGCACAAAAATCTTGCTTTACAATTTTTGGAAATGAAATTAATGGTTTGCTAAATAACTCTAATAAGGATATGTTTTTGAGAAGTATAGTTATTGATGGATGCAAGAAAAATGAAATTAAAAAAGAATTAAGATGGTTAGGAATTTCAGAAGAAAGTATTTATCCTGGTTTGAATAGTAATTGTAAATCAATTCAAGAAAAATATAAATGAATTATATCTGCTAGTTAACCCAGCTACCGCGAGCGTCCCGCTCGCAGCATAAAAGTTCCGTAGGAACGACTTATTTTATAGCAACGGATTTTAATCCGTTGGGATGTAAGAGGAAAATTCATTCCGTTATCAATTAGAAAAATGGAATCGTTTCATTGAAATAAAAATGGGTTGAATAGCACAACGCCCGCGTGAGGGATAGCAGTGGCATCCTTTTGTGAAGCGATAGCGGAACAAAAGATAGAACGAATAGCCCGACCCGACTTTTTTTGGAGGGACACGCCCAAAAAAGAATTAAAATAAAATGGTAAGGTTTCGAAAACTTTGCAATAAATAAAAAAATAAAAACTCAGTCTAAGTGTCTTAGTAACGGAGTAACTGAAAATAAAGAAATGGCAGAAAAAAGAAGAAACCTAGTATTATCAGGATTGGAGCCCTTAATCATTACGCCCGAAAGTGTATTTGTGAATGTAGGGGAACGAACCAATGTGACAGGTTCGCGAAAATTTCTTCGATTGATTAAGGAAGAAAAATACGATGAGGCGCTTGATATTGCGCGCCAGCAAGTAGAAGGCGGTGCACAAATCATCGATATCAATATGGATGAAGGAATGCTTGATGGCGCATATGCGATGACAAAATTCCTGAATTTGATTGCGGCTGAACCGGATATTTCGCGAGTTCCGATTATGATTGACAGTTCAAAATGGGAAATCATTGAGTCCGGTTTGAAAGTTGTACAAGGGAAATGTGTTGTGAATTCGATTTCGTTGAAAGAAGGCGAGGAAGCTTTTGTACATCATGCTAAATTGATAAAGCGTTACGGAGCGGCGGTGATTGTGATGGCTTTTGACGAAGTGGGTCAGGCGGATAATTACGAAAGGCGTGTTGAAATTTGTCAGCGTTCGTATGATATTTTGGTGGGAATTGGATTTCCGCCACAAGACATCATCTTCGATTTGAATATTTTCCCAGTAGCAACAGGTATGGAAGAGCACCGCTTGAATGCGTTGGATTTCTTTAGAGGAACCAAGTGGGTTCGCGAAAATTTACCGCATGCACATATCAGCGGTGGGGTGAGTAACGTTTCGTTTTCGTTCAGAGGAAATGATACGGTTCGTGAGGCGATGCACTCGGTTTTCTTGTACCACGCCATTCAAAACGGAATGACAATGGGGATTGTAAACCCAGAAATGTTGTCGATTTATGATGAGATTCCGAAAGATTTATTGGAACATGTTGAAGATGTGATTCTGGACAGACGCGACGATGCGACTGAACGTTTGCTCGATTTTGCTGAGAATGTAAAAGGCGATGGATCTAAAACAAATGAAAAGGCGGTATTAGAATGGCGTTCTGGAACGGTTCAAGAAAGAATCACGCACTCATTAGTAAAAGGAGTGGATGCGTTTATAGAAGAAGATGTTGAAGAAGCGCGACAAGCCGCAACAAAACCCATTGAAGTAATCGAAATCAACTTGATGACGGGAATGAATGTCGTGGGTGATTTGTTTGGTTCGGGTAAAATGTTTTTGCCACAAGTGGTGAAATCGGCACGTGTAATGAAAAAAGCAGTAGCTTATCTTTTGCCGTTTATTGAAGCGGCAAAGCAAGTTGGGGATAAATCTGGGAACGGAAAAATCCTGATGGCGACCGTAAAAGGAGATGTTCATGATATTGGAAAAAATATAGTTTCGGTTGTACTGGCTTGTAACAACTATGAGATCGTAGATCTAGGTGTAATGGTGCCTCCAGAAAAAATCATTGCTGCAGCTATTGAACACGATGTAGATATTATTGGATTGAGCGGATTGATTACGCCATCGCTTGACGAAATGGTGTATCTCGCTAAGGAATTGGATAAAAGAGGACTGAAAATTCCAGTAATGATTGGTGGTGCAACAACTTCGCGTGCGCATACGGCCGTGAAAATTGCTCCTCAATACAGCCAAACGGTAATTCACGTGAACGATGCCTCGAGAGCGGTAACGGTAGCGGGTAATTTATTGGATCACAACCGAAAAATATATGCCAGTGATATTCGTGCAGAATACGATGCGTTTAGAGAAACGTTTTTGAATCGTTCCCGCGACAAGAATTTCTTGACCATTGAGCAAGCCCGTAAAAATAAATTGCAATTGGATTGGGATAATTTCACGCCCGTGAAACCTAAAGTAATTGGCAAGCAAATCGTAGAAGTTGAGTTAGAAACTTTGGTGCCTTATATCGATTGGACACCGTTTTTCAGAACTTGGGAATTGTTTGGGAAATATCCAGCTATTTTAACTGATGAGGTAGTGGGCGAACAAGCGACTTCGGTTTTTGCTGATGCACAAGCGATGCTGAAAGTTATTTTAGAGGAGAAAAAATTGACTGCCAAAGGTATTTACGGCATTTTTCCTGCGAATCAAATTAATGATGATGATATTGAACTATACGAAGCCCCCCCCGCCCCCGAAGGGGGAGCTACTCTCGAAACAGCAAAACAAACTTGGGAAACAGCAAATCCTATTTTGTATGATGTTTTAAAAGAACGCGCTAAAGAGATGAGAAACAAATCAGCAGAAGCTGAGAAAATGCTATGGAATGTTTTATCTAATAGAGGAGTAGAAGGGTATAAATTTAGAAGGCAACATGTAATAGGGGAATATATAGTTGATTTTGTGTGTTTGGAAAAAAAGCTAGTTATTGAAGTAGATGGATCTATTCATAATTATCCCGAACAAATTGAACATGATAAAGAGAGAACTATATGGTTGGAATCTAAGGGTTTTAAAGTTGTTAGATACACTAATAAAGAGGTATTGAATAATTTACATGAAACAATTGAAAAAATCAGCAAGGAGTTGTCTACAAAGGAGATAGTTCCCCCTTTGGGGGTTAGGGGGCTCTTTTTGACTTTGCGCCAACAATCTCAAAAAACCAAAGGAGCGCCAAACATCGCTTTGTCTGATTTTATTGCCCCAAAAGATAGCGGAAAAGTGGATTATATGGGAGCATTTTGCGTGACTACTGGTTTTGGAGTAGACGAATGGGCGGCTGAATTTGAAAAGGATTTAGATGATTATAATTCGATCATGGTGAAAGCACTGGCTGATCGTTTTGCAGAAGCTTTTGCTGAATATCTACACGAAAAAATCCGTAAAGAAATCTGGGGTTATGCCGCTGATGAGAATTTATCCACCGAAGATATGATTGATGAGGTGTACAAAGGGATTCGACCAGCGCCAGGATATCCAGCTTGTCCGGATCATTTAGAGAAACCCACGATTTGGAAGTTATTAAATGTTGCAGAAGAAATTGGAGTAACCTTAACCGAAAGTATGGCCATGTGGCCGGCTTCATCAGTATCTGGTTATTACTTTGGGAATCCAGAAAGCAAGTATTTTGGACTCGGAAAAATTAAAGAAGATCAAGTAATTGACTACGCCAAAAGAAGAAATGTTTCTACTGATGTAGCCATGAAATGGTTGAACCCGAATATTGCCGATTAGGAATTTTGTTTCAAGTTTAAGGTTTCAAGTTACTTGGGAGAACTTTAAACTTTAAACTTGGAACATGAAACAAAAAATAAAATGAAAGTAACACAACATATAGAAAAAGCCAAAGGAGAAACTTTGTTTTCATTTGAAATTATTCCGCCTCAAAAAGGGAAAAGTATTCAAGAATTGTATGACAACATTGACCCTTTGATGGAGTTCAAACCGCCATTTATTGATGTAACTACCTCACGCGAGGAGTTTATTTATGTGGATAAAGGCAATGGTTTATTGGATAAAAAGCTAACGAGAATGCGACCAGGAACCCTTGGAATTTGCGCTTCGATAACCCATAAATACAATGTAGATACCGTTCCTCATGTTTTGTGTGGCGGTTTTACCAAGGAAGAAACAGAGTATTTACTAGTAGATTGTCATTATCTGGGAATCAATAATGTAATGGCGTTGCGCGGTGATGCTATGAAGGACGAACAATCCTTTGTTCCAAAAGCGGGTGGAAATAACTTTGCTATTGATCTAGTGCAGCAAATCAAATTGTTGAACGAAGGCAAGTATTTGCATGAAGTGATGCATGTTGACAATAAGGCTGACTTTTGTATTGGTGTGGCTGGATATCCTGAAAAACATTTGGAATCTCCATCTCTTTTATCTGATTTAAAACGTTTGAAAGAAAAAGTTGATGCGGGTGCTGATTATGTGGTAACACAAATGTTTTTTGACAATGCCAAATATTTTGAATTTGTGTCCAAAGCCAGAGAAATGGGAATTACAGTACCTATTATTCCTGGCATCAAGCCATTGGCGGTAAAAAGACATTTGCAAATTTTACCGCAAATATTCCGAATTGATTTGCCAGAAGATTTAATTGATGCAGTAGATAAATGCAAAACAAATGCAGATGTAAAACAAGTGGGAATTGAATGGGCTATTCAGCAATCCCGTGAACTAAAGGCTGCTGGAGTTCCTGTTTTGCATTATTACTCTATGGGAAAATCTGAAAATATCCGTCAAATAGCGAGTCAGCTTTTTTAGCAATTTATTCTTTATAGTTTAAAAGCTTCCAGCCTCTTGAAGGCTGGAAGCTTTTTTTAGATGATTAAAAAGAGTTTATTTTTTATTCGAAATATATCTTAACACTAAAAACGGAACACTGCTAACTATTTCGTAATCTCTCTAAACACTGCTTCTAAATTTTTATTCTTTTGATTGAGTTGTAAGGTTTTCAAACCATTGTTTTGAGCAAAATCAAAGACAACAGAACGCATGTCTTTATCTGATTTAAAAGTCAGTTCCCACATCATATCGTGAACGTTCACATACGAAACCAGATTTTCAATTTTAGAAATCAATTGTTCTTCGACTTGAAAATCAAATTCCACTTCAATGACTTGTTCCTTATCTTCAGAAATTAAGTTATCCAGTTTTTTATCGGTAACAATTTTTCCATTGTTGATGATGATCACACGATCACAAATAGCCTCAACCTCTTGCATAATGTGTGTTGAAAGAAAAACAGTTTTGTCTTTTCCCACGTTTTTAATTACGTTTCTAATCTCCATCAACTGGTTTGGATCTAAACCAGTTGTAGGTTCATCCAGGATTAAAACATCAGGATTGTGAAGTAGCGCATTTGCTAAACCTACACGCTGGCGGTACCCTTTAGAGAGTTGGCCTATTTTTTTGTGGCTTTCGGTACTTAAACCAGTCAGTTGAATTACCTCTTCGATTCTAGATTTGGCAACTTTGTACACATCGGCGTTAAAGGCTAAATATTCACGAACATACAAATCCAAATACAATGGATTGTGTTCTGGCAAGTACCCAATAGAAAGTTGTACGGCTTTTGGATTGGTGTTTACATCCTGCCCGTTTACCGCGGCAGTTCCTTCATCAGCGGTAATGTAGGTAGTTAAAATTTTCATCAAAGTCGATTTTCCAGCTCCATTTGGACCTAAAAAACCAACAATTTCTCCTTTGTTAATTGAAAATGAAATGTTATCTAATGCTTTTTGAGCACCGTAGCTTTTGGAAATATTATTTACTGCTATTGACATGATGAATTATTTGTTGCAAAAGTAAACAGAAAATGAATGGATTTGTTGTTCGATTGCCTACTAATTCACGAATAATTTTTTCACGAATAGTTGCGAGCACTTCTATTCGAAATGATGAAAAAGAAGCATTGTGATTGCACCGCTATCATTTAGATTTCTATATTTACTAAAAATAGTTCAAAAGACACATGAAAGACATAGGATCAGGAGGTTTCGTGAAAAATTACAAAAGTATTATGCTACTTCTTGGGGGTATCCTTGCAGGAAGTGTATTAGGATTGGTTTTTGGTAAAGAGGTGGAGGTTTTGAAACCTTTGGGAGACATTTTTCTAAATTTGTTGTTTACGGCCATTATTCCGTTAGTGTTTTTTACCATATCGGCATCAATTGCTACTTTAGAAAAAACCGAAAAACTAGGAAAGTTATTCTTAATCGTAATTGGAGTCTTTTTATTTACGGTCTTGGTTTCTGCAATCCTTATGGTGGCAGGAGTTTTGATTTTTCCAATCAATCAAGATATTATCATTTCTAAAATTCCGCTAGAAATTGTAGCCGAAAATAGCACTGGCTCTCAGATTACGCAATTGCTCACCGCGGGTGATTTTTATGAATTGTTGTCCCGAAAAAACATGCTGGCACTCATTCTTTTTTCCTTTTTAGTAGGTTTTGCCAGCTTGCAATCTGGCGAAAAAGGCAATGATTTCACTAGGTTTTTACGATCTGGTAACGAAGTAATGAAACAATTGCTACACATTATTATGCAAACAGCACCCGTAGGTTTAGGTGCCTATTTTGCTTATCAGGTGGGTATTTTTGGTCCGCAACTGTTTGGTGCTTATGCCAAGCCGCTAGGGCTTTACTATGCTGTTTGTGCTTTTTACTTTATTGTGTTTTTTAGTTTGTATGCCTACATGGCGGGTGGAAAATTAGGGTTTAAAGTGTTTTGGAAAAATAATATAACACCATCGTTAACAGCTATTGGTACGTGCAGCAGTATTGCTACCATTCCAGCAAATCTTGATGGTGCCGAAAAAATGAATATTCCTGCTCACATTAGGAATGTCGTTATTCCACTGGGCGCACCTTTGCATAAAGATGGTTCGAGTATGTCATCCATTATTAAGATAGCCGTTATTTTTGCCATGTTTGGAAAGGATTTTACAGATCCAATTACGATACTTACCGCTTTAGGAATTACAGTTGTGGTTTCTGTTGTTGAAGGTGGTATTCCTAATGGTGGCTACATAGGCGAAATCCTGGCGATAACCGTTTATGGTTTCCCCATGGAACAAGCCTTACCAGCGGCAATGATTATTGGAACTTTGGTGGATCCAATGGCAACTTTATTAAATGCTAATGGAGATTTAATTTCGGCAATGCTGGTGGCAAGAATCGCCGAAGGAAAAAAATGGCTTTCTGAAAAAGCACTACTATAAATCACTTTCAATATTGTGTGTTGCAAGATAACTGAGGCTTGTTTGTACTTTACAATACAAGAATTGCTGTTGTATGAATGGTATTTTTAAAGCTTTTTTTTAAACATTACATAATTAATAACCAACTTTTTAGCGAATCTCTTTTTTGTGTCATAAAATCAACTTTTTTTTGGGTGCAGTTAAAAATTATGTATACATTCGCAAAGTAATTAATACAAAAAAACAACAACATGTTGAGTAACCGATTTTATTTTAGCAACTCTTATTATTTCTTCTGGAAGGTAGAAAGGGATTGTTGCATGGTTATTTAATTCAAAAATTAAATTGATACTATAAATATACAATCCCGATGCAAATCGGGATTTTTTTTTGCTTAAAAGTGTGTAAAATGAATACAACTATAGGAATACAAGGCATTATGGGCTCGTTTCATCATCAAGTGGCACAAGAATATTTCAATCATGAATTTATTCTTGACGAGTGTTTGTCTTTTGAGGAATTGGTAGATAGCTTGTTATCAGGTAAGTCAGATCAAGCGGTGATGGCTATTGAAAACTCTATTGCAGGGCCTATTATTCCCAATTATGCCTTAATTGACAAGAATAATTTACACATAATTGGAGAGCATTATTTGAGTATTCATCAAAATTTAATGGCGTTGAAAGGTCAGAAAATAGAAGATATTCTTGAAGTACATTCGCATCCGATGGCATTGTTGCAGTGCATGGATTTCTTGAAAAAATATCCCAATATTAAATTGGTTGAAGACAAAGATACCGCTGAAACTGCACGAAGAATTCAAGAAAAGCAACTGAAAGGAATAGCGGCGATTGCAAGCAAAACAGCTTCGGAAATGTATGATTTGGAAATTATTGCGCCAGAAATCCAGACGATTAAGAACAACATGACGCGCTTTGTGATTATCAAAAAAGAAAATTCATTTGTTCCCGAAAGTGAAATCAACAGAGCATCGATAAAATTTGAACTAGATCACAAACGCGGGAGTTTAGCAGCAGTTTTAAACGTGATGAGCGATTGCAAATTGAATTTAACCAAGATTCAATCTTTGCCCAAAATTGAAACACCCTGGAAATATTCCTTTTTTGTGGATGTCACTTTTGAGAAATACGAAGATTATGCTAAAGCAAAATCATTATTGAATATTATGGCCGAATACTTTAAAGTCTTGGGTGAGTACAAGAATACTAAAATATAAATAGCCTCAAGTTACCAAATTACACAGATATAAAAATTTATACATGATTACCACAGCAAAGCGTCTCCATATCATTGAAGAGTACTATTTCTCCTCCAAATTGAGAGAAGTAAGGCAACTCGTAGCCGAAGGAAAACCCATCATTAATATGGGAATTGGGAGTCCAGATTTACAACCGGCGTCTGCAATTGTAGCTGCAATTGTAGCTGCGATGCAAGATGAAAATGCGCATCAATACCAGAGTTATCAAGGTTTACCGGAGTTGCGCGAGGGTATGGCTGCTTTTTATGCCAAAAATTATGGTGTAGCACTCAACCCTGTAAAAGAAATTTTGCCTTTGATGGGTTCCAAGGAGGGAATTATGCACATTTCGCTAGCTTTTTTGAATGAAGGCGATCACGTTTTGATTCCGAATCCGGGTTATCCAACGTATACATCAGTGACCAATTTAGTAGGAGCGGTGCCAGTATGTTATGATTTAAAAGAAGGAAACCAGTGGGAGCCGGATTTTGAAGCTTTGGAACAATTGGATTTAAGCAAAGTGAAAATCATGTGGATTGGGTATCCGCACATGCCCACGGGATCTCGAGGGAGCTTAGAATTGTTTGAAAAATTAGTGGCTTTTGCTGCAAAACATGAAATTTTACTGGTCAACGACAATCCATATAGTTTTGTTTTGAATGACAATCCGATGAGTTTATTGCAGGTAGAAGGAGCAAAGGATGTGGCTTTAGAACTGAATTCTTTAAGTAAAACTTTTAACATGGCGGGCTGGAGAGTAGGAATGGTGTTAGGAAACGCCAATGCTATTGATGCGGTTTTGAAAGTAAAAAGCAATATGGATAGCGGCATGTTTTACGGAATTCAAAAAGGAGCTGTTGAAGCTTTAAAAAGTGATAAAGCTTGGTTTGATGCTATGAATGAGATCTATAAAAAAAGACGAATTGTAACAGAGGAACTTGCTGAAAAACTGGGTTGTAAAGTGTATAAAGAAGGTGTTGGTTTATTTGTTTGGGCAAAATTACCCGAGGGAGTTACATCAGCAGAGGCGTTTATTGATAAAATCTTGCATGAGAAATCAATTTTTATTACACCGGGAACTATTTTTGGGAGTAACGGTGAAGGGTACATTCGGTTTGCTTTGTGTGTTGAAGAAGAAAAAATAAGAGAGGCAATCAGTCGATTTTCGTAAGGACTTGATTGATTTTTCACGTCGTAGAGTTGAAAAATAAAGATCGTTTTTAAGAAAATAAATGTTCTCGAGAACGAAATCCCCTAGCCCTGATAGCAGCGGAAATCCTTTGCTGCCGGTGTTCGGCAGGAAAGATTGCAACGGATAGCAGGATAAGCTTCGGATAAAAATAAAAAAATGAAAGTATTTGTAATAGGCATAGGCTTGATAGGTGGTTCGATGGTGTTGGATATTAAAGGTTTGTATCCGCACGCCACGATTTATGGGATTGATACCAATGAAAAACATCTAGATCAGGCAATTGAATTGGGTGTTATTGATGAAATGGCAACATTTACAGATTTAATGCATGCTGATTTTGTGATTGTTTCGGTTCCTGTAGATGTAGCGCTAACGGTTGTGCCCCAAGTTTTGGAAGCAATAGGAGACCAAACGGTTGTTTTTGAGGTGGGTTCAACAAAATTGCCAATTTGTGAAGCTATAGCCAACCACGCCAAAAGGAGAAATTTTATAGCCACGCATCCTATTGCTGGAACGGAATTTTCGGGACCATCGGCAGCGATAAAAGGGTTGTTTCAAGGCAAAACAAACATTATTTGTGAGGTAGAGAAAACGACTTTCAAATTGCAAGAGCGCGCCTTGGCCTTGTTTCAAGAAATGGGAATGCGCATTAGGTATATGGATCCTAAATCACACGATAAGCACATTGCGTATGTGTCGCATTTGTCCCACATTAGTGCTTTTATGTTAGGAAAAACAGTAATTGACAAGGAGAAACACGAGCAGGATATTTTTGATATGGCAGGTTCTGGTTTTGAAAGTACGGTGCGTCTTGCTAAAAGTTCGCCCGCAATGTGGACACCCATTTTTAAGCAAAATAGAAAACAAGTTGTAAAAACTTTGAATGAATACATCTCGAATTTATCTAAATTTAAAGAACTGTTAGAGAATGAGGATTATGAGGCAATTTACAATGAAATGGAAAGCGTGAATAAGATAAAAGAAATATTGAACGGGATGAATGTGAGGAAGTGAGTAGTTTTCAGTTGCAGTTTTCAGTTTTCAGTCACAGTTAACAGTAAATAGACAAAACATAATTAGGGATTTATTAGTATTCAGTCATAGTTTTGAGTGATCAGGAAAAAAAAATAAAAAATAAGTAAAAATAAAAAAACTATACAAAAAAATAAAATTAGAAAAGATGGAAAATAAGAAAGAAATGAGAAATTGGTTGGAGGCGTTCAATTTGACTCATCCATTAGTAATAGCAGGGCCATGTAGTGCTGAAACCGAAGAGCAAGTGTTGAAAATTGCACATGAGTTAAAGGATTCTGATGTAAGTGTTTTTAGAGCAGGAATCTGGAAACCAAGAACGCGTCCAGGAGGATTTGAAGGAGTGGGCGAAATAGGTTTGAAATGGTTGAAGAAAGCTAAAGAAGAAACAGGTTTGCTAATGGGAACTGAGGTGGCGAATGCTGCTCATGTAAAATTAGCTTTAGAATATGACATTGATGTGTTGTGGATAGGAGCTAGAACAACGGTAAACCCTTTTGCAGTTCAGGAAATTGCAGACGCATTGGCTGGAACAAAGAAAATTGTTTTGGTGAAAAATCCTGTAAATCCAGATTTATCTTTGTGGTTAGGTGGAGTAGAACGTTTGTACAATGCAGGAATTGAGAAATTAGGAGTGATTCATAGAGGTTTCTCGACGTATGAGAAAACCAAATACCGCAACATTCCAGAATGGCAAATAGCTATTGAATTGCAAAATAAATTCCCTGATTTGCCATTAATTATAGATCCTTCGCACATTACAGGTGATCGCAAAATGATTTTGGAGGTTACGCAAGAAGCTTTAGATTTGAATTATGACGGAATGATTATTGAAACGCATATTGATCCAGATAATGCTTGGAGTGATGCGGCGCAGCAAGTAACACCAGATGCGTTGAAGCAAATTTTTATTGATTTGAAAGTGCGAAAAATTGATGATGTATCTGATGATTTTACTCAGAAAATGAAAAAACTAAGAGCTAATATTGACGTTTTAGATGCCACTTTGCTAGAGCTTTTAGGCAAACGTATGAAAGTAGCTGATGAAATTGGTTTAGTGAAAAAAGCGGCTAACGTAGCTGTTTTGCAAAATAACCGTTGGAATGAAATTTTAGGTAAAATGATTTTGGATGGAGAAACCAAAGGACTTTCAGAAGAGTTTGTTTTAAAATTATTCAAGGCTATTCACCAAGAAAGTATCAGCCATCAAGATAAGGTGTTGAATGCTTAACGAAAGACAATATTTAATTGATAAGCAATAATGTAATAAAATCCCAAGACTATTCGCTTTGGGATTTTTGTTTTAGGATAATACAAAAAAACTCCAAATTTTATCTCGAAGTGTCGGGATAAACTTGAAACAAAATTTTACCTTTGCCCTATGACAGGAATCGTTTATAAATCTACAGGAAGTTGGTACACCGTAAAATCTGAACAAGGTGATTTTATAGAATGCCGTATGAAAGGGAAATTTCGGATTAAGGGAATAAAAAGTACCAATCCCATTGCAGTAGGCGATGTGGTAGATTATGAGCTTGAGGAAACATCAGATGCGGTTACGGGTACCATTTTTAAAATTCATGAAAGAAAAAATTACATCGTACGCAAGTCGGTTAATTTATCGCATCAAATGCATATTATAGCTTCAAATATTGATCGTGTTTTTTTATTGATCACTGTGAACAATCCGCCAACAACTTTTAATTTTATTGATCGATTTCTTGTAACTGCTGAGGCGTACGGAATAGAAACGGTTTTGGTGTTTAATAAAATCGACACTTTTGACGAAGCGACCTTAGACGAACAATTGTACATGCAGCATGTGTATCAGCAAATAGGATATACTTGTTTGCGCGCATCCTCAACCGAAATGAAAGGAATTGAGGAATTAAAAGCCTTAATGATAGGAAAAGTAAGCATGTTCTCTGGACATTCTGGTGTGGGAAAATCTACATTGGTAAATGCTATGGAACCTGCCTTGCATTTGAAAACCAAAACCATTTCGGACGCCAGTAAACAAGGGCAACATACCACAACTTTTGCAGAGATGTATGACTTATCTTTTGGCGCCAGTATTATAGACACACCCGGAATCAAAGGATTTGGGATGGTAGATATGGAGCCGGCTGAAATTAGTGGATATTTCCCCGAGTTTTTTAAATTGAAAGAGCAATGCAAGTTCAATAATTGTTTGCATAAAGAAGAGCCTAAGTGTGCCATAAAAGAAGCCTTAGATCGAGATGAAATTGCTTGGTCACGCTACAACAGCTACCTTAAAATTTTAGAGGGTGACGATGAACATTACCGAACTGACATTCATAACGAAGATCGAATTATAAGCGATAAAACGAGAGAGTAATATTTCAATTATGAGTTATGAATTATGAGTTATGTCAGGTAATACCATAAAAATAAAATCATTTGATTTTGCGTTACGAATCGTGAAATTGTATCAATTCTTATGTACTGAAAAGAAGGAATTTGTTTTAAGTAAACAGCTACTCCGCAGCGGTACCTCAGTTGGGGCGTTAGTCAGAGAATCAGAACATGCGGAAAGTAAATTAGATTTTATTCATAAACTTGCAATTGCACAAAAAGAAGCCAATGTAAGCGACTATTGGTTGGAATTATTGTTTCGATCTGAATATTTGAACGAATCGCAATATGACTCTTTGAATCGTGATATTATTGAACTGAAAAAAATCATAGCTTCAATTATCATTTCAACTAAAAACAATTTAAAAAAATAGCTATTATTTTTATAGTTCAGCTTTCACAACTCATAATTCACCATTCATAATTCATAACTATTTTGAAAGTAGTAATCCAAAGAGTTTCACAAGCTTCAGTCACAATTGATAATCAAATTGTAGCCGATATTCAAAAAGGACTGTTGGTATTGGTTGGTATTGAAGATGCGGATACGCAAGAAGATAGCAGCTGGCTGAGTTCCAAAATTATTAATCTCCGTATTTTTGGAGATGAAAATGACGTCATGAATCTTTCTGTAAAAGATATTAAAGGCGATATTATTGTGGTGTCTCAATTTACCCTTCATGCCTTAACCAAAAAAGGCAATCGCCCATCTTATATTAAAGCATCAAAGCCAGAAATTGCCGTTCCTTTGTATGAACAATTTGTAGCCCAAATAGAACAGGATCTAGGCCAAAAAGTACAAACCGGAGTTTTTGGTGCCGATATGAAATTGGAATTACTAAACGATGGACCTGTAACCATCATCATAGACAGTAAAAATAGAGAGTAATTATATAACCAATGAACATAAAAAACGCACAACTCGAAGTAGACACCTGGATCAAAGAACATGGTGTTCGTTACTTTAACGAATTAACTAATATGGCACAACTTACCGAAGAAGTAGGTGAAGTGGCCCGTATTATTGCCCGCCGTTACGGGGAACAGTCCGAAAAAGAAAGTGATAAAAACAAAGATCTTGGCGAGGAGCTTGCTGATGTCGTTTTTGTAGTATTGTGTTTAGCTAATCAAACGGGGATTGATTTACAAGCTGCTTTCGATAAAAAGATGGATTTAAAATCCGTTAGAGATAAAGACCGTCACAAAAACAATGAAAAACTAAAATAAATTGTCAATTGTAAATTATGAATTGTGAATGAGTAGTAGTAAATTGCGCATTTGGGTTATTTAATTCATAACTCATAATTCACAACTTATAATTACAAAAATGAATTTAAAAGTAACTACAAATTCACCTTTCACGATTGACGATGTACAATTAAACATAACAGGTTCCAAAAGCGAAACCAATCGCCTGCTATTGTTGCAGGCTTTGTTTCCTAATATTACGCTCAACAACACCTCTAATTCTGATGATAGCGAGGTCATGCAAAAAGCCTTGAAAGGCAATGCAGAAATAGTTGATATTCATCATGCAGGAACGGCCATGCGTTTCTTGACGGCTTATTATGCAGTGCATGAAGGTCATGAGGTAATACTGACTGGTTCTCAACGCATGACGGAACGCCCAATACAAGTTTTGGTCGAAGCACTACAACAGTTAGGAGCCGTAATAACATACGAGAAAGAAGTAGGTTATCCGCCAATCAAAATCAGTGGTCAAAAAATAACCGCCTCAAAAGTGTCTATCCCGGCTAATGTAAGTAGTCAGTATATTTCGGCTTTGTTATTGGTGGCGCCAAAACTAGAGAACGGAATCGAAATTACATTGGTAGGTGAAATCACTTCCGTTCCCTACATCAAAATGACATTAGCGTTATTGAATGATTTAGAAGTCAAAACAAAGTTTGAAGGCAATGTAATTACGGTTTATCCTAAAAATGAAGTAGCTGCAAAGTCTATGACAGTCGAATCTGATTGGAGTTCGGCATCGTATTTCTTCAGTTTAGTAGCACTTTCCAGTAAGGCTTCAATAACCTTAAAAAGTTACAAACAAGATAGTCTTCAGGGCGATTCCGCTTTGGTCGAAATTTACAAAGAACTTGGAGTTGTTACCCATTTTAACGGGGACCAGATGACCTTGAGCAAGCAACCAGATTTTAGTTTGCCAGAACAAATCAATTTTGAATTAAACAACACTCCTGATGTTGCTCAAACCATCGTAGTTACCTGTCTGGGCCTAGGAATTGGCTGTCACCTTACGGGGCTTCATACCTTAAAAATTAAAGAAACAGATAGACTAGAAGCACTGCGAATTGAATTAACAAAATTAGGAGCAACTATTTCAGTGACAAACGATAGTTTAACGCTAATAGCCACAAAGGATTGTATCCCAAATGTATCTATAGCCACTTATAATGACCACCGCATGGCAATGGCATTTGCACCGCTTGCCATAAAAGTTCCCATAATTATTGAAAATGCCGAAGTAGTTTCAAAATCATATCCTGATTTTTGGGATGATTTAAGAACTATTGGGTTGCATTGTCATGATGAAATAGCCCTCTAAGTGCCCGCTAAACAACGACTTTTAAAAATAAACCCTAAAACACTTGACAACGCCTGTCTCACAATCGTATATTTGCACACGATTTATATCTAGTATCATTTAAATAGGTACTGCATAAATCATAACATATAACTTTTTCAAATGAAATTATCACATTTTCAATTCGATTTACCAAAAGAACTTCTTGCAGAGTATCCTGCCGAAAACAGAGACGAAGCACGTTTAATGGTTATTGACCGTAAAAAACAAACCATAGAACACAAAATGTTCAAAGATGTTATCGATTATTTTGACGAAGGCGATGTCTTAATTTTGAATAATACTAAAGTTTTTCCGGCTCGTTTATACGGAAATAAAGAAAAAACTGGAGCAAGAATTGAAGTGTTTTTATTGAGAGAATTGAACTCTGAGCAAAGACTTTGGGATGTTCTTGTGGATCCAGCGCGTAAAATTAGAATTGGAAACAAACTATATTTTGGTGACGATGACTCTCTAGTTGCTGAGGTTATTGACAATACTACTTCTCGTGGTAGAACCCTACGTTTTTTATATGATGGTTCTTACGAGGAATTCCGTAATAAATTAACAGAACTTGGTGAAACTCCAATCCCAAAATACATTTCTAGAGATGTAACTCCTGAGGATGCGGAGCGTTACCAAACAATTTATGCTAAAGAGGAAGGTTCTGTAGCAGCACCTACAGCCGGTTTGCATTTCTCTAAGCATTTATTGAAAAAACTAGAAATAAAAGGAATCAATTTTGCTGAGGTTACGCTTCACGTAGGCTTAGGAACTTTTAATCCTGTTGAGGTTGAAGATTTATCGAAACACAAAATGGATTCTGAGGAATTAAAAATTACTCAAGGAGCCTGTGATATCGTAAACGCAGCCAAAGCTAAAAAGAAACGTATTTGTTGCGTAGGGACAACTTCTATGCGCGCTGTAGAAAGTTCTGTTTCATCACAAAACACACTTAATCCGTTTGACGGATGGACAAATAAATTTGTTTTTCCACCGCACGATTTTGCTATCCCAACGTGTATGATCACTAATTTTCATACTCCAAAATCAACTTTATTAATGATGATCTCCGCTTTTTGTGGACACGATTTAATGAAAAGAGCATATGCCGAAGCAATCGAGGAGAAATATAAATTTTACTCTTACGGTGATGCCATGTTGATTCTATAATACAACAAAATCATATCATAAGTATTAAATCTCGTCATTCGTGGCGAGATTTTTTTTGGTGTGACCCTCCCCGAAAAAGGTCGGGTCGGGTTTTACGCTATATCTTTATTTTCTTAAAGAAAGAAAATAAAGGATGCCGCTACAACCCCTCACACAAACCCGTCCGCAAAACTCGATCCTCTCCTATCAAGATTTTTAATAATAAAGCTCAGTAATATGTCTCTTTTTTTTTGGATTTCATGAAGTTCCTAATTGGTTTAAACACTTGCTACTATCGCTGCATTTTTTGTACATTTACCAATCAAAACTGAACGTATGAAATTTCAAAATACCCTTGAATTTGCAAGGCAACTAGATATCCAAGATCCTTTAAACAAATACCAAGACGAGTTTATATTTCCTCAAGTAAACGGAAAAAAAGTAATTTATTTTACCGGAAATTCACTTGGATTGCAACCAAAACGTACCAAAGCTTTTGTAGATGAAGTCATGGACGATTGGGCAAACCTAGCTGTAGAAGGGCATTTTTATAGTGATAAACCTTGGTGGGATTACCACGAACGTTTTGCTAATCCGTTGAGTAAAATCGTTGGTGCACTTCCTTCAGAGGTAACCGTGATGAATACCTTGACCGTAAACCTTCATTTATTGATGGTTTCTTTTTACCAACCTACAAAAACCAAATTCAAAATTATTTGTGAGGAGAAAGCATTTCCTTCGGATCAATATATGTTTCAAAGCCAAGTTGATTTTCATTCAAGATCGGTAGGTTTTGATCCCCATGAAGCATTAGTAGAAATTAAAAGACGCGAAGGGGAACAAAACATCCGTCTTGAAGATCTGTTAGCAAAAATTGAAGAAGTAGGCGATGAGTTGGCTTTGGTTCTCATTGGAGGTGTCAATTATTACACTGGTCAAGTTTTTGACATGAAAACGATAACTGCAGCAGGACACAAAGCAGGTGCTTACGTAGGATGGGACTTGGCTCATGCTGCGGGAAATGTAAAGCTAGAATTGCACAATTGGAATGTAGACTTTGCTTCATGGTGCAGTTATAAATACATGAATTCAGGACCAGGGAATGCATCTGGTTGTTTTATTCATGAAAAACATCATAACAATAGTGAGCTTCCAAGATTTGCAGGGTGGTGGGGACATAACAAAGAACGTCGTTTTAAGATGGAACAAACTTTTGATCCCGTTCATGGTGCAGATGGTTGGCAAATTAGTAATTTACCCATATTGTCATTAGCTCCTTATTTGGCATCGGTGACTATGTTTGACGAAGTAGGAATGGATGCTCTAATTCAAAAAAGAGACAGTATCACATCGTATTTAGAGTTTATTTTACATGAAATCGATAAAGAAGTTGAGAGTACTTTTGAAATCATTACACCACAAAGCCCATTAGAAAGAGCTTCCCAACTTTCTGTCTTACTGCATGGTGAAGGACGCAGTTTGTTTGATTATTTAATGAAAAATGGGGTAATTACAGATTGGCGTGAACCTAATGTGATTCGTTTAGCGCCAGTGCCTTTATATACCTCTTACGTTGACATGTATGAGTTTGGCCAAATTTTAAAAAAAGGAATTTTAGAGAAAGCGAGTCGATGAATTATGTAAATTTAACCTGGAATTTGATAATTGAAGAAGGGTTTAAATGTTGTTACTTTGTTTTTTAACAATAAAATAAAACTAATTATGAAAATAGTATACTTTATGCTACTTGCTTTGGCAGTAGTTTCTTGTCAAAATCAAGGCAAAATGGATGTTGCAAAAGTAAAAGCAGCAACAGTTGATTCTATGAAAGTAGAAATGGAAAAGCAAAGAGTGATTGACTCCATGCAGCAAGTGATGGTGAAAATAGAAGAGGAAAAATTAGAAACCAAGAAAGAAGTTGTTGTAGTTAATCAACAAGCTCCTCAAGCAACAACGACTACAACTACCACAACTAAAAAGAAAGGTTGGAGTAGCACAGCCAAAGGAGCAGTAATTGGTGCAGGAGTAGGAGCAGCAACTGGAGCAATTATCAGTAAGAAAAAAGTTCAAGGAGCTATTATTGGTGGTGTTGCAGGTGCTGGAGTGGGCGCAGGAACAGGTGCAATTATTGACGGTAGTAAGAAAAACTAAATTCGTTTTTAGAAAATAATAAAAGCGTTTCAATTCTGTGAGGAGTTGAGACGCTTTTCTAGTTTAATACGAATCCATATTGTTTATAATATCATTTGCCTTAAGCTTGATCTTGTATAAATCTTCAGGATCAATTCTTTTAAGAAGGTTAAGCATCATTCCCATGCGCTGGTTTCCTTTAAAATAGTCTTTCTTTTCGTCCAAAAAATTCCAGTAAAGCGTATTAAATGGGCAGCCTTTATCTCCAAATTTTTCCTTCACATTGTAATGGCATTTAACGCAATTGTTACTCATTTTATTGATATAACTTCCTGAGGAAACGTAAGGTTTTGTTGCGATAATTCCGCCATCTGCGTATTGTGACATACCTCTTGTATTGGGCATTTCTACCCATTCGATGGCATCAATATAAACACCTAGATACCAATTGTCTACTTCGTCAGGATGAATTTGAGTTAATAAAGTAAAGTTTCCTATTACCATCAAACGCTGAATATGATGTGCATAGGCATCCTTCAAACTTTGATTAATAGCATGACTCATGCAATTCATTTTAGTTTGACCTGTCCAGAAAAAATCAGGCAGTTTATTGGTGTTGTTTAAAGCATTCATTTTAGAATAGTTAGGCATTTCTTTCCAGTAAATTCCTCTTATGTATTCACGCCAACCTAAAATTTGCCGAACAAAACCTTCAACCTGTGAAATGGAAATGCTGGATTCATGTTCATGATAATATGCAACTACAGTTTCAATCACTTCTTTTGGCGAAAGCATTTTGCTGTTCATAGCAAACGATAAACGTGAATGAAACAGATATTTTTCATCTGTATGCATGGCGTCTTCGTAATCTCCAAAGTGGCGAAGCAAATGATCACAAAAATAACCAAGTTGCTCTAATGCTTGCCGTCGGCTTGTAGGCCAGTCAAAGTTTTTTGGGTCAATTGTACCAAATGTATTGATGCCAGCCTTTTCAATTTGAGAGAGAAGCGCTTCAATATCGGTCCCAAATTTTTTTGCTGCAGGAACTGGAACTTCTCCTTTGTATTTTTTTCGATTTTCAGCATCAAAGTTCCATTGATTGCCAACTGGTGTTGAGCCATCCATTAGAACATGGTGTTTCTTACGCATGTGTCGGTAAAAATTTTCCATCAACAATAACTTTTTACCTTCAAAAAAATCGGTCAACTCCTCTCGCTTGGTATAAAAATGTTCCGTATCGAATGCTTGGGTCTCAATGGTAAGTTTTGAGCAAATCAATTTTAATTGCTGATCCAGACGGTATTCGTCAGGTAGTTGATATTCAAATTTGGCAATGCCATATTTTTCAATACAAAAGTCAATCAATTGATCTAAATTTTGAGGATTGTCTGAGGCTGTAATTTCGAAGTAGAGTACTTGATGACCTTTATCTTTAAGGTCTGTGTAAAAATGCCTCATGGATTGAAAGAATGCCACAACTTTCTGTATGTGGTGCTTGACATAATCTGTTTCCTGACGCATTTCGGCAAGCATATAAATGGTATTTTCGTCTTTTTCTTGAAACCAAGAGTGCGTCGCATTCAACTGATCACCAAGGATTAACCGTAGTTTTTTCATTTTTATTTTTTGAAAAAGGAAGTTGTTGGAATTTCTTTGCGTGCGTATTGGAAACGATCCAGTAATTTGGGTAAACAATACCCGTCTAAACCATTTATAGCAACAACATTTCCACGATCTATTTGCAACCAGCCATCTTTATGTTCTAATTCTTCTTTGTAAAAAAGATGTTCAATTGATGCAATAACATGTATGGTGTCATTTTCTACAATATGATATTCATTAACATATTTACACAATAGTTGTACAGGACTCCCCTTAACAAAAGGAGTAGGGATACCTTCTTTGAATTCCTCTTCAAGTGTTGTTTTGTCAAACTCAGAAACTCCTAATTCATAATTGGCCGAGGTGTGATGTGCAGCCTCAATCATATCTGCTGTGATGTGATTTACGGTAAAGTAGCCAGTATCTTTAATGTTTTTGTATGTATCTCTAGGAACCGTAGTGGGGCGCATAATAAACCCAATCATTGCAGGATTACTCCCCAAGTGGGTTACGCTACTAAAAATGGCAACATTTGATTTTCCGTCTATAGATTTTGTTCCCAATAGATTTGCTGATTTATATCCCGTACACGAATTGATTAAGTTTAATCTTTCAATTTTTTCCATTTGAGATATGATATCTCTTGAAATATGTTTCATAAGTCGTATTATTTTAAACAAAGATACTTTTTGTTTAATTAATCAAGAAATAAATTAAACAAAATATAGAGATTTTAAATTATTTTATTGCATCGTACTCCAGTCGTAATTATTTGTTTCATATCACTTCCAAATCCTATATATTTGTTTTTCAATTTATCCCATGATGAAAACACTAAAAAAATCTCTTTTTATTTTGCTTCTACTAGTAGCCGTTTTAGCAGGTTCCATTTTTTTGTATGCGCTATACTCAAAACCTACATATGAGGGTGAGGTAGTGTTAAAAAATATTCAAAAAGAAACAACCGTTCATTTTGATGAATTTGGTGTTCCTCATATCTATGCAGCAAATTCAAAAGATGCCATGGTTGCATTAGGGTATGTCCATGCACAGGATCGATTATGGCAAATGGAACTAATGCGCCGCATAGCTCCTGGAAGGTTGTCAGAAATCTTTGGATCAGTAGCATTGAAAAATGATAAATTTTTTGCCGGCTTAGGGATTGAAGAAGCCTCAGCCAAAGCAATAGCAGCATTAGATAAAAATAGTCCAAGTTACCAATTGACGATGTCTTATCTTGATGGGATTAATCAGTATTTAGACCAGGGGAAAACGCCGATAGAGTTTAGTTTGATTGGAGTGAAGAAAGAAAAGTTTACTATAAAAGATGTGTATAATATTTTTGGATACATGTCTTTTAGTTTTGCAATGGCTCAAAAATCAGATCCTTTGTTAACAGATATTCGCAATAAATATGGTGCCGAATACCTTAAGGATTTAGGAATAAATGGTGAATTTAATACTACGAAAATAAATAACGCATCCGAAAATCCCCAAGAGTATGCAGCTATATCTAAGTCTATTGCAAAACTTTTAGACCAATCACCTGTGTCTCCTTTTATAGGAAGTAACAGTTGGGTTATTGCGCCAAAGAAAACTAAAAACGGAAAAGTTATTTTTGCTAATGATCCACATATTGGGTTTTCTCAACCGGGAACTTGGTATGAAGCTCATATTGTTGTACCAGATTTTGAGTTATATGGTTGTTATTTAGCAGGAACACCCTATCCTTTATTAGGGCACAACAGAGATTATGCTTATGGATTGACCATGTTTGAAAATGATGATATCGATTTATATCAAGAACAATCCAATCCCAAGAATAACAAAGAGTATAAAACTCCTAGTGGTTATGGGACATATGAAATTAGAAAAAAAACAATAAAAATTAAAGACTCAACAGATTGTGTTTTGAATGTGAAATTAACACGTCATGGGCCTATTATGAATGACTTAATGGATGGTTTAGAGGCTAATAAGCCCGTAGCCTTATCTTGGATTTATACACAACAACCCATCAATATTCTAGATGCAGTTTATTTTCTTTCGCATGCAAAAAGCAAAGCTGATTTTAGAAAAGGGGTTGCATTAATAACTGCTCCAGGATTAAATGTAATGTACGGCGATGCTAAAGGAAATGTAGCATGGTGGGCTACTGGTAAATTGTACAAACATAATAAAGGAGTAAATCCAAACTTTATCTTAGATGGAGCTTCGGGTAAGGATGATATTGTTTCGTTTTTGGATTTCTCCAAAAATCCTTCGGCAGTAAACCCAAGATGGAATTACGTTTATTCAGCAAATAATCAGCCGGAACCTATAGATGGATTTAATTATCCTGGATATTATTTGCCAGAGGATCGCGCCAAAAGAATTGCTCAATTATTAGATTCTAATTCCTCTTGGGATAAAGAAGCTGTGGGGAATATGATTTTTGATAATGTTTCATCGGTTGCGCCAAATGTAGTCAAAGAGTTGATTGCAAATTGTAGTTCTAAAGCACTTTCGGGTACTCAAAAACAAGCAATTTCTATTTTAAAAGATTGGAAAGGCTCTAATAATCTGGATGATGTTGCTCCTACAATTTACAACAAATGGGTATATCAATATATGAAAAACACTTTTGAAGACGAGTTAGGAAAGGAAAAGTTTGAAATGTTCCTGGGCACCCATGTCATGAAACAGACAATTGCGAATCAAATACAAAATAAAAATTCGGTTTGGTGGGATAACATTAATACTAAAAACAATAAAGAAACTAGAGAGAATATAGTATTACAGTCATTTAAAGAGGCTATATCTGCGCTTGAAAAACAATTGGGCCCAGACGTATTGGCTTGGACTTGGAATAGAGTTCATACTTTAGAACACCAACATCCTTTGAGTAAAGTTGCTGTTTTGAAAAACATTTTCAATGTAGGTCCTTTTGAGGTATCAGGTTCTAGCGAGGTTATTAATAATTTATTTTTCAGTTATAATAGCAGTGGGGTTTATGATGTAAAAGGCGGGCCTTCTACCCGAAGAGTTATAGATTTTTCGGATATTGAAAACAGTTTGAGCATTTTGCCTACTGGACAATCAGGGAATCCCATGAGTGCCCATTATGATGACCAAGCGGAGTTGTACAATACAGGTAAATTTAGGAGGATGCTTTTAAATAAGGAGGAAATTCAAAGGACTTCTACTAAATTAATTTTTACTCCTAGTAAATAATGTTTAATTTTTAAGAGCTTAAACTAATTAATGAGTAGTTTTGCTTAACATATTATCAAAAATAATGCAAACACCTCAAAAAATTGCTGTAGTTGGTTCAGGTTTAGTAGGGACTCTATTGGCAATATATTTAAAAAAATTAGGACATACTGTTCATGTTTATGATAGAAGTCCGGATATACGCAATATTCAATTTTCTGGTCGATCTATCAACTTAGTAATGTCTAATAGAGGATGGAAAACATTAGAAGATATAGGTCTTGATGATGAAATACGTGCTATCGGTATTCCTGTAGACAAACGAGGAATACATTTACAAGACGGAAGTTATGTAACTCAAAATTATGGTAAGGAGGGAGAGGCAATCTTTTCACTTTCAAGAGGGATTTTAAACCGTAAAATGATAGATCTTGCCGAAAAGGAAGGGGTGGAATTCTTTTTTAATCAAAAAATATGGGACGTCACCTTAAATGATGCTACTTTACACATAGGTGAAACGGAGCGTGGTGAATGGACAGAGATTAAATTTGACAAAGTTTTTGGAGCTGATGGTGCTTTTTCACGCATTAGACACAAAATGCAACGTCAATCGATGTTCAATTATTCTCAAGAGTTCATGAAAATAGGGTATAAGGAATTGCATATTCCTGCAAATCCTGATGGTTCACATAAAATAGATGCCAACTCATTACACATTTGGCCAAGAGGAGATTTTATGTTAATGGGTTTATCTAATCTTGATGGTAGTTTTACATGTACTCTTTTTATGCCTTTTGAGGGAGATAATTCATTTGAAAAGCTAAAAACGGAGAAAGACTTAGTTGATTTTTTCGCTAAATTCTTCCCTGATACAAAAGCTGTAATCCCGAATCTGGTGGAAGATTTTTTTAAGAATCCAACCAGTTATTTGGTAAAAATGAAATGCTATCCTTGGACCTATGAGGATAAAGTTGCTTTAATAGGTGATGCCGCTCATGCAATAGTACCTTTTTATGGTCAAGGGATGAACGCGGGATTTGAAGATATTACTATTTTACAAGACTGTATTGATAAACACGGAGACAACTGGCGAGCAATTTTCTTAGAATATGAGCAACTTCGCAAACCAAATGCGGATGCAATTGCAGAATTAGCAGAAAGAAACTTCATGGAAATGAGCTCAAAAACTGCTGACGAGAATTTTTTATTGCAAAAGAAAATTGAAAAATGGTTCTCAGACAAACATCCTGATAAATGGACTCCTCTTTATAGTTTGGTCACTTTTAGTCTTACACCTTATGCCGAAGCGCTGGCGCTAGGGGAATACCAAAACAAAATAATGGAAGAAATTTTAAAGATGGATGATATTGCTACTATCTGGGATTCCAAAAAAGTAGAAGATAAAATATTGGAACTTTTACAATAAAACAAAGGACTCTTTTTTAGAGTCCTTTGTTGTTTTTTCTAGTTATTTTTTTGTGGCGGGTTTTAATAAAACACGCAATGTACTGTCATTATTAAAGTAACTAAACATCCAGTTTACAAAAATAGAGAGTTTGTTTTTTACGCTCAAAATTAACATGAGGTGAATAAACATCCACGTGAACCAGGCCAATCGTCCTTGAAAACTAAATTTAGGCAAATCGACAACTGCTTTCCGTTTACCTACTGTGGCCATGGAACCTTTGTCGTGGTACTCATATTCAATTTTCTTTCCATTTTTTAAAGCTAATTTGAAGTTTTTAGCTAGAATTTTGGCTTGTTCAATAGCTACACTTGCTACTTGTGGGTGTCCGTTTGGATATTTTGGGGTTGTCATAAATGCAATATCCCCTAGAGCATAAACAGAATCTAATCCAGCAATGCCATTAAAACGGTCTACTTGAAAACGGTTGCCTCTTGTTAATGCACTTGTTGGTATTCCTTCTAGAGTATTTCCAGTAATACCTGCAGCCCATATTACATTTTTTGAACGGATGATTTCTCCATTTTGTAAGCTTACCGTTTTCCCGTCGTAATGACTTACAAGGGTATTGGTCATTACAATCACTCCTAAATCCTCAAGATATTTCTTAGACATTTTTTGGGAGTCAACACTCATTGGATTCAAAACATTGGGTGAACCCTCCAGTAAATAAATGGTAAGTTTTGAGAAATCTTTGTCAGGATAATCTTTTGGGAGTATGTTTTTTTTCATCTCTGCAAGTGCCCCCGCAAGTTCAACACCGGTTGGTCCGCCTCCTACTACAATAAAGTTCATTAAAGATTGCAATTCATCAGCAGGTGCAATCAAGGCGTCTTCAAAGGTTTGTAAAATTTGGTTGCGCAATTGTATCGCCTCCGGTACTGATTTCATTGGGAATGCATGTTTCTCAATTTCAGTATTGCCAAAATAATTTGTGGTACATCCAAAAGCAACTACTAAGTGATCATAATCAAAATCAGCAATGGAGGTTTGGAGAGTTTTATTTTGAGTATTCACACTATTAACATTAGCAATACGGATACGAACATTTTTTGAATGTTGAAATACTTTTCTCAAAGGAAAAGAAATACTTGCAGGCTCCAGTCTAGCGGTAGCCACTTGATACATCAAAGGTTGAAATTGATGGTAATTGTTCTTGTCTATTAGTAATACATCATAATTGGTGTTTTCTAAATCTTGGGCTAGACGCAAACCTGCAAATCCTGCGCCTACAATAACAATTTTTTTTGGAGTGGACATAAATATCGTATTTTAAGACTTAAAGATAATAATAGTATACGGTTTATTCCTCTCTATTAACTTTTTCTATTGAAAATGCAGGTTTGCAAATAGCAATATATTCACAAGGCTCGTTAAAAGGATTGGAATATTGCACTCGTGTATTTTTTTCAATTTTTATAGATTGACCCGCTTCAAGAATAACAATTTCGTCGTCTATTATAAATTGTTTTTTACCACTGATAATATAAGTATACTCCTCAAATTGAGGAGTTTGAAATGGTTCACTCCACTTTGGGGGAGCCACCATGTGAGCAATTGAGATGTCGTTGTTTTGAGTTGCAATTAAGCCATGGTGTTCTTCAATCAATTTGCCGTCTGTGGTTGGGACTACAAAAGGTTTATTTTGAACTAAATATTTTTTCATATTTTGATTTTATAGCGTTATTTTTTAAAGATCTTGGTCAAAACTCCAAAAACTCCTCGGATGAAAGTGGCACTTGTAAGCACTTTTAAAACAGATTTCCCAACAACGCTAGCCGTGCTTGGTTCTTCATTTTTCTCTTTTTCAACTGTTTCTTCCTCAATGTTTTCAGCTACGCTTTCATTTACCTCGGTAATCTTTTTTTGCAGCATTTCATAGGCGCTTTCTCTATCTATGACACTGCTGTACTTATTTACAAGTTTAGAGTTGTTGTTAATAGTTTCAATTTCATTATCGGTTAAAATATCCATTCGACTCATAGGTGCTCGCATCATGGTTGCAGCAAGAGGAGTAGGGATACCCTTTTCATTTAAGGCTGTAACAAGCGCTTCTCCAATACCTAGACTTGTAAGGACATCTTCAGTGGTGTAATATTCAGAGGTAGGATAATTATCAGCAGTTTGTTTAATGGCCTTTCTGTCATTGGCTGTAAAAGCCCTTAATGCATGCTGAATTTTTAAACCTAATTGAGCAAGAACACCACTAGGAATGTCCATTGGGTTTTGAGTTATGAAATAAATTCCAATACCTTTTGATCGAACTAGTTTTACAATAGTTTCAATTTGTTCTAATAATGTTTTGCTAGCTTCGTTAAATATCAAATGCGCTTCGTCTATAAAAATGACAAGTTCAGGTTGTTCAGCATCTCCTTGTTCAGGCATCTGTTGGTAGATCTCGGCTAATAAACTCAACATAAAAGTCGAAAACAATTTCGGTTTGTCTTGTATGTCTGTGAGGCGTAATATATTCACGTATCCTTTGCCGTTTTCATCTATGCGCATCAAATCATTGATGTCAAATGACATTTCGCCAAAAAACAAATCGGCTCCTTGTTGTTCAAGTTCAATTTTTTTTCGTAGGATAGTCCCAGTAGTAGCTGTTGATATTTTTCCGTATAATTCCTCAATCTCTTCTTTCCCCTCATCGGTTATGTAATTGATTACCTTTTTGATGTCTTTTAAATCGAGTAAAGGCATTTTATTGTCATCACAATATTTAAAAATCACGGCTACAACTCCAGTTTGAGTATCATTTAAATCTAATATCCTAGAAAAAAGTACTGGGCCAAATTCTGATACAGTGGCTCGCAACCGAACACCGTTTTGCTCAGACAAGGTCAATAGTTCAACAGGAAAGCTTTGTGTTTTATAAGGAATGTTTATTTTAGTATGACGTTCAGTTATAAAATCTTTTTCTTCTCCTTCTCTAGCAATCCCACTAAAATCACCTTTTATATCCATCATTAATACGGGAATACCAAAAGAGGAAAGCTGTTCAGATAGAACTTGTATTGTTTTAGTTTTCCCAGTACCGGTAGCGCCAGCAATTAATCCGTGGCGGTTAAGTGTTTTTAACGGTATTTTTACATAAGTATTTGGTACTGCTTCTCTATCTAAAATAGCGCTGCCTAGAGTGATGCTTTCACCTTTTGATTGAAAACCTTGGGTTATGTACGATGTAAAATCATCTTTTTTGCTCATAATGTATCTGAATTTAATTCTAATGCAAGGTATTATTTTTTTATAAAACCAACAATTTTAGTGTTTACTGCAGTGATAACGCTTATTTGTTGTAAAAAAATCAAAATATGTTTTTTTTAGAGAATGAGTTATTATTGAAAAATTACACTTAATTGTCTTAAAATGATAAATTATTTTTCACATTACAGTCGATTTATTTATGAATATGAACTGAAATGAGTATATAAGTGCTTCGAATGTGTTATTGAAATAAATTTAATTACAATTAAATAAAAAAAAGTTTTTTTATTTGAACTAAAAATATAAATTTGCCTAACTACAAGTTTAATATAACTAAGATAAATTTATTTAAAACTATTAAAATTAAAAAAAAAATGGCAAACGTTAAAAAAGAAAAAGCGGCGAACGGAGGGGGAATGATTTCAGGAATCATTATTGTAGCATGTATCTTTGTTGGATGGTTAATTTGGAATTTCATAATGGGTGATGGCTCTAACTTTGAAGGTGGTGTTAATACAGGTCACCCACTGCCAGGAAACATGTTAGCAATGGTATACAAAGGAGGTCCAATTGTACCAGTTTTGTTAGGATTACTTTTAATGGTTGTTGTATTCTCATTTGAGCGTTATGCTGTAATTTCAAAAGCAGCTGGTAAAGGAAATCTTGATCAGTTCATGACTAACTTACAAAAAGATATTAAAGCTGGAAATATTGAAGGAGCTATTGCTGCTTGTGACAAACAAAAAGGTTCTGTTGCTAACCCAATCAAATCTGCTTTATTGAAATACCAAGAAGTTAAAAAAGAAGGTTTTGATAGTGAAGCTGCTGCTGAAACAATCCACAAAGAAATTGAAGAAGTTACTTCATTAGAAATGCCAATGTTAGAGAAACACATGACTGTACTTTCTACAATGGTATCTTTAGGAACTCTTGCAGGATTGTTAGGAACAGTAACGGGGATGATTAAAGCATTTAGTGCATTATCTGCTGCAGGTACTCCTGATCAAGCTGCTCTTGCAAATGGTATCTCTGAGGCCTTGATTAACACGGCTACAGGTATCTCTACTTCTGCTTTGGCAATTATTGCTTACAACTTCTTTACTTCTAAAATTGATACTTTGACTTACTCTATTGATGAGGCTGGTAATACAATTGTGAACACATACAGACACTTCAGAAGTGCTCAAAAATAATTAATAATTTATTTTACAAGAAAGTAGCTCGATTTTTGCTGCTGCTTTCTTGTAAATTTTAAAAAATATATTAATGGCTATAAAAATGAAGAAAAAAGCAGGGTCTACGGACATGACTGCTATGTGTGATGTGGCTTTTTTATTGTTGTCATTCTTTGTAATGACTGCAACTGCAAAAATCCCGGAAGCATTGCCAGTTGATACCCCTGCATCAACAGTTCAGTCTAAATTGCCAGAAGATAATTTAGCAACCGTTACCATAGGTAAAGGAAAAGTATTTTATGATTTAAAAGGTAGAGAAGTTCGTAAAGAAGCTTTGCAATTGATGGGTCAAAAATACGGTGTTGAATTTACTGAAAGTGAAACTGAAACATTTGCTTTGATGGAAGGTATTGGAGTTCCAATCGCTAACCTGAAACAGCTTATTGCAATGAAAACTGCGGATAGAAACAAACCAGGTGTTCAGCCAGGTGTGCCTAAAGATTCTCTTGATAATCAATTAAAAGAATGGATTTACAATTCTAGAATTGCAAATATCAAAGTGAATGACAAAGAATTGCAAATAGCCATAAAAGGTGATGCAAAAGAGGAGTATCCTGCTATTAAAAAAGTAATGGATATTTTACAAGACCAAAAAATCAATAACTTCAATTTGGTTACTGGTTTAAGAGCAACTGAGAATTAATTAAAAAAAAACACTAAAATGGCTGAATTAAATACTGGCGACGGTGATGGCAAAAAAGGTGGTAAGGTAAGAAGTAAAAAATCCAACTCAAAAGTAGATTTAACTGCAATGGTGGATTTGGCCTTCTTATTAATTACGTTCTTTATGTTGACTACTACTTTGTCAAAACCACAATCGATGCCTCTGGGTTTACCTGACAAACAAGATAATCCTGATGAAAAACCAATTAAAGTGGATGAAAATCGTACTTTAACAGTAATGTTAGGAGACAATAATAAAATGGTTTATTACATGGGATTGTTAGCTTCGCCAATTGCTGGTCCTAAAGAGATTGCTTACGGTAAAGATGGTATTCGCGCTGAATTATTAAAAAGAAAAAAATCAGTAGTTGAATATACGCGTGACAAAGACAAAGGGTTAATTGTAATTATTAAACCAGGTAAGAAATCAAATTACCGCAATCTTGTAGATATACTTGATGAAATGGCAATTGTTAAAGTTCCTTCAAATGCTATTGTTAATGATTTCTCTCCAGAAGAATTAAAATTGTTAGAAAGTAATTAATATTTTAAATTACTCAATAACCTAATAAGCAAGAAAAATGAAATTAGATATATTCACAAACCAATGGCTAGATATTGTTTTCGAAGGTCGTAACAAAGCATACGGTGCTTACGAACTTAGAAAAACAAATAACAGTACAGCTACTAAAGCACTTATAATAGGAGCAATAGTATTTTCTTTTGCGGTTAGTATGCCACTTATTTTAGGTTTACTTCCTGATTCTTCAGATGGGGATGATACTTTAGATACTAAAATTGTTAGTATCAAGTTGCCTCCTAAAAAAGAAGAAGTAAAGAAAAACCTTCCGCCACCTCCACCACCTCCACCAAAGGTGGATCAGGTAAAGTTTGTTAAGCCAGTTGTGGCTAAAGCAGAAGAAGTTACTGAGGAGCCACCTAAAACAGAGGAAATTAAAGACAAAAAACTGGGTGCTGAGACAATCAAAGGAGATCCAGATGCTGTTCTTAGTGTTGAGCCTGTAGGTACAGGTACTGCTGCAGTAGTTGAGGAAGCTCCAGATAACACTGTATATAGTACTGCAGGTATTGAAGTGAAACCTGATTTTCCAGGTGGTATGGATAAGTTTTACAAATTTGTTGGTAACAATTATGTAACACCAGAAGAAGATGGTTTAAAAGGTAAGGTTTTCGTATCATTTGTTGTTGAAAAAGATGGGTCTTTAACTGATATCAAAGTTATTAGAGATATTGGTTATGGTACTGGTAAAGAAGCAATACGTGTTTTGAAAAAATCTCCAAGATGGTCTCCTGGTGTTCAAAACGGGAAACCAGTAAGGGTTTTATATTCTTTGCCAATAAATATTCAAGCAGCAGAATAATGTTAAAAAACATAGTTAGCAATATTAAGAAGAAATCGCTTAGAGAGCGATTTCTTCTTGTTTTAGGAATTTTGTTTTTTCTACTTTATCTAATTTTGGGATTGTTTATAATATTCATGAATAACTTTCCGTTAGATATGGATAGGATTTATCGCGTTGCCTTTGGTGTTATATTAATATCGTATGCATCCTTTAGGTTTTTTAGAATTATAAACAGTAACAATTAGTATATGAAAAAGGTATCTATTTTATTATTGTCTCTAGCCGTTCTTGTAGCGGTGGTTTATTCTTGTAATAAGTCAAATAAAGAAGAGACTATTTTAAAGGGTAATGCTACAATTTATGTCGATGAAACATTAACTCCTATTGTTGAAGACCAAGTAGCTGTTTTTGAAAGTGAGTATGATGCAAAAATTAATTTGGTTTCAAAATCAGAATCTGAAACTTTGAATACACTTTTCAATAAAACTTCTACTATTGCAATTCTTTCAAGGAGTCTTACTCCTGAAGAAGTTAAGATATTTAAACAAAGGAAAATCAATCCTAAGATTACTCCCTTTGCTACTGATGCAATTGCTTTCATTTCAAACGCAAGTAATAAAGATTCTCTTGTAGCGTTACAAGATGTATTACAATTTATGCAAGGTAAAACAGGTACTAAAATTAAGGGTTTGGTATTTGATAATTTAAATTCAAGTACGATTAGGTATTTAAGTGATTTATCAGGAATTAAATCAATTCCTAAAAATGGTGTTTTTTCATTTAAAACAAATGATGAAGTGATAAAACATGTAGCTTCAAACGATGGCCTGATAGGTGTTGTAGGTGTTAACTGGCTCACTCAACCTAAGCCTGCCATGGTTGATTTTATTGAAAAAGTGCGTATCCTTAGTGTAAAAGGATTAAAAGGGAATGGGTATTTTTATCCTTCTCAAAATGATATAGCAGAGAAGAAGTATCCTTTGGCACGTGATTTGTATATAATAAATTGTCAGGGATTCTCTGGTTTAGGTATGGGATTTGCATCCTTCGTCGGTGGAGATATTGGACAAAGAATAGTATTAAAATCAGGTTTGTTACCTGTACGTATTCCCACAAGGAAATTTACAATAACTAATAGTCAAAAAGATGAAAAATAAATTAACTACAATTAAGATGAATAAATTCTCAACATTGAGCGTGGCTATTTTAGCAACAGCTTTTACTACACAAGCTCAAGATATTAATCAAGCAAAAAAAGCTATCGATGCAGAGCAATTCGAAAGCGCTAAGTCTATCTTGAAATCAATTATCAAGACAAAACCAACAAATGGTTCTGCATTTTTTACTCTTGGTAATGTATATTTAGAACAAAACATTCAGGATTCTGCAAAAATATTTTTTGACAAAGGGTTAACTGCGTCAGAAGACGGAAGACTAAATAATATTGGTCTTGGCCAAATGGATTTGGATAAAAATGATTTAACTTCAGCGCAAGCAAAGTTTGCTCTTGCATTAAAGGACATGAAAAAGAAGGATATTCAGGAGTTTATTTATGTGGCAAGAGCATATATGAATGCTGAAAAACCAGATTATAAAACAGCTATTACAACTTTGACCAATCCTGCTATTAAAAATAATCAGGATGCGCAATTGCAATTAGCTCTTGGAGATGCTTATTATGGTGATGGAAAACAAAATGAGGCTTATGTTGCTTACAGAAGCGCTTTTCAGTTAGATAATACACTATTAAAAGCAAAAATGCAGTTAGGTGTTTTGTTAAAAGGTGCAAAGTCTTATGATGAAGCTTTAAAAGCGTATGACGAAGTAATTGCTTTAAACCCAAATTACGGTCCAGTTTACAGAGAATTAGCTGAAACGTATTATAAAATTGCACGTAATAAGCCATCACAAGCTGCTGCAAATTATAAAATTGCATTAGGTCACTATGATAAGTATATGTCTTTGACAGATTATTCACTTAACTCAAGAATGCGTCGTGCAGATTTCTTAATCTTAATTGAGGATTATGCTGCACTTGAAGTGGAAGCGAATAAAATGAGTGAATTGGATAAAGTGAATCCAAGAATTTACCGTTATTTAGGTTATGCGGCTTATAAGAATGGTAATTTAGATGTTGCAATTAAAGCTTTAGAGGATTTTATTGGAACACCAGGTAATAAAATTATTGCTTTAGATTATTTGAATTTAGGTTTAAGTAGAATTAAAAAAGCAACTAGTGCTGACGGGCTTTCAGTTGATCCAGCAGGATATACTCAAGGTTTAGCTGATATTAAAAAAGGTGTTGAAATGGAACCGCTTGCTGTTCAAAGTTTAAGTGAAGTAGGTAAAAAAATGTTCTCTCAAAAATTGTACAATGAAGCATCTGGTATTTTTGAGTTTGGAGCAAATACTAAAGAGTCTACTACTTATCTAGATGACAACGTTTATTATGGTTTAGCTATTTATTATGCAAACATCAATAAAGCAAAAGAAGGTAAAGCTGATACTGCTTCATTACAAAAAGCTGATGCTGCATTTGAAAGAGTTTTAGTAGCCTCACCAACTTATTTGGAAGCTTACCTTTACAGAGCTAGAGCAAACAGATTACTTGAAAAAGATGACGTTATGGTTAAAAACTACGAGGATTATGTAGCTAAAACAACTGCTCTTGGTGATGCTGAACTTGCAAAACCAGCTGTTAAGACTAAGTTTATTGAAGCTTACAATAATATAGCTGCAAGTTTTGCAAATACTGATAAAGCTAAAGCTATTGAATATTTCAACAAAACACTTGCTCTTGATGCTGCAAATAGTTACGCATCTGAGTCTTTGAAAATTTTAAAATAATTTTTCAAAAAATGTTACAAACCGGTAGTAATTGCTACCGGTTTTTTTATGCCTTTATCTTTGTTCATTAACAATGATTAGGTTTCATGAATTACAATTTATATTAGACAATTGTTTTTAAAACTTCTCTTTTCAAATTCGTTATCTTTGCACTTTAAAAAATCAGAATGTTATCAAAAGAAATACAGTTAGAGGTTAATAAAGGGGCAATGCTCCCGTTGATGGAAGAATTTTACACCATTCAAGGAGAGGGCTCTCATACAGGAACTGCTGCCTATTTTATTAGAATTGGCGGTTGTGATGTAGGTTGTCATTGGTGTGATGTTAAGGAAAGTTGGAATGCAGAGTTGCATCCGCCTACTTCAGTAGATTTAATTGTAAGTAATGCTAGTAAATATGCAGAAACTGTTGTGGTTACAGGTGGTGAACCTTTAATGTGGGACATGACTTTATTGACGCAAAAATTGAGAGACAATAATAGAAAAGTTCATATTGAAACTTCTGGTGCGTATCCTTTAACAGGTTCTTGGGATTGGATTTGCTTATCGCCAAAGAAGAATAAACTACCTACTTCAACAGTCTATGAGGCTGCTCATGAGTTAAAAGTAATAATTTATAACAAGCATGATTTTATTTTTGCCGAAGAGCAAGCAGAAAAAGTGTCGGCTAATGCTATTTTATTTCTTCAACCAGAATGGAGTAAAAAAGAAGAAATGACTCCATTAATCGTAGATTATGTGATGCAAAATCCAAAATGGCGCGTTTCTTTGCAAACACACAAATATTTGAATATCCCATAAGAAGCAGTATTTGATAATGCAGTTTTTCTTCATTTTGAATAGAAACTTTTTTGTTTTAAGGTAAATGTGTGAGTTTTGCTAAATAATCAAAATGTTCCCCTTCTTGAATTAATTCACATTTAAATCCATTTGCGTACGCAGCATTTTGTAACGTATTGTAATCTAAATAGAGCCAAGGAAATGGGTTCTCTATCTCGTTTTTATATTTTATTTTAAATGTAATTTCGCCATAATAGCCATTGCTAGGTATCCATTTCCCTCCGTCTTCATCGTTATCAAACATATAAATGATATCCGAAGAATCTATCAAGATTTGGCCATTAGGGCTCAGTAATTTTTTTAGTTGCTTAAGGTATTTAGGTATTTCTTTTATAGTGCCAAAAATACCTGTTCCGTTCATTAATAATAAAATGGTATCGTACAGTGTTTCATTTTCATAGATGTTTAAATCTAAAATATTCTGTACGCTTGCATGATGTAGACCTCTTAACTTGCAGGCCTCAATGGCGTTATTCGAAATATCAATAGATTGTACGTTTAGTTTACATTCGTTTTGTAAATACAAACTATGACTTCCGGCACCACAACCCACATCTAGAACAAGTCCTTTTGATAACTGCATTGCTTTTTGTTCAATAATAGGCATCTCATTAAAAGAACGAAACAAGTAGGCAATATTCATCTCATCTTCGTCGGATATTGAAGTTTCTGTAATTAAATCTTCTGGCGAATTATTGGTAACATAATCGAGTATGGCTATGCCAAAAAGGTCTTTCATCATTTTTTTAATTCTTTATCATTTTCAGATGTCAAGTTTGTTACTTTTGTAATTCAAATTATAAATCTGCAACTTGAAAAATATAATAATCAATCTTCCCAAAGAGGCCAAAGATAAGCATATCGAAAACAAAAAGTATTTTGATAAGTTAAAAAAGAAGATTCCAAAGAATTTAGATTATTTAATGCAAGACCTGCACAACGCTGAATTTAAAAAAACGGACTGTTTAAAATGTGCTAATTGTTGTAAAACCACTGGGCCATTATTTACAGATGCCGATATTGAACGGGTTTCAAAATATTTACGTCAAAAACCACAACAGTTCATTGATCAATATTTACGAATAGATGAAGATAAAGATTATGTTTTGCAAAGCGTTCCATGTACATTTTTAGATAATGATAATGCTTGTATGATTTACGATGTGCGTCCAAAAGCTTGTAGAGAGTTTCCGCATACTGATCGAAAAAAATTTCAGCAAATCACCGATCTTACCTTAGTGAATGTTACTATTTGTCCAGCTGCCTTCAATATTGTAGAAGAGATGAAAAAAAAAATACCTTTATAGTATAGTCCTAGGTAATAATTTTATTCCAAACTAGTTTCATAACATATAAAAGTCCATTTTACTTTGAATTTAGAATATTTCATCGCTAAGCGCCTCGTTTCATCTAAGGATTATAAAAGTAGCATATCATCGCCTATTATAAAAATTGCTATTTCGGCAATTGCAATTGGTATGATCATGATGATTGTTTCTGTGGCAACAGGTATTGGATTGCAACAAAAAATCCGTGAGAAAGTCGCAGCCTTCAATGGTCATATAGTGATTTCCAATTATGATACCAATAAATCGGATATGACATTGGTGCCTATTACCAATAAACAAGATTTTTATCCAAATTTTTCAGCAGTTCCCTCTGTTACACACATTCAAGCTGTAGTAAGCAAAGCTGGAATCATTAGGACTGAGAATGCTTTTGAGGGTATTATTTTCAAAGGAGTAGGAAAAGATTATAAGTGGGATAATATAAAAGAGTACTTGGTTCAAGGAAGAATACCAAACACAACCCAAAGCTTAAATGAAGAAGTTGTGATCTCTCAGTTTATAGCCAACCGTTTAAATTTAAAAGTAGGGGATTCTTTTAATACCTTTTTCATGAAGGACAATGGGTATAACTTACGGAACTTTAATATTGTTGGAATATTTAATTCAGGATTTCAGGAATTTGATGCTACTTATATTTTGGGAGACATAAGGCACATGCAAAGAATCAATAAATGGAAACCAAATCAAGTTGGTTCATTTGAAGTTTTTGTTGATGATTTTGATGCTATTGAAACAATTGGCGAACAAGTTTATGAACAAACTGGGTCTACACTTGATTCAAAAACCATTACAGAGAAATACAGTTATATATTTGAATGGTTAAAATTGTTTGATTTTAATATCATTGTCATACTTATTGTCATGATTCTTGTTGCGACAATAAACATGGTTGTTGCTCTTTTAGTTTTAATTTTGGAGCGAACGCAAATGATAGGGATTCTTAAATCGCTTGGAGCAAATAACTGGTCAGTTAGAAAAATATTTTTGTATAACGCTTCATATCTTATAGTAAAAGGGTTGTTTTGGGGTAATCTTATTGGTGTCTCATTACTTTTGGTGCAGCAGCAATTTGGAGTTATCCAGCTACCGCCCGAAAACTATTATGTAAATCAAGCTCCAGTTTATATAAATTGGTTGTATTTTTTGTTATTGAATCTTTTAACTGTACTAGTTTGCTTGGTAGTCCTTGTGATACCTTCTTACATAATTACAAAGATTTCTCCAATACGTGCAATTCGCTATGATTGATCTAAGTATTTATCTTTAATCATATCAGATGTCAGGTTTTACAAAAAGGATTGCGCATGAAAAAGAAAGGCATTCTTCAGTCTTTTATCATCAAAGAACCACTTGATATCAATTATGAAAATGACACCATCGATGAAATTGTAAAAAAAGTAGAATATGCAATTGAGCAACATGCATCGTTCTTAAAAGTAATACCTGCTGAGATCATTTAAGAAGAATAGGAACTAAACAAAACCCGTAGGTGGGAATATTAAATTTTTTTAGCTGGGCGTTTCCTTATATAAAACAACAAGAGTAGCAGTTGATCCTGCTACTCTTATTGTTTTATATAAGGTCGGGCTCTACGCTACAAGTCCTCGTTCTTTCCTTTTGGTCGTCACTGTGGGCTTTTCGCTGCTATCCCTAATGCGGTTTGAGAATGTATAAGTCCTTTTTGTTGGAGAAGATAAGCACTACCTATATATAAAAGTTTGTGATGTTGTTATTGTGGTAAAGGTGCTACCTATATTTAATAGATAAAGATTCTATTATTGAGTAGATATAAACCGTTACACCTTATATATAGAATGGTGTCAAATACCCTCCAAAGGCTTGATTTCACTGTTTGGCAATTAAAACTCAAAATAACTTAAAAAAAGTTTAGGTTTTAAGAGTCGTTTAATCAGTACTTTAGTTTAAAAGTTAAGAAAAGATTAAAAAAAGGCGAATAAAAAGCTTGTAAAAGCGAATAAAGGTTGTAGTTTTGCACCCGCAATGACGCAGACGTTCTTTAAAATACTGGCAAGAAAAACGAAGTGATTAGGGATTTACTCTTTAAAAAAAAACTTTAAAAAAAGCTTGTGAGATTTAAAAATGAAAGTTATCTTTGCACCCCGCAAAACAACGGAAGTTCCTTGAAAGATTGATAAGAAATAGAGAAGTAAACGAGGTAAAAATTATCTCAAAAAAACTTCAATTTTTTCTTGCCAGTTAAAAAAAGAATAGCTACTTTTGCACCCGCTTTGAGAAACAAACGAAAGGCGAAAAAATAGTAAGAATACGTTCCTAGACATATTGAATTGACAGCCGTTTTGTTCGCAAGAACAGAACATAAAGAATAAGAGTAATAGAATCGGAAGATTTGAAAAAACCACTAGAACTGAGTCGAATAACAATAGTTCGCCACGGCGAACAAACAATATACGATGAAGAGTTTGATCCTGGCTCAGGATGAACGCTAGCGGCAGGCTTAACACATGCAAGTCGAGGGGTATAGGTTTTCGGACCTAGAGACCGGCGCACGGGTGCGTAACGCGTATGCAATCTACCTTTCACAGAGGGATAGCCCAGAGAAATTTGGATTAATACCTCATAGTATAGCAGTTTCGCATGAAACCACTATTAAAGTCACAACGGTGAAAGATGAGCATGCGTCCCATTAGCTAGTTGGTAAGGTAACGGCTTACCAAGGCAACGATGGGTAGGGGTCCTGAGAGGGAGATCCCCCACACTGGTACTGAGACACGGACCAGACTCCTACGGGAGGCAGCAGTGAGGAATATTGGACAATGGGCGCAAGCCTGATCCAGCCATGCCGCGTGCAGGATGACGGTCCTATGGATTGTAAACTGCTTTTGTACAGGAAGAAACACCTCTACGTGTAGAGACTTGACGGTACTGTAAGAATAAGGATCGGCTAACTCCGTGCCAGCAGCCGCGGTAATACGGAGGATCCAAGCGTTATCCGGAATCATTGGGTTTAAAGGGTCCGTAGGCGGTCAGATAAGTCAGTGGTGAAAGCCCATCGCTCAACGGTGGAACGGCCATTGATACTGTCTGACTTGAATTATTAGGAAGTAACTAGAATATGTAGTGTAGCGGTGAAATGCTTAGAGATTACATGGAATACCAATTGCGAAGGCAGGTTACTACTAATGGATTGACGCTGATGGACGAAAGCGTGGGTAGCGAACAGGATTAGATACCCTGGTAGTCCACGCCGTAAACGATGGATACTAGCTGTTGGGCGCAAGTTCAGTGGCTAAGCGAAAGTGATAAGTATCCCACCTGGGGAGTACGTTCGCAAGAATGAAACTCAAAGGAATTGACGGGGGCCCGCACAAGCGGTGGAGCATGTGGTTTAATTCGATGATACGCGAGGAACCTTACCAAGGCTTAAATGTAGATTGACCGGTTTGGAAACAGACTTTTCGCAAGACAATTTACAAGGTGCTGCATGGTTGTCGTCAGCTCGTGCCGTGAGGTGTCAGGTTAAGTCCTATAACGAGCGCAACCCCTGTTGTTAGTTGCCAGCGAGTCAAGTCGGGAACTCTAACAAGACTGCCAGTGCAAACTGTGAGGAAGGTGGGGATGACGTCAAATCATCACGGCCCTTACGCCTTGGGCTACACACGTGCTACAATGGCCGGTACAGAGAGCAGCCACTGGGCGACCAGGAGCGAATCTATAAAACCGGTCACAGTTCGGATCGGAGTCTGCAACTCGACTCCGTGAAGCTGGAATCGCTAGTAATCGGATATCAGCCATGATCCGGTGAATACGTTCCCGGGCCTTGTACACACCGCCCGTCAAGCCATGGAAGCTGGGGGTGCCTGAAGTCGGTGACCGCAAGGAGCTGCCTAGGGTAAAACTGGTAACTAGGGCTAAGTCGTAACAAGGTAGCCGTACCGGAAGGTGCGGCTGGAACACCTCCTTTCTAGAGCCTTAGTGTTAGTAGTAATACACGCTAGGGAAAGAAGACGAAAGTTCAAGTTGGAAACAGATACCAACATTTTATTACTCTTGCTGTTAATTTAAAAAAAAAGAATAAAAATTTAAGAATAAGAGTGTCTCGTAGCTCAGCTGGTTAGAGTACTACACTGATAATGTAGGGGTCGACAGTTCGAGTCTGTCCGAGACAACTATTTAGACTTAAATAAGGAAATTTTAGAAGAAGAGTGAAATCACGTTAAAGTGAGCACGTTATCCAACTGCGAACTGCGACTGATAACTGCCAACTAAAAACGGGGGATTAGCTCAGCTGGCTAGAGCGCCTGCCTTGCACGCAGGAGGTCAACGGTTCGACTCCGTTATTCTCCACAAATTTAGTCGAAAGACTAAAGTCTGAAAGTCAAAAGTATGACTTTATGACCTTAGACTTTATAACTTTCGACCTAAATAAAGTTCATTGACATATTGAGATAAGAAATAATAAAAAGTAGAAAGCGTTTTTTACTATTTATAGTAAAAGACAAAGAAAACGGTCTTAATTAAATTTAAGATTGGTACAATAAGCAAAATAAGGGCGTATGGGGGATGCCTTGGCTCTCAGAGGCGATGAAAGGCGTGATAAGCTGCGAAAAGTTACGGGGAGCAGCACACATGCGTTGATCCGTAAATACCTGAATGGGGCAACCCACTATCTTGAAGAGATAGTACACCGATAGGTGGGCAAACCCGCTGAACTGAAACATCTAAGTAGGCGGAGGAGAAGAAAACAAAAGTGATTCCGTAAGTAGTGGCGAGCGAACGCGGATTAGCCCAAACCAATGTTGTTACGGCAATGTTGGGGTTGTAGGACCACGATATTTTATGTACAAGGAACCGGAAGTTACTGGAAAGTGACACTATAGAGGGTGATAGTCCCGTATGGGTAACGAGTATAATGAATAGTGGTATCCTGAGTAGGGCGGGGCACGTGAAACCCTGTCTGAATTTGGCGGGACCATCCGCTAAGGCTAAATACTCCTGAGAGACCGATAGTGAACCAGTACCGTGAGGGAAAGGTGAAAAGAACCGTGAATAACGGAGTGAAATAGATCCTGAAACCATACGCTTACAAGCGGTCGGAGCCCTTTCGTGGGGTGACGGCGTGCCTTTTGCATAATGAGCCTACGAGTTAACGTTGCTGGCAAGGATAAGTGGTTAAGCCACGGATCCGTAGCGAAAGCGAGTCTGAATAGGGCGCTTTAGTCAGTAGTGTTAGACGCGAAACCGTGTGATCTACCCATGGGCAGGATGAAGCGCTGGTAACACAGTGTGGAGGTCCGAACCGGTTGACGTTGAAAAGTCTTCGGATGACCTGTGGGTAGGGGTGAAAGGCCAATCAAACTCGGAAATAGCTCGTACTCCCCGAAATGCATTTAGGTGCAGCGCACGGCATAAAGTTATATAGAGGTAGAGCTACTGATTGGATGCGGGGGCTTCACCGCCTACCAATTCCTGACAAACTCCGAATGCTATATAATGTTTCCGTGCAGTGAGGGCTTGGGTGCTAAGGTCCAAGTCCGAGAGGGAAAGAACCCAGACCATCAGCTAAGGTCCCCAAATATACGCTAAGTTGAAAGAACGAGGTTTGTCTGCCCAGACAGCTAGGATGTTGGCTTGGAAGCAGCCATTCATTTAAAGAGTGCGTAACAGCTCACTAGTCGAGCGGACGAGCATGGATAATAATCGGGCATAAGCGTATTACCGAAGCTATGGATTTCATATTAAATTATGGAGTGGTAGGGGAGCATTCTAACAGGGTTGAAGGTGTGTCGTAAGGCATGCTGGACTGGTTAGAAAAGAAAATGTAGGCATAAGTAACGATAATGCGGGCGAGAAACCCGCACACCGAAAGACTAAGGTTTCCACAGCTATGCTAATCAGCTGTGGGTTAGTCGGGACCTAAGGCGAACCCGAAAGGGACAGTCGATGGACAACGGGTTAATATTCCCGTACTAGTTATTACTGTGATGGGGTGACGGAGTGATGAAAGCGCCGCGAACTGACGGAATAGTTCGTTGAAGTACCTACCTATAAGACCCGCAGGCAAATCCACGGGTTTTGGGGAAATACGATAGTACTCGGATACTTCGGTAGAAGAGATAGTGCGCCTAAGGGCTTCCAAGAAAAACCTCTAAACTTCAGGTAATAAGTACCCGTACCGCAAACCGACACAGGTAGTCGAGGAGAGAATCCTAAGGTGCTCGAGAGATTCATGGCTAAGGAATTAGGCAAAATAGACCCGTAACTTCGGGAGAAGGGTCGCCAGCAGCAATGCTGGCCGCAGTGAAGAGGTCCAGGCGACTGTTTATCAAAAACACAGGGCTCTGCAAAATCGTAAGATGAAGTATAGGGCCTGACACCTGCCCGGTGCTGGAAGGTTAAGAGGAGATGTTATCTTCGGAGAAGCATTGAATTGAAGCCCCAGTAAACGGCGGCCGTAACTATAACGGTCCTAAGGTAGCGAAATTCCTTGTCGGGTAAGTTCCGACCTGCACGAATGGTGTAACGATCTGGACACTGTCTCAGCCATGAGCTCGGTGAAATTGTAGTAGCGGTGAAGATGCCGCTTACCCGCAGTGGGACGAAAAGACCCTGTGCACCTTTACTATAGCTTAGTATTGACCTTGGATAAATGATGTGTAGGATAGGTTGGAGACTGTGAAGTGGCGTCGCTAGGCGTTGTGGAGTCATTGTTGAAATACAACCCTTTGTTTATCTGAGGCCTAACCCCATAATGTGGGGGACATTGCTTGGTGGGTAGTTTGACTGGGGTGGTCGCCTCCAAAAGAGTAACGGAGGCTTCTAAAGGTTCCCTCAGTACGCTTGGTAACCGTGCGTAGAGTGCAATGGCATAAGGGAGCTTGACTGAGAGACATACAGGTCGATCAGGTACGAAAGTAGAGCATAGTGATCCGGTGGTTCCGCATGGAAGGGCCATCGCTCAAAGGATAAAAGGTACGCCGGGGATAACAGGCTGATCTCCCCCAAGAGCTCATATCGACGGGGGGGTTTGGCACCTCGATGTCGGCTCGTCACATCCTGGGGCTGGAGAAGGTCCCAAGGGTTGGGCTGTTCGCCCATTAAAGTGGCACGCGAGCTGGGTTCAGAACGTCGTGAGACAGTTCGGTCTCTATCTACTGTGGGCGCAAGAAATTTGAGTGGATCTGATTCTAGTACGAGAGGACCGAATTGGACAAACCTCTAGTGTATCTGTTGTCACGCCAGTGGCACCGCAGAGTAGCTACGTTTGGAAGGGATAAGCGCTGAAAGCATATAAGCGCGAAACCCACCACAAGATGAGATTTCTTTTAAGGGTCGTGGGAGATGACCACGTTGATAGGCTATAGATGTAAAGGCAGTAATGTCATAGTCGAGTAGTACTAATAACCCGTAAGCTTATGTACACCCTTTTCCTCCCGAGTAATCGGGAGGGAGAAACTTTCTAATACACTTTTTATATTCTTTATCTCAGTATGTTAAGATATTGCAGCAAAGCTGCGTTTAAAGTTTGATGTTTAATGTTACAGGTTGAAAAACCTGAAACTATAAAAACTTGAAACTCCTTAAACAATAATCTTAAGGTGGTTATTGCGGCGGGGCTCACCTCTTCCCATCCCGAACAGAGTAGTTAAGCCCGCCTGCGCAGATGGTACTGCAGTTATGTGGGAGAGTATGTCGTCGCCTTTCTTTGAAAGCCCATTCTAATCGGATGGGCTTTTTTTTATCATTTACTTTTTACAAGTAAGGTACCTTAGCTCAGATGGTAGAGCAATGGACTGAAAATCCATGTGTCCCTGGTTCGATCCCTGGAGGTACCACAACCAGCTCGGATGGTGAAATTGGTAGACACGCTGGACTTAAAATCCAGTGAACAGCAATGTTCGTGCGGGTTCAAGTCCCGCTCTGAGTACATAGAAAAACCCTCTAACACATATGTGTTGGAGGGTTTTTCGTTTATAGGGTGTTTCCTGAAATAGCGAAACACAAAAAGTATCGTTATGGTGGATCATCAAGAAAGTCGCTATGTAAAGAGTACTCAAAAAGACTACTCGATTTCTTTTAAAATACAAATTGTTTAAGAAATAGAAAATGGTCAACTCACCAGTAAAGAAGCTTCAAAAAATTATAGTATTCAATGTAGAAAGACAGTTCTGGAGTGGCTTAAAAAATTTGGTAACTTTGATTGGTAGAACCAAATTTTTTGACTATGGCAAAATTACCAGAACAAAAGATCATGGAACTTGAAGCTCAAGTCAAGCTTTTAGAGAAACAAAAAGCTTTTTTAGAACGCCAGGCCTTTATTACTGATAAGAAAGATATCTTGTTTGATATGATGATTGATTTAGCTGAACAAGACTATCATATTGATATCCGAAAAAACGCTGTACCCGAGCAATCGACTATTTTAAAGAAAAAGAGCAACAAACAGTAACTTTTACCTATTATTTATTCGGGATAGATAGAAAGGTTTATTATCAAAACATTTATAGAAATACAGTTAAGCAAAGTAAAGGGGAACATGTCGTTACAATGATTGCAGTTATTAGAAAATCAATGCCTAGTATAGGTACTCGAAAACTCTTTTAACTTTTGGAGAGTTAACTACAGCCTATGAAAATAGGAAGAGATAAATTCTTGGATATTCTTAGAGCTAATCATTTATTAATATATCCAAAACGTTCTTGCCAAATCACAACCAACTCTCATCATCGCTTTAGAAAACATAAGGATCTAATTTTGAATTTAGAAATAAATAAAACAGAACAAGTTTTAGTATCTGATAATACTTTTATTAGAAAAAGAGTTAATCTGTCCTACTTAAGTTTGGTAACTTATGCATATTCTAAAAAATAATGGGGTATTATGTAGCTGACAATTTAAATATTCAAAGTAGTGTAATGGCATTCAAAATGGCACTTTAACAGAGAAAGAATTGTGGTTAATCATTGATACATCATCAAGATTGAGGTATGTATTATTGTGCTAATAAATATCATGAAGAACTTGTTAAAAATGAGGTTTAATGCTTTATGACTCAAAATTCAGGAACTATGAAAATGTTGTAGCAGAAAGAATAAATTGGATTTTAGAGCAAGAATTTAGAATTGATAAATACAATGAAACCAAATGAAATAACAAAACAAATTGTCAAGGAGTTGGTCATTATTTAATCCTAAATAATACATCATTATTCTAATGCATGCTAACACCAAAACAAATGCATTCGTAAAGCATAATTAATTATAAGAACCTATAAAACAAAAAAAAACAGTAGGGAAAACGTTTGCTACTGTTTAAAATTTTAATTTTGTGTATTAATCTTCATCGTTTTTTAGGACTTGATTAAAGCTTTTTTACTAACTTTTAAATACATTTTATGCACTAATGTGAAGATAATTATGAAGTCCTTATAATTCTTTAATTCAAATTGTATAAAGATAGTTGTCGTAATTGTAGATAGTTGTAACCAGTACTTTTATTTCTAAACCTTGTTACTTAAAATTCTTCGTAATTTTATTTCCTTCGTATAATTGTTTAGTTCAATTCTTAAATGTCTGTAAATATTTTGATGATTTATTTTAAATGAAAGCTATTTATCTACTCTTTTGTGGTATTTTGATTTCTATTTAATTACCATCCTTGAGTTAGACCATTTTTTACTACTTCTTCGTATTTATCTTTGTCAAATCGGTATAAATTCGGTGCTTTGTATGCAACGTTACTTTTTTTCTCATCTAATTTTATTAGAATACCAATTGAAGTGATTTTTCGTAAAAAATTTCTTCGATCTAATTTTCTACCTAAGATAGTTTCATATAACTTTTGTAATTCGGGAATTGTAAATTTTTTCGGCAACAAATTATAACCCACAGGCATAAGATTTAATTCCATTCTGAGAGTCTCAGTTGCTTTGTTTAATATCTCTTTATGATCAAGTATTAAATCTGGTACTTCCATATGATCTATCCATTTAACAATCTCATTATTTGTTTCCATTTGAGGAATTGTTTTTGAAAAATCTACCAGTGCATAATACCCTACAGTTATAAATCTATTTGTAAACCATTTACCTTCTTCATGAGAAATACCATAAAAATCTAGTATTGTATTGCTAAATTCTTTTTCACTTCTGTTGACTTTACCAAATGCAGCAAATTGTCTTAAAAAAATACCTTTTACACCTGTCCTCTTTTGTAAGACTGAAATTGCGGCGTGGTCAAGATCTTCATCTATGGGAATAAACCCTCCGGGTAGAGCCCATTTATTACTATATTTTGTTTTTATGAGTAAAACTTTCAGTTGATTATCATGAAATCCGAAAATTACGCAATCAATTGACAATGCAGGTTGATAGGAGTCTGTATTTTTTAAAATTTCTTTTAATACACTCATTTTAAATTTTTTATTTAATTTCTTGATATGCAATTTAGTATATTTTTTGCACACCCAAGAGTCTATTTCTATGCTTTTAGAATCTCTTATTTATTTCAAGAAATTTTTGACATATTTTTCAAGTTTTTTTGTTTTAAAAATTGACAGCTTGTGACTATGTTTTAACTGACTCAGTATTATCAACTTTTAAACAAATTTAATATCCATTTATCATTTTTTCAATTCTTTTATTTTGCGTGACTTTCTATTCTTTGTTCAAGTTTGTAAAACTTTTAATAATAAAATTATGAGATGCATATAAATATTCAGTGAATTTAGAGAAATATTTTGGACGAAAAATCTTTAATTTAACTAAAATTGATATATACATCGGTAATGAATATAAAGCTTCTAACGATATTTATTAATTATAAACAAAGAAAACTACTTCGTAATGAAATAGTTTTCTTTGTTTATAAAATTATGAACGATCTCTTTAACCTATTTAATGTAAATAGGATTTATTAATATACTAGTAACAGTTATTATTTAAATTCATATTTTTGATCAGCATATTCAAGAATTAGAGTTAAATAACATTCTAGTTAAGCATCGAAAAGTATGATTTAACCAACTATTAATGTTCGAGAAACAGTTTAGTCCGCGTTATCATATGGGTTTTTTTAATGACCTACTGAAATCATTTTTTTTAATTTGCTTTGATATAAATGAATAGAAGTTACCGGTCTAGGATTGCTATTTATCTTTTAGTTTGACATTAATTAGGAAATGGTTAATAGGTTATTATAAATTAAATACTTGTATACTTGGTATTTTGTCAATTTAGATCGATCCTTTTATATTAAATCTAAAGTTCTTTCTAATGCCATTCCTCGAGATCCTTTAATCAAAATGGAGGTGTTTTTTAATTTTCTTTTTAAAAAAGTATTCGAGAAAGTTTCAAATGTATCAAAAAACCAAAAAGTATTTTTATCTATTTTATTTTTGTAAAAGGATTTACCTATAAAATAGCAATAAATATCATCCGAATTAGATAGCATTTTAACAATGTTTTCATGTTCCTTTTGACTATCTGTGCCTAATTCAAACATATCTCCCAAAACTAAAATTTTAGTCGGGTTTTTTAATTGTAAGAAGTTTTCAATGGCTACTTTCATACTGCTTGGATTAGCATTATAGGCATCTAAAATAATTGAATTCGTTTTTTTTGTAATTAATTGGGATCTGTTGTTTTCAGGAATGTAATTTTCAAGAGCTTCTTTAATATCTATATCGGGTACTTTAAAATAAATACCTATTGTAATTGCAGCGTTTATATTGTTTGCGTTATATAAACCTATTAAATGTGAACTGATATTAATATCTTGATATGTTACTGTAACTAGTGGATTTGCAGTTACGGAATCAATAAATATATTTGCTTGTGGACTTTGTGTACCAAATGAAAAAGTCTTAATATCATGAGATTGTTTAACTTGAATGGTATCATCGTGATTTATAAAAACAACTTTTTGATTCATGCGTAAGAAATCATACATTTCGCTTTTCCCTTTGATTACACCCTCTATACCGCCAAATCCCTCAAGATGTGCTTTTCCAAAATTAGTAATGTATCCATAATCAGGTTTAGCTAACTGACAAAGAAAAGCAATCTCTTCTTGATGGTTAGCCCCCATTTCTACAATACCTATATCGGTTTTATTTGTAAAAGAAAGTAATGTTAAAGGAACACCAATGTGATTGTTTAAATTACCAACAGTTGATTTCACATTATATTTCATTGCAAGAACTTTTGTGATAAGTTCTTTGGTAGTTGTTTTGCCATTACTCCCTGTTAGAGCAATAATAGGTATTTTTAAAAAAATTCTATGATATTGTGCTAAGTCTTGAAGCGTTTTTAAGCTATCTGTAACTAAAATTGTTCTGTTGTCAATATAATATTTTGGATTGTCAATTATTACATATGATGCACCCTTTTGGAGTGCTTCTTTTGTAAATATATTTGCATCAAAACGTTCTCCTTTCAAGGCTACAAACATTGAGTTATTCTCAATTCTTCGGGTGTCTGTTGAGATAGAACTGCATTTTAAAAACAAACTATGAATTTCCTGTATTTCATCCATATGAATTAATTTAAAAAAAGAATAGCCCTAAAAAGGGCTATTACTGTATTTACTAAAAATGTGATTATTTATTTCTAACGGATCTTTTCTTATCAGCCTTTGGACCAACTCTTGACATCGCACATCTAAAACCAATATAGTCTGTTGCCATATCTTGAGGAAAATAACGTCTTTGAGCTGGGTCTAGCCAATATGCTCTATCTCTCCATGAACCTCCTTTATAAACTCTAGACTGATCGTTTATTAAAGTAGTCCTTTTGCTTGATCTATCAAATTTACGAACCATTTTCCCTAAACTGTCTGTTGTAACATTGTGTTTAGGAGAGTTGTACATAGTTCTTTCAGATTTTGCTTTATCTTCATCTGAGTCACCAAAATCATAATACTTTGTAGATTGTTTGTCTCCATCTCTGTAGTTGATATTGTTACTTTTGTCAAAGTTTTGCCTCAAATATGTTTCTTGCTCATCAACTGGTACTTGTGCAATTTGACCAGGTAAATTTCTTGCTACTATTTTACCATTGCTCAAGGTGTCGTATTTAATGCTTTCTTTAGTGATAATAACTATTTTACCATCAGCACCAATCATGTTTTTAGTATATAAGTTCCCTCTAAAATAGTTGAAATCATTTGCTTCGTTATCTACTATTGGTCTGTAAACGTCTTGAACCCATTCGGCAACGTTTCCTGCCATATCGTATAATCCGAAATCATTAGCTGGATATTTTTTAACTTCATTAGTAATATCTGCACCGTCATCAGACCATCCTGCTATTCCTCCGTAATCTCCATTGCCTTGTTTGAAATTTGCAAGTTGATCACCTTTAGACTGTCTTTTTCCTGAACGAGTGTAACCACCTGACCATGGATATTTTTTCTGTCCTTTATAAATATTGTATTCTCGTTGTCCAGCATCTGCAGCTGCAGCATATTCCCACTCTGCCTCTGTTGGTAATCTGTATTCTGGCAGTAAAATTCCAGATGATCTTTGTGCATATACATTTTTTGGTTCAATGGCTGCACCATTTTTACCACTCTTAGTTTGCTTTTTAGCATTTCTGCCTTTAAGAACGATGGTCTCATCTCCACCATATGCAGATGTTGGTGAGTTTAAATAAGTTTCAGTGTCAAAATTACTATCGGCTGTTACATCATTTGTTTTGGCATTTTTTTTCAAATAACCATTTTTCTCCAACAATGCTTCATTTACACGTTGTGTTCTCCAATTGCTAAACTCAACAGCTTGAATCCAGTTAACACCTACTACTGGATATTCAGCATAAGATGGGTGTCTCAAGTAATTGTTAGTCATTGTTTCATTATAACCTAATCTATTTCTCCATACTAAGGTGTCAGGGGAAGCACCTTCGTATATGTTTTTGTAATTTTCTTCAGTAGGTGGATATACACTTTTTAACCATTCTAGGTAGTCAAGGTACATAGAATTCGTAACTTCTGTTTCATCCATGTAAAAAGACTGCACGTGTTGTTGTGTTGGTGAGTTGTTCCAGTCGTGCATTACGTCATCCTCAACTTTACCCATGGTAAATGTACCTCCTTCAACAAAAACCAATCCTGGTCCAGCTTCTTGTTTCTTTTTGCTAGCTCCTTTCTTGCTATCCATGTTCCAACCGGTTGCTCTTGAAGTGTTTTTAGAGCTGGATTTTTTACTACAACTTGAGAAACCAACAATCAGCATGATTGAGAGTAACACTTGTAGGCCCATAATTTTGTTTGCTTTCATATTATTTAGTAGGTAATAATTTAGTGCTGCAATATACTGACTAATGATAAACAGCTTGAAAATTAATTATAATGTAAAACTAAGTTTTAACATTAATTTATATATCACAACGCAAATTTATAATAATTATTATTTAAAACGATATGTTTTGATTTATTTTTACCAATAAATACTATGAATAAAAAAAACACGTTAAAAAAAGAATGAGAAAAATACTTTTGTTTCTTTTAGTCTTTGTCCCATCATTCAGTTTTTCGCAAGTAAATAGTGAAATAAAATTGAATTGGTTTGAGAAAAAAGAGATGTATTATGGTACAAATCAAGTAAACATTCCCTATTTTTCAGGAGATGAATTTCATTATGATGATACAAGTCAATCTCTTAAAGCTTACTGTAAAGTGTCTACTAATTTAAGTTTTCAAGAAGGTAAATTACAGGTTAGTTCTATACTTTATGAATCCATAGATAAAGAACTTTTAGGGGATTTAAATCTTAAAAATATACCTTCAAAAACTAATTTTGATTTAGTTATTTCGTCAGCACGAGATCTAGTTACTGCTCATATTATTTTTTCACCCATAATAAGGGACGATTTTGGTTTTAAAAAAATTATTTCTTTTAATTATTCTATTAATGGCAACACATCTTTAGCTAATCGTAGTTTTAAAACTACAGCAGGTATCTCTAATTCTGTATTGGCAAATGGTAATTGGTATAGATTTTATATTGAAAAATCGGGTGTTTATAAATTGTCAAAAAGGTTTTTAGAGCAACTAGGTATTGATTTTAAAAATGTAGATTCGCGAAAGATTAAAATTTACGGGAATGGGGGCAGGATGTTGCCTCTTAGCAATAGCATTGTATATCCAAATGATCTAGTTGAGAACGCTATACAAATTGTTGGGAAAAATGACGGAACGTTTGACAATTCAGATTATGTCCTCTTTTACGGAGAAGGAACAGATACTTGGAATGAAGAAAGTAAAACCAATGTTAATTTATATGATACTAAATCTTATTATTATATAAATGTTCAAGGAGAAAATGGCAAAAGAATTAGTCCTTTAGTACAACCAAGCGGCTCTCCTACAGTGTTATTAAATACATTTGATGATTACCAATTCTATGAAAAGGATATAACAAATATTGGTAAATTGGGTAGGCAATGGTTTGGGGAGTCTTTTGAAATTAAAAATGAGCAAGAATTTGATTTTAATTTCCCAAATGTTGACACATCAGTTCCCATAAAAATCATGTTGACTGCCGCTGCGGCTGCATTTACATCCACTTCTTTTAAGATCACTTCAAATGGTAGTGCCCTTGCAACACTTACTTTTCCAGCACTTAGTAATACATCAAGTACGGAGTTTTTTGTTGCTAACTTGCCTAATAATACGACAATAACAAGTGCTGAAAATGTAAAAATAAAACTCAATTATAGTAACAATGGTGTTCCTGGGTCTAAAGGTTTTCTTGATCAAATTCGACTTGTTGCAAAAAGAAAACTTCAGGGTTATGGAAAACAATTTCAATTTCAATATGACGCTAGTAACGCATCTAGTGGTATTGCTAATTACACGGTTTCTAATGCAGCTGGAATTTCACAAATTTGGGATGTAACGGATATTCATAATGCTAAAACAATTGTGAATTCTAATCTAAGTACAATTGATTTCAAGATCAATTTAGGTGAAATTAAAAAGTATGTTGCCCTTGTAGAAACTGACTTTTTTGTGCCTTTGAAAGATGCTCAAACACGAGTTTCTAACCAGAATTTAAAAGGAACGCTTTTTACAAATAGGTCGGGTAATTTTCAGGATATTGACTATGTAATTATTTCGCCCACGGTGCTCGTGTCGCAAGCAGAGACGCTGGCTAATTTTCATCGTACAAATTCGGGCTTAAATGTGAAAGTAATTCCGCTTGAGTTAATTTATAACGAGTTTTCGTCCGGAAAGCAAGACATTGCAGCAATCAGAAATTGTATTAAATACATTTATCAGAATGCCTCAAGCGCTGACAAAAGGCTTAAATATATTAACCTTTTTGGAGATTCTTCATACGACTACAAAAATAGAATTTCAAACAATACAAATGTGGTACCTATATATCATGCTTTAAATAGTAGCAGTTCTGGAGAATCTTCTTATGCATCAGATGATTTTTATGGTTTGATGGATGATAATGAAGGTAATATTACTTCTTCTTTTGGTGGTATTGATATCGCTGTGGGAAGAATGCTGGTTAACGATGCTAAACAAGCTAATGAAATGATTAATAAAGTTTTGGAGTATCACAATTCCGAATCGTTTGGTAGCTGGCGTAATAATTTCGTACTCATTTCAGATGATTCTGATGTGTTATCAGATGCCAATTTGCAAAACAAACAAAACAATCTAGCCAATACAATAGCTACAGAAAAACCCTTTTTTAATGTTAATAAAATTCTTTTGGATTCATACATACAAGAGGCAGCTGCAGGTGGTGCTCGATATCCAAAAGCTAGAACTGATTTTTTTAATGCTTTTGAAAAAGGAGCATTGGTTTTTAATTACTTAGGGCATGGTGGTGAAGACGGACTGTCGGTTGAGCGTATTTGGGAAAAATCGGATGGTCAAAATTTAAGCAATCAATTCAGATATCCTTTATTTATAACCATCACTTGTGAGTTTTCAAGATTTGACAACCCTTTACGACCTACTGCGGGTGAATATACGTATTGGAACCCAAAAGGGGGTGCCATAGCAATGATTACAACTATACGATCTATTGGTCAGTTTAGCGCTGAAACCTTTAATGATACGTTTACAAAAAACTTACTTTCTTACGGTTCTAATCAATATACATCTATTGCTGAAGCACTTCGTATTTCAAAAAATAGCAATCCAAATTCAGCTACAAATGTTGTTTTTTACATTGGTGATCCTGCTTTGAAACTTGCTATTCCAAAACCTAAAATTAGATTGACAAAAGTTAATGATGTTCCTGTAAGTCATTCGATAGAAGATTTTAAGTCTTTGTCAAAAATAAAAATTACTGGTGAAGTTAGTGATGAAAATAACAATATTATTTCAAATTACAATGGTGAAGTAACCTCGATGATTTTTGATAAAATGCTCAACAGAACAACACTTAATAATGATGGCAACAGTCTGCCCATTAACTTTAATGTATTGGGTGAAACTATTTTTCGTGGAAGCGCAAGTATTGTAAACGGTCAGTTTGAATATAGTTTTATTGTGCCTAGAGATATAAGAATACCTGTTGCAAATGGAAGAATTAGTTTTTACGCCAAAAAGAAAGACGCCTTGCAAAACGAAAATGGTTTTGATAGCAACATTAAAATAGGGGGTATTAATGAAAATGCACCACTTGATACCACAAGTCCTAGAGTGCAATTGTATATGAACGATGAAAATTTTGTAGCAGGTGGAAATACGAATGAATCTCCTTTTTTAATAGCTAAATTAGGTGATGAAAGTGGCATTAACACGGCAAGCGGAATAGGTCATGATATTGTGGCTATTTTAGATGATGATGTAAACAATCCTTTTATATTGAATGATTATTACCAAGCAGATTTGGACGATTTTACCAAAGGAACACTGCGTTTTCCGCTTCGGAACCTTATACCGGGTTTGCATACAATCAGTTTCAAAGCTTGGGATGTTTATAACAATCCTGTAATTGCCGAAACACAGTTTGTGGTTGTAGGTAATGATTCGTTAACCCTGACTAACGTGCTTAATTATCCCAACCCATTTGTAAACTACACAGAGTTTTGGTTTACTCACAACAAGCCATTTGAACCTCTAGAAGTGCAGGTTCAAGTGATGACAGTGACGGGAAAAATTGTTTGGACAAAAAATCAAATTGTGAATACTGAAGGATTTTTATCAAAAGAACTCACTTGGAACGGAAGAGATGATTTTGGCGACAAGCTAGGAAAAGGAGTTTATGTGTATAAACTAACTGTAAAATCGAATACAACTAATAAAAAAGCAGAAAAATTCGAAAAACTTGTAATACTTTAATAATGTACTATATTTGTTTAATAAATAGAAGCCTCGTAATGAAAAACATAATACCAATTTTTGTATTGCTTTTTTGCATGAACATCACATCCGCACAAGACAGGACAATTAATCCTGGAGTGCCATTTTTATTAGTCGCTGCCGATGCTAGAGCGGCTGGTATGGCTGATATGGGAGTAGCAACATCAGCTGATGCTTTCTCACAACAATGGAATCCTGCAAAGTATGCATTTTCTAAAGATGCTCAGGGATTCTCAGTAAGTTACACTCCTTATTTGACTGATTTAGTAAATGATATTTCCTTAGGTCAGTTAACGTATTATAACAAACTAAACGAAAAAAGTGCGTTTGCTGGTAGTATTCGTTATTTTGGTCTTGGCGAAATTGAACTACGTGAAACTGGAGATCCTAATGAGGCTGCTCGTGTAGTTTCGCCAAATGAATTTGCGGTGGATTTATCGTACTCCTTAAAATTGAGTGAGAAATTTTCGATGGCTGTAGGAGGACGATTTATCAATTCTAACTTAAAGGTAGCTTCGGATGCTAATGATGCAACCGCTGCAAGTACTTTTGCAGTAGACGTAGCAGGTTTTTTTCAATCAGAAGAAATTGCCTATTCTGATTTTAACGGACGTTGGAGAGCTGGATTTAATTTTCAAAATTTAGGTCCAAAAATTAGTTACGACAATGATGATGTTAATAATAATTTTATACCAGCTAATTTAAAGTTAGGTACTGGATTTGATTTTATATTGGACGATTTTAATAAAGTAGCACTTAATGTAGAATTCAATAAATTGCTAGTTCCTACTTTTCAAAAAAACGACTTGAATGGCGATGGAATTACTACACCTGAAGAAGCAAATCAAAATTTAGAAAATTACAGATCCATAGGATGGACTTCAGGAATTTTTAAATCATTTGGAGATGCACCAGATGGAATAAGTGAAGAATTGAAAGAAGTAACCTATGCCGTAGGTGCAGAGTATCTTTATCAAGATTCATTTGCTATGCGATTGGGTTATTTTCATGAAAGTCCCCAAAAAGGAGCACGTCAATTCTTATCTCTTGGAGCTGGTTTTAAGTACACAACAATCAAAGTAGATGTTTCTTATTTATTTTCAGCATCTAAAGTTAGAAACCCACTAGAAAACACATTACGATTCTCCTTGACATTTAATTTTGGAGATCAATACGATGAATATTAAAAATTTAGATTAATTACTTACTGACTATCCAAATTACACCTTTGTTAAAAGTGTAATTTGGATTTTTTTTCCCTTACAAATATGAAAGAAATAATAATTTCAACACAATTTACAGCATTCGAGACTACACAAGACATGCCAATAGAGGTTCAAAATTTAATGCGGCAGGCTGTAGATGTCCGGAAAAATGCTTATGCGCCCTATTCAAAATTTAGAGTAGGAGTGGCAATTTTACTAGATAATGGAGAGGTAATTGTAGGTTCAAATCAAGAAAATGCAGCTTATCCATCAGGATTGTGTGCAGAGCGTGTAGCTATTTTTTATGCTGGTGCAAAGTATCCAGATGCTAAAGTTTTAAAAATGGCTATAACAGCTGCGTCAGATACCAATCAAACCACTGCGCCAATTCCACCTTGTGGATCGTGCAGGCAATCAATTGCAGAATATGAAATCAAACAAGAAATGCCTATAGAAATCTATTTTATGGGTGAAATAGGTTTGATATACAAATCAGACTCCTTGAAAAATTTACTGCCATTTATGTTTGACAAAAAATTCCTTTAAAATTCCCAAAAACTACCTATTATATTTTAGTTCTTACGCGGAATGTCTTATTTTTGCTTTTCGCAAATTTGTGGGAGGAAACTATTTTGCGTTATAGGTTCAAATTGATTCAACAATAACACTTAAGCAAAAGAAAAATTCAGATGAAAGAAGTTACAAAAGAAGTATATGTAAAATGGTATGAAGACATGCTATTTTGGAGAAAGTTTGAGGATAAACTGGCAGCATTATACATTCAACAAAAAGTTAGAGGTTTTTTACATTTATACAACGGTCAAGAAGCAGTATTAGCAGGAGCGCTTCACGCTATGGATTTGACTAAAGACAAAATGATTACTGCTTATAGAAATCACGTACAACCAATAGGTATGGGTGTAGATCCTAAGCGTGTAATGGCAGAATTACTTGGTAAAGTGACGGGTACTTCAAAGGGAATGGGTGGTTCTATGCACATTTTCTCAAAAGAGCACCGTTTTTATGGTGGTCACGGTATTGTAGGAGGTCAAATTCCAGTAGGTGCTGGTTTAGCATTTGCAGATAAATATTTTAATACTGGAGGTGTGACTATGACCTATTTTGGGGATGGAGCTGCACGTCAAGGTTCTTTACACGAAGCTTTTAATATGGCTATGCTATGGAAATTACCTGTAGTTTTTATTGTTGAAAACAATGGATACGCTATGGGAACCTCTGTAGAAAGAACAGCAAATCATACGGATATCTGGAAACTAGGTTTGGGATATGAAATGCCTTGTGGTCCAGTAGACGGAATGAATCCAGTAAAAGTTGCTGAAGCAATGACAGAAGCAATTGATAGAGCACGTCGTGGCGATGGACCAACGTTCTTGGAAATGAAAACATATCGTTACAGAGGCCACTCTATGTCGGATGCGCAATTATACCGTTCTAAAGAAGAAGTTGAAGAATACAAAAAAATAGATCCAATTACACAAGTTTTAGATGTAATTAAAGATCAAAACTACGCTACAACTGAAGAAATAGAAGCTATAGATCAAAGAGTGAAAGATTTGGTTGAAGAGTGTGCTACATTTGCCGAAGAGTCTGATTACCCACCAATTCAACAATTGTACGACGTAGTCTACGAACAAGAAAACTATCCTTTTATACCTCATAAACTATAAATCAATTATGGCAACAATTATTACAATGCCTCGTTTGAGCGATACGATGACGGAAGGAACGGTAGCGACTTGGCTAAAAAAAGTAGGTGATAAAGTAAGCGAAGGAGATATTCTTGCCGAAATTGAAACCGATAAAGCAACAATGGAATTTGAGTCTTTCAACGAAGGAACTCTTTTACATATTGGTATACCTGCTGGTGAAACAGCAGCAGTAGACTCATTATTAGCCATCATAGGAAAAGAAGGCGAAGATATTTCAGCATTACTTGCAGGAAAAACAGCAGAGGCAACTCCAGCTGCAGACGAAGCAAAACCTGCTTCAGAAGCGGCGGCTGTTCCAGAAACTACTAAAGAGTCATCTGCAGTAGCGGCTTCTTTACCAAAAGGAGTAGTGATAATAACAATGCCTCGTTTAAGTGATACGATGACCGAAGGAACTGTTGCAACTTGGTTGAAAAAAGTAGGAGATGCAGTTGCCGAAGGTGATATTCTTGCTGAAATTGAAACCGATAAAGCAACAATGGAGTTTGAGTCTTTCAATGCGGGTACATTATTATATGTAGGTATTGAAGAAGGAAATACAGCTCCTGTTGATAGCCTTTTAGCAATTATAGGTCCCGCAGGAACCGATGTTGCTGGAATTGCTACAAATTATAAAGCAGGCGGAGCAACGACAGCTGCTCCTGCTGCAGAAGTTAAAGAAGAAGTTGCAACAACAACGGCAGCGACTGAGCCAGTTGCTCAAGAAGCTGCAGCTGATGGGCAACGTATTTTGGCTTCGCCATTAGCAAAGAAAATTGCTAGTGATAAGGGAATTCAGTTGAATCAAGTTAAGGGTTCGGGTGAAAATGGTAGAATCGTAAAAAGCGATATCGAAAACTTTACACCAGCTGTTCCTAAAACAACTGCTGATGCACCAGCTGCTAAAACTGAAACTGCTCAGGCACCTGTTGCACCTGCTGCACCAAAAGTGTTTGTTCCTACTGGAGAAACATTTACAGAGGAAATCAAGAATTCTCAAATGCGCAAGATTATTGCAAAACGATTGGCCGAATCCTTATTTACCGCTCCGCATTACAACTTAGTAATCGAAGTAGCTATGGATGATGCAATGGCTTCAAGAGCAGTAATTAATACCGTGCCTGATACAAAAGTGTCTTTTAACGATATGGTAATTAAAGCTTGTGCAATGGCTTTGAAAAAGCATCCAAAAATTAATTCACAATGGAAAGAGGATGCCATTACGATCAATCACCATGTGAATATTGGAGTTGCTGTAGCTGTTGAAGATGGTCTAGTAGTTCCTGTATTGAAATTTACAGATGCTATGAGTTTGTCTCAAATAGGAGGTAGTGTACGCGATCTTGCCGGAAGAGCAAAAAACAAAAAGCTATTACCTACAGAAATGGAAGGAAGTACTTTTACTGTTTCTAATTTAGGAATGTTTGGTATTGTTGAATTCAATTCAATTATCAATCAGCCTAACTCTGCAATCCTATCTGTAGGAGCAATTGTAGAGAAACCAGTTGTTAAAAATGGACAAATTGTAGTAGGAAACACCATGATGTTATCTCTTGCTTGTGATCACCGTACCATCGATGGAGCAACTGGAGCACAGTTCTTGCAAACCTTAAAACAATACATTGAAAATCCAGTGACCATGCTTGCATAACTACGGATTCAATCTAATAACAAAACCCATCACTTTTTTTTAAGCTGATGGGTTTTGTGTTTTTGGGCCTGTCCCAGCTTCCACTAGCGTTACAGCTGCGTCAGGCTATTCGCTATATCTTTTATTACGCTACCGCTTCATAAAAGGATGCCGCTCCTATCCTTCATGCGCACGAGATATTAATAGAGAAAATTGTGTAGCAGTCTACGTATTTTTGAAAACGAAAGACAAACAAAGTAGTTTTCAGGTTGTAGTATCACTTGTTTAAAAAATGTTTTTATTAAAGGACTTTCAATAGATAAACTATTAATTTTGTATCGACTTAATATACTACAAAATGATTGAAAAGGAATACATTGATCCCAGTGCAGGTTTTTCACAAACAGTACTGGTAAAAACGGGCGATTTTAAAACTCTTTATATTTCAGGGCAAATTGGCATTGGGGATACCCTAGAAGCCCAAGTAATTGCCACTTTTCAAAACCTTGAACAGCAATTGCGCAAATGCAATGCTACGTTTAAGGATGTGGTTAAAATGAATACCTATATCGTAAATTTTAATCCCGAAACCGATTTACCGATTTTTAGAAAAATTAGAAACGAATTTTTAGGAAATGAGAATTATCCAGCAAGCACCCTTGTTGGCGTTTCGGTATTGGGTAATAAAGATTGGCTCATTGAAATTGAAGCGATCGCTGTTACGGAATAAATATAGCTTGAAATTAATTAGTTTAGAAGTAAATTTCGTTCTAGTTTTTATTCTTCTCGGCAATCCATTTTGACATGTACATGGTGCTTTTCAAAGTATGATGTTGTAGCAATGCACCCATAAAATTGTTCAAACGGTGTTGTTTTAGATTTTTCTGTATGCTTTGCATTTGATTATTGAAATCAGTTTCAAATAATATTCTTGCATAACGTAGCTTGATTATTTCAAATCCGTTTTCTTGAGAGGCTAGCCACGTTTTTTTGTTTTGATACAACAACACTGCTTGGTTGGCAAAAAGTTCGGGATTATCTTGGATAAAACCATTCCATGGCAAATCACCATGCATCGATTCGGCGCCAATTGTAGTAGTTACGCTAGGTGTACCGCATTGCATGGCTTCGAGCAATTTTCCTTTTATTCCTGCACCAAAACGCAAGGGTGCTAGAACAACTCGGGCCTGTTTTACTACTTCTTGCGCATCCTCTGCCCGACCCAGAATTAAGAATCCTTCTTTAGCGTTGTGTAGTTGCAGCACTTTTTGGGAAGGATAGGCACCATAAATTTTGCAAACGGCTTCAGGTACTTGTTTTTTAATCAAGGGCCAAATGGTTTGTTTCAAATACTGAACCGCATTCCAATTGGGTTCGTGTAAAAAATTACCAACAAAAGTAAAGTCGCTTCTGTTTTCAAAGGATGGTGTTGTAGTTGCATTTAAAATTGCCTCTGACTCAAGTAAAAGAGGCAGGTATAATGGTAGCGACTGGTCAATTTTGAATGTGATGGTTAGTATTTCAATTTCATATTGAGAAATCATTAAGGAGATATCGCAGCGCAAAATACTAGCAATTTCTCGTTTGGCAACTTCTTCAACAACTAAGTCTTGGGTTGTGTATACTCGGTTTTCTTTGAAAGCTTTTTGTCTGGCAAGACGTAAACAATGTAAATCCTCGGTATCTAATATTCGGATAGCATTAGGGCAATTTTCGGCAACACGCCAGCCAAATTGTTCTTCAATCATAAAGCGATCAAAGAGCACTACAGCCGGATTTAGTTCTTTGATAAACGCATCAAAAGTAGACGAGTTGAGAAGGATTGTTTTCTTGTCAACGTTTAGGGGCTCAAGATCCGTACTAAAAGCGCTGTCTTGTGCTGGAGAGGCAAAGGTGATTTTAAATCCTTGTTTTTGATACAGCGAAATTAATTGTAGCATTCTACCACCTGCAGCTGAGGAGTTGGGTTCAGGCCAAACAAAACCAATAATTAAGAGTGATTGCACTTTTTTGAGGGATGAAAATTACGGTTGCAAAATACTAATTTAATGTGGTATTGTAGCTTTAGAGACTCGTAAATTCTGATGAATATAAAGGCTTTCATTTCAGGTTAGACGCCGCGTGAGGGATAGTAGCGTATAGCCCGCAATGGCGTTGTCGCGTAGCAGAAAACGCAATGAGGACTTGAAGCGGATAGCCCGACAGCAAAAAAATGGCTGAGTGGAATGGTGCTGGGCCATTTTTTTTGGTGGCACGCTCTAATTATTTTTGTTTTATTAAGGGTTCAATCTGATCTTGATGGATGTGTCTATGCAATAAATCACTAATTTTGTACTACATTAAATGATATTGAAATGTTAGGATTAAAATTAGTTACGGACCCAAGATGGGTGAATATAGTAGAGTCAAATATTGAGGAAATATTGACAGACCACGCTTGGTGTGAACAAAAAGCGGCATCGAACGCAATAAGTTTGATTACTCAAAATTCAGAAAAAGAAGAGCTGGTAACTGAATTGATGATTATTGCTAGGGAAGAATTAGAGCATTTACAAATGGTGCACGACTTGATTAAAAAGAAAGGGCTTTCGTTAGGGCGCGAGCGCAAGGATCATTATGTGAATGAATTGTTTAAGTTCATGAAAAAAGATGGAAGTAGGAATGATGCTTTGTGTGAACGTTTGTTGTTTTCGGCTATGATTGAAGCAAGAAGTTGTGAGCGTTTCAAAGTACTTTCGGAAAACATTGCTGATGCTGAATTAGCTAAATTTTATAGGGATTTAATGATTAGTGAAGCGGGACATTACACGACTTTTTTAGGATTTGCAAAAAAATATGCGGATCATGTAGATGTGGATAAACGCTGGAAGGAATGGATTGCCTTTGAAACTTCGATAATTGTGAACTATGGAACAAGTGAAACCATTCACGGCTAAACCGAAAGTTAGTGTTCAGTTTAGTGCAAAAAAAAAACTTCTCAATTTCTTGAGAAGTTTTGTGGGCGATGAGGGGTTCGAACCCCCGACCCCCTCGGTGTAAACGAGGTGCTCTGAACCAGCTGAGCTAATCGCCCTAGTGCAATTCGATAATTTTCATTTCCTTATTTCGAGTGCAAATATAAGACTGTTTTTTGAATATGCAACTAAAAAAACAAAAAAAATTACAAAATTTCTGCAACTACAAAGGTACTGCCTCCTGCGTAAATGAAGTCGGTCTCTACTGCATTTCGTAATGCTTTTTGATAAGCTTCTGAAACAGAATTGTATACTTCGCCTTTAAGTGCAAATAAAGCGGCTTTTTGTTGTAAGATTGAAGCGTCTAGTCCACGAGGAATATTGGGCTTACAAAAATAATATTTTGCATTTTTTGGAAACAAAGGCAAGATTTCTTCTAGATCTTTGTCATTTACAACACCTAAAACAACGTGTAACGTGTCAAATTTCTCTTTCTGTATTTGCTTTAATACGATTTCAAGCCCGTTTTTATTATGCGCAGTATCGCAAATTACCTTTGGAGCCGTATGTATTTGCTGCCACCTGCCTTGAAGTCCTGTGTTTTTTACCACATGTAACAAACCATCTTGCATATTTTGAGGTGTGATTTCAAATTCAGTTTGCTTATTTAAAACCTGTATGGTTTGTATTACTGTCTTTTTATTGTGCATTTGATAATCGCCAATCAAGTCTGAAGCATAGTTTTCTGAAATTAAATCAGAGGCAAAATAAATCTCCGAATTTCCTTCTTTGGCTTTGGTTATAAAAACGGGTTTTGTTTCAGAGCTGTATTCTCCAATAATCACGGGAATATTCGGCTTTATAATTCCCGCTTTCTCAAAAGCAATTACTTCAAGTGTATTGCCTAAAAACTGGGTGTGATCCAGTCCTATATTGGTCACAACCGAAACTAATGGGGTGATAATATTGGTTGCATCTAGTCTTCCGCCCATTCCTACTTCAATAATAGCAATGTCAACTTTTGAAGTAGCAAAATAATCAAATGCTAATCCTACTGTCATTTCGAAAAAACTCATGTCATTTGCTTCAAAAAAAAGCTGATGTTCCGTAATGAAATCTTCAACAAATTTTTCAGATATTTCGATTCCGTTTATTTTAATACGTTCTCTAAAATCTTTTAAATGTGGAGACGTGTACAAACCTACTTTATATCCCGCTTCTTGTAAAACAGATGCTAGCATGTGAGAGGTAGATCCTTTGCCATTGGTTCCTGCCACATGAATGCATTTTAACTGCTTCTCTGGATGATTAAGGTGTGCAGCAAGTTTATGGGCGTTAGTTAAATCTTTCTTGTAAGCTTGTGCTCCTTGAAGTTGGTACATTGGGAGTTGATTAAACATCCAATTTATAGTGTCTTGATAATTCATTTTGATGGTAAATAGGAATTGTTTAAAATATTTTTCAATTTTTTTAGTTTAATATTACATCGAAAAGTATCTTTATTGCAAAATTGAAATAAATTTTAGAATTAATGATTAAAATACAATAATATTATATGTTTAGTTTTATACAATTACAAGCGGACACCCTTACTAATGCTGCATCAAATGTAGTTATTGAAAAAATTGCTCCTAATACAGAGGTTTCTACTTTAGGATTTTTATTAAAAGGAGGAATATGGCTAATTCCTATTGGGATTTTATTGTTCTATACCTTTTATCTCATTGTAGAACGCTATTTATACATCAGTAAAGCTTCAAAAATAGATTCATTACTCCTGCGTGATGTAAGGGATCAGCTGAATTCTGGAAACTTGGACTTAGCAAGATCTATTGCAGAACGAAGCAGCACTGGGTCTGGAAATATAATTAAAGAAGGTATTCTTGTTATTGGTAGGCCAATTAGTGAAATCGAATCGAATATGGATCGTGCAGCCGATATTGAAATTGGCGAAATGGAAAAACACTTAAGCCATTTGGGACTTATTGCGGGTATCGCGCCTACCTTAGGTTTTATTGGGACAATTTCTGGAGTTATTAAAATTTTCTACAGCATATCAGTAACTGAGAATATTAGTATCGGAAACATTTCTGGTGGATTGTACGAAAAAATGATTAGTAGTGGAGCGGGTTTAATAGTAGGAATTGTTGCCTACAGTGGATATCACTTGTTGAACGGAAAAATTGATAATTTTGCACTAAAAATCCAAAAACAAGTTCTTGAGTTTGTAAATATTATTCAAAGATCATAACATGTCTATAAAAAGAAAAAGAAGATTCCATGCTGAGGTCGCAACTTCTTCGTTAAGCGACATCATGTTTTTTTTACTGCTTTTTTTCTTGATTATTTCAACACTTGCTAATCCAAATGTGATCAAGATGACCTTGCCAAAGGCACAATCAAATGAAAAAACAAACAAGCAATACATCAGTTTATCAGTCACTGAGGATAAAAAATTCTACATTGACAAAGAGCCTGTTTCATTTGAAGAACTCGAGACTACACTAATGTCAAAAATGGGTTCGGCAAAAGATCAAACCGTTATTGTTAGAATTCCATTTAACTTACAAGTACAAGATTTAGTCGATGTCTTGCAAATAGGAGTGAGAAACAATCTAAAATTTGTGATTGCTACCAGTCCTAAATAAATAAGATTATAAGTTTTTAAAGGTGTTGTTTTTGGGCGTGACCACAATAAATTAAAGGGGCTAATCAACTTTATAGTGATTAGCCCCTTTTTTTATTCCGGTCGGGCTATTCGCAGTACTTCGGTACTTGCTGCTATCCCTCACGCAAAATATAGCTCTAACGCTTTGCGATTGTTGCGAACTTCGGAACCGGATATTCCTAGCAATGTAATATTTCTTGCAAGAAAAAGATGTCCGGCTTGCAAAAAATAGGCAATTGTGCAAAACGCGTATTAACAGAAGTTTTTTAACTTATCCAAGTTCTAAACTTTTTTACAATTATCCATTTTCCGCTTACCTTTTTCAAGTAAATAGCTTTTCCGTATCCACAAAGAGTTCCGCAGTGATATCCTAATTCAACGTAAGCTTTTTGATTGTCGAGCGAAAAAATTGGAATAGTCATTTCATAAAAACGATAGTTTTCGCCTTTTTTTCGTTTTGCATTTTCTTTCTCAAAAGATGTTGAATTTATATTTTTTAAAATCGATTGGTCAACTATGAATTTTGAAGGTTTAGAGTTTTGTGCAATTAGATTAAACGAATCTTTTGTTGCGAAAAATATTTCATCGTTTATTCTTTCATTCAATAGTTCAGTTAAATAAATACGACCTGGCGCTGGAGGTAAAACTAATCCATTTCCCTGCTTTTCTGGAATATCGACGGGTAGTCTTTTCAAATCGTAGCAAAGAAAGTTAACGTAGTCATTTGATTTTAAAACTTTCAAACTATCTTGGATTATTATAACTTCAATAATTGAGTTAATATTTTTTATCTCATTTATACTTAATGGTTTTTCAATAAGTTCGCCATTCATTTGAAAATTTTCATTTTTCTTACTACAACTTAAAATAAAAAATGATGCGGTTAATATAATTATTGATTTTTTCATTTTTAACTTAAGTGTAATAAAATTTATGCTACCGTTTAAATTGTTGACGACTATCTTTTACAATTAAACTACTAATTCAAATTGAAGTTATAAACGATCTTGCCTACTTGTTTCTCAGGTGCATCACTGCTTGCGTCCCACTTGGTGTTCATAGCGGCAATTCTAGCTTGATCTAATAGGCATTTTGCCGTATTTGTAGTTCCTTTTACGCCAGCGAGAGCGCTCATTGTTCTACCGTTGCGGTCAACGGCTACTTCTACTACTACTTTGCCTTGTTCGTTGCACGTATATTTAGGAGCAGGCTTAGCAACCGCTTTTCTGTTTCCTAGGGAATAGCCAACGCCACCACCAGAACCACTTCCAGATCCGCCTCCACTTCCAGAACCATAGCCACTCCCAGTTCCTATACCAGTTCCAGTTCCGTTTCCTCCGCCTGTTCCTCCGCCAGAACCTCCGGATCCATAATATTCTCCAGAGTTTAAGCTACCGTTTGCTTTTCCTTTGTTTCCGGCTGTTTTGTCATCACCATCGCCTCCTTTGTTTGAACCTTTAAGAATACTAGATAATGCATCATTTGTAGTATTCGAAACTTTTGGTTTTACAACTACTGGTTTTGTTTCTTCTTTGACAACTACTGTAGGTTTCTTTGTTTTCTCTTTTGTAGGAATAACTACGCTTTCATCTGTACTGTTTTCTTGTGATAATATAGCTTCGTCAGGTGCAGTATTTACTGGAGTTTGCTTGGATTGGTTGGTTACTTCTAGCACTTCACTTTGATAATCAGCTCCAGACCCAAGATCACTATCTCCAAAATTGACTGTAACTCCGCCACCGCCACCACCGCCAGCAAGTTCATCTGCATTTGCAGGAGGCCAAAATCGGATAAAAAATAAAATCAACAACATTGTCGCATACAAAAGAGTAGTGATGATTAAAGATTTCTTTCGATTAGATGAAATGGTGGAACTCATTTTTGTTTTATTTGTAAAAGTGTATGATTAAAAACGTTGAAAAGTACTAAAAATTGTCAAGAGTAAAAAGCGAGTACTCAAATATAAATGGGAGCTTTTTTAAAGTAAAATGGGAATCAGTAGCTTTTATGACTACTAATTCCCATTTGTATAAGTGTAATTATGATAGCTTGTATTAAGTAAGCTGTTTTAGTGCAATTTCAAATGCAGTTGCGCTGATGTTAGTTTTGCTAGGATTGATTGCGTATGCTTTCTCGATAGCTTTTTTAATGATTTCAGAAGTATCTAAAAAGATAGCTTCGTCTGTCATTTGAACTTTCTTTTCCATAAAATAAGCAAATACACGTGCCATACCGCAATTAGAAATAAAGTCAGGAATTAAGCTCACTTTATGATCTACATCTTCCATAATTGGTCCAAAAAATATTTCTTTGTCAGCAAAAGGAACATTGGCACCACATGAAATTACTTCAAGACCATGAGAAATTAAACTATCAATTTGAGATTGAGTCACAAGTCTTGATGCTGCACATGGAGTGAATATTTCAGCCCCAATTGTCCAAATCTTTTGGTTGATTTCCTCAAAAGGAATCATGTTTTCGGCAACCAGTTTGTTTCCATCTTTGGCTAAAAACAAAGCTCTTATTTCTTCAAAAGAGAATCCTTCTTCATTAATCAATCCACCATCTCTGTCAATAATACCAATTACTTTGGCGCCCATTTCGGCTAAATAAAAAGCTGCTGCAGAACCCACGTTACCAAAACCTTGAATTATAGCTTTCTTTCCTTTTACATCTCCTCCATAAATTGCATAAAAGTTACGAACGGCTTCGGCTACACCGTAACCAGTAATCATATCAGCAACAGTATATTTTTTAGAAACATCTGGAGAGAACTTTGGGTTCTCTATTACTTTTACAACACCTTGGCGCAACTGACCTACCCTGTTGATCTTATCCGCTTCAGTAGGTTTGAAATGGCCGTTGAACACACCTTCTTGCGGATGCCAAACGCCACATTCCTCCGTAATAGGGATTACTTCGTGAATTTCGTCTACGTTCAAATCGCCACCTGTACCGTAATAACTTTTTAATAAAGGAGAAACCGCTTTGTACCAGCGTTGCAATACTCCTTTTTTTCTTGGGTCATTTGGGTCAAAGTTTATTCCAGATTTAGCCCCACCAATAGCAGGTCCAGAAACTGAAAATTTAACTTCCATTGTTTTGGCAAGAGATAGAACCTCATTTATGTCAAGTCCTTTTCTCATTCTTGTTCCTCCACCTGCAGCTCCTCCGCGAAGAGAGTTTATTACAGTCCAGCCCTCGGCTTCGGTCTCAGAATCTTTCCAGTTAAAAACAATCTCAGGCTCTTTATTTTCAAATTTCTTTAATAAATCTTTCATTTTTTGCAATATGTTTATTTTTGCAAATATAAAAAAAGCAATTTTGCTAATTGTTTATTCTTCAAAAAAAAAGAACAAAGATTTTAAGTTATTCTTTTCCCAACAAATCTTCTTTCAATCCTTTATCAACTGGGTTTTCAGAAAGCCAGATACCGTAGAAAGCTTTTTTGAATTCTATTCCTTTGATTTTACCTCTGTAGATTTTGTTTTTTGTAATCCATAATGACTCGTCTTGTGGATTAAAAGTTAACTCAAAAATATCTCCTATTTTAGTTTCTTCGGTGCTTAATAAATCTTCAAGATCTTTAAGTTCTTTTGCAAATTTGAGAATGCCTGATTCACCAACAGATTTTTCCATACCTTTAGCTAGTGCTTTAGATAGTTTTTTTGAAGTAATTAATCCAGATGTAATGTGCAGCGAAACAGCCATTTCATTTCCACTTTCAAGAATTTTATTGGCGTCTTGGCTAAACTTAGTCAAGTACAAGGCTTGAATGTATAAATCTGTAAAAAATTTAGAGCGTTGTCCCACTCCATTCAGAGAAAGAGTTACTCCTTTAAATTCAATTGTTCTTGGAATATCAACTCCATTTACGGTGAAATTTTTTTGTGCGTTAGCAGTATTGAAATGTAAGGCACTCATTAAAGCGAATACAAAAAGTATTTTTTTCATAATGTGGTATTTAATTAAAAAATTTGGGTTTAAAATAATCGGCAAATATAGGTCAAAAAAATCATTATAATAATATTGAGCCAAAAAACTCGATTAAGAATTATTATCTCTGTTTTAATTTGTAATAAAAATAATGAAAAATATTTAATTATTCATAAATTTTTCCAGAACTATGATCCATTTTGGCTCCAGTAACACTTTTTAATATGTTAATTTTATTTTCAAGACGTAATATCCCAAGTATTCCAAAGATTAATGCCTCTTTAAATTCAATAATTTTGGGTGAAGGAATTATAATTCTAGAAAATGGCAATTCTTTTTGTATAGATTCAATTAAAAAATCATGGTATGCTCCGCCACCTGTAATAAATAATGTTCTATTTTTTTGTGGTAACGCATTTGCTATTTGTATAGCAATATGATGTGTAAAGGTGTGTAATTTGTCTTTAATTGGAATTTCATATTGGTCTATTAAGGGAATAATTATTTCTTTGACAAATTCAAAACCGAGTGATTTGGGGTATTTTTTTTGGTAAAACTCTAATGTGTTTAATTCTTGTAATAAGGTAGAATGGCATGTGCCTTTTTTTGCAATAGCACCTTTGTCATCATAAGCCAATCCTAGTGAATTAGAATAGTGATTTAATACCGTATTTACAGGGCAAATATCAAAAGCTATCCGTTCTTGATTTTCTTCAAACGATAGGTTTGAAAATCCACCTAAATTGATGCAATAGTCATATTCGCTAAATAAAATGCGGTCTCCAATGGGTACAAGTGGTGCGCCCTGACCTCCAAGTGCAACGTCTTGAACTCTAAAATCACAAACAACTTTTTGATTTATTATGGTTGCTAGTTTTGGTAAGTTGCCTATTTGCAATGTAATTCCATGATGTGGCTGGTGTAATATTGTATGGCCATGAGAACAAACGGCATCAATACCACTTATGTTATTGGTATTAAGGAATTCAAATATTACTTCTCCTAAAAGTTGTGTATATTGTTCATCTAATGCAAGTAGATTTTCTTTACAAAACGTTACAGCACTTTTTAATTTGTTTAACCAATCTAGTGAATATGAAACAGTTTGAGTTTCTAAAATTTTAAATTCCCAGATATTGTTTTTTGTAGTAAAAACAACATGTGCCAAATCTATGCCATCAAGCGATGTGCCTGACATGACGCCTATAATATTGTATTTTTCTTTAAACATTGGCTAAAATTGCGAAATCGTTTGAAATCTGATATTTAATAATTACTTTTGGGGGCAAATTTAAGAACAATTAATTTACAATAAAAATATGGATTTTAATCTAACCGAAGAGCATTTAATGATTCAGCAAGCTGCTAGAGATTTTGCAGTTGCAGAATTATTACCAGGAGTGATTGAGCGTGATGAACATTCAAAATTTCCTACTGAGCAAGTGAAGATGATGGCCGAATTGGGTTTCATGGGAATGATGGTTGATCCTAAGTACGGTGGGTCAGGTTTAGATAGCATTTCATATGTATTGGCAATGACTGAAATAGCAAAGGTTGATGCGTCTGCAGCTGTAATTATGTCTGTAAACAATTCATTAGTTTGTGCAGGTATGGAGAAATATTGTTCAGAAGAACAAAAAATGAAATACCTTGTGCCTCTTGCTAAAGGTGAGGTAATTGGTGCATTTTGTTTGTCTGAGCCAGAAGCAGGAAGTGATGCTACTTCTCAAAAAACAACTGCAATTGATAAAGGAGATCATTATTTGTTGAACGGTACGAAAAACTGGATTACAAATGGAGGTACTGCCTCTACATATCTAGTAATTGCGCAAACGGATATTGAAAAAGGACATAAGGGTATTAATGCTTTTATTGTTGAAAAAGGTTGGGCAGGGTTTGACATTGGACCAAAAGAAAAGAAAATGGGAATTCGTGGTAGTGATACACACTCCTTAATGTTTACAGATGTAAAGGTTCCTAAAGAAAATAGAATAGGTGAGGATGGATTTGGGTTTGCTTTTGCCATGAACGTATTAAATGGAGGTAGAATAGGGATTGCATCTCAAGCACTTGGTATTGCTACAGGGGCTTACGAAATAGCATTAAAATATTCTAAAGAAAGAAAAGCCTTTGGTAAAGAGATTTTTAATCATCAAGCTATTGCCTTTAAATTAGCTGATATGTACGTAAAAGTTACTGCTGCTAAATTATTAGTAATGAAAGCTGCTTGTGAAAAAGACGAAGGTAAAGATATTGCACACTCTGGTGCAATGGCAAAATTATATGCTTCGGAAATTGCTCTTGAAGTTGCTAATGAAGCAGTTCAAATTCACGGAGGAAATGGTTACGTTGCTGAATATCATGTAGAACGTATGATGCGTGATTCTAAGATTACACAAATATACGAAGGAACTTCGGAGATCCAACGAATCGTGATTTCAAGAGGATTAGTTTCCTAATTGTGATAAAAATTTAGAATAAACCCTTTTCAATTTCGGTTGGAAAGGGTTTTGTTTTTTTAATATATTTACCAAAAGAACTAGGATGTACGAAGATTTAAAATATTGGTATTTGCGTGATCATAAGTTGTTTAGGACGCTAAGTTTTGGCCAAATTAGGCAACTGTGTATTGTAACTGGATTTAAAAAAGCGCAAAAGGGTGAGATAATCTATTTCTCATCCTCTGATTTACCACGAATTTTTTTGCTCAAGAAAGGGAATATTAAAATTGTGGCTGTCGATGAGAAAGGAAATGAGACTATAAAGGATATCATTCAAAAAGGAGATTTGTTTGGAGAATTAACCTTGGAAGCTGATGAAAGGTCCAATGAATATGCCAAAGTACTTTCTGATGATGTAGCAATTTGTAGTTTTTTGCTTTCGGATTTTGAGGACTTATTACTCCGAAATCCTAGTTTAGCGTTGTCATATACCAAGTTTGTTGGGTTGAAAATGAAGCGCATTAAAAACAGTTATTCCAATTTAATTTCAAAAGATGCAAAAGCTCGAATGTTTCAGTTTTTGAAGGACTGGGCAGAGAAGGAGGGTAAAAGAACCAATAACAGTGTCGTCATTGAAAATTACCTAACACAAAATGATATTGCGCAAATCATCTGTACTTCTAGGCAAACAGCGACACAATTGCTGAATGAAATGGAAAATAATGGCAGTATCCGTTATGGAAGGAAGGAAATCGTAATTCCAGATATTACTCTATTTTAGTTTATTTGTGGAAATTGTAATATAGCCGACAAATTCATCGCTAAGGCCACGGTACATTTACACCATTAAAATGTATCACTATGAAAAAATGTATCTATTTGGCACTGCTTTTATTCGGTTTATCTGTTCAAAGTCAGAATGATTTACCAAAAGTAGCCACCGATGTTGCTCCACTATTGATTGGAGAAAAAATACCAAGTTTAAGTTTGAAATCAGTTACCAAGACAGATGTTGTTTTGACTGAAGTATTTGCCAAGAAAAAAACAATATTGGTTTTTTATCGAGGAGGTTGGTGTCCTTATTGTAACGCGCACTTAGCCGCACTCGGAGAAATCGAAAAAGAATTGCTTGGTTTGGGTTATCAAATTGTAGCCATTAGTCCAGATGCGCCGGAAAGCTTGAAGGCAACCGAAGAAAAAAAGAAACTAAATTACTTGCTTTTATCTGATAGTTCAGGTGCTTTGTCAAGATCAGTTGGGATTGCATTTCAAGCTCCAGAAAATTATATATCAACGATTTCTAAAGGTTCTAATGGTGGAAATACGGTGTTTTTACCTGTTCCATCAGTATTTATCGTGAATCAAGATGCTGAGATTGAATTTGAGTACATTACACCTAATTTCAAAAACAGAATTTCAAATCAATTGTTGCTTGCTGCTGCAAAATCCTTAAAAAATTGATCATGAAAAAACTACTATTTACTCTAATCGTTTTATGCAGTATTACTGTTTTTTCGCAAAAGCAAAATAAACGACTCTCTCATTTTAATTTAGAGAAAAATCTAGCAATTCAAGGCTATGATCCCGTAGCATATTTTAAGCAAGGAAAGGCAACAAAGGGAACCAGGACAATTAGCGCAAGTTACGAAGGGGTGGTTTATTATTTTTCGAATTCGGTAAACAAGGAAGCTTTTATAAATAACCCATCTAAATATGAGCCGCAATATGGCGGATGGTGCGCTTATGCTATGGGAGAATCGAATGATCGAGTTGCTATAAATCCAGAAACGTTCAAAATCTCTAATGGAAAGTTGTACTTGTTTTACAATGCGTTTTTTAATAACACGCTAAAAAGCTGGAATAAAGCAGAATTGAAATTAATGCAAAATGCAGATGCTAACTGGATTAAAATGTACAAATAAAAAAGTGTAATCATGAAAACAGCTATTTTTTGTTGGGTTTTGCGTTTAACAGTTGCTGTTATTTTGTTGCAAACCTTGTTTTTTAAATTCACAGCAAGTGAAGAATCTGTATATATTTTTGCTGCGTTAGGAATGGAGCCTTATGGTAGAATAGGTATTGGACTTCTCGAGCTAGTCGTAGTGGTACTTATAGTGATTCCAAGGAGCACATGGATAGGCGCTTTGTTGGGATGTGGTGTAATGGCAGGTGCAATTTTAGGTCATATACTAGTTCTGGGATTAGAAGTAAAAAATGATGGTGGAGTACTTTTTATTTTGGCAGTAATTGCCTTTCTTTGTTGTGGTACTCTATTTGTATTGAAAAGAAATAATTTAATGAATTGGTTAAATAAAATATGCTAATACCTTCTATACATTATAGTTTAAACGAACTGATAGATTTGCTAGGTCAATTGTCACAAAAAGAATATTCGAATTCTTGTACAGAATTAAGCAATGCTACTATTGGCGAACATACGAGACATATTATTGAAATGTTTCAATGTCTTGAAAATCAATATGATTTAGGAGTTGTAAACTATGATAAAAGAGAGCGTAACACCCTTATTCAAACGGATACCACTTTTGCAATAGAAAATATTAGGGCTGTTCAGAAAAATTTGGAGAAGGAAAATAAAAACATAACCTTATTGCAAATTATTGACGGCGAAGAAATCCGAATCGAAAGCAACTATAATAGAGAATTGCTGTATAATTTAGAGCATTGCATTCACCACCAGGCACTGATAAAAGTTGCGATATTACAATGTGAAACCGTTACGATTGATCCAAATTTTGGTGTTGCAAGATCAACTATAGAATATAGAAATCAATGTGTACAGTAAGTTTTGTAGCAACAAGTGATAGTGTTATCATTACTTCGAACCGAGACGAAAAAACAATAAGGCCTAGCGCCATTCCTCCAAAAAGTTATACTATAAATGGACAAAATCTTATTTTTCCAAAAGATCCAAAAGCAGGAGGAACTTGGTTTGTGACCAAAGCTGATGGAACTATTTTGGTTTTGCTTAATGGTGCCGCAGAAAAACATGAGGTCCAATTATCATATCGAAAAAGTCGTGGCTTGATTGTTTTAGAAATGATTAGTAGCGCGTCGCCAAAAGATTTTTGGGTGGAGATTGCTTTAGAGGCAATAGAACCATTTACGTTAGTGTTATTTCAAAATCAGGAGCTTTTTCAATTACGTTGGGATGGACAAAATAAGCAAACTTTAGCTTTAGATACCAATAAAAATCACATTTGGTCTTCATCTACTTTGTATCCAGCTTTGGTGAGGGAACAGCGAGCAAATTGGTTTCATACCTTTATGAGCGAAACCGATGTTGTTTCAAAAGAAAATTTGTTTGATTTTCATCGGAATACGCAGGAAGGAAATGAGGAAAACGGTTTAGTAATCAATCGAAATAATGAGATGAAAACCTTAAGTATTACTCAGGCTGTAGTACATCAAAATAAAGTTAGTATCTTACATTATGATTTGGTAGAGCAACTCGATTTTTCAACCTCATTTATCACCGTCTAAATACTACATTTTGAAATTATTTTTTCATAAAATTACCCATTGGGAATATTGGCCTTTTCAGATTGTTTATATCCCCATTTATTTTTTATGGTCTTACTATTCAATCAAGGCAAAATCTATTTTTTTCTTTAATGCTTCTAATCCCACTATTAAAAATGGAGGTTTTATGATGGAGTCTAAGAAAGAAATTTATGACTTGATACCACAACAGTATTATCCAAAAACGGAATTAATAAAAGAAGGAACAAGGGTAGAAAATGTTATAAAAGCAGTTGAAAGCGCAGCAATTAAGTATCCGTTTATTGCAAAACCAGATATTGGACTGCGAGGATCTGGAGTCAAAAAAATTAACACGGTTCAGGATTTAGAAGAATATGCTGAAAAAGCAAATTTCAATTACTTGATTCAAGATTTAATACCTTTCCCAAAAGAGGTTGGTGTTTTTTATGTGCGTTATCCCAATGAAAAATCAGGAAGAATTACCGGAATAGTATCTAAAGAATTCTTGATTATTACTGGAGATGGTTTTTCAACCGTTCAAGAGTTAATCAAGCAGAATCCGCGCTATGAACTTCAATTGAATGTCTTGAAAAAAGAGTATGGTAAAAAATTATTCGAAATTTTACCAAAAGGCGAGAAGTTAAATTTAGTTCCCTACGGCAATCATGCTCGCGGTGCAAAATTTGTAGATGGCAGTCATTGGATAACTCCAAAATTGACCCAAACGATTAATGAAATGTGCTTGCAAATTCCCGGTTTTTATTTTGGTAGACTGGATGTCATGTACAATACGATCGAAGAGTTAGAACAAGGAATTAATTTTGCAGTGGTAGAGTTAAATGGAGCTGGGAGTGAGCCAACTCATATTTATGACCCTAAGCATTCTTTGTTTTTTGCTTGGAAAGAATTAGCGCGTCACATTACGTATATGTATGAAATAAGTGTGGCAAACCATAAAAATGGCTTTCCTTATTTAGAACATAAAGAGGGAATGAAGGAATATAGAATGCACCTAGAACAAAGTGAAAAAATTGTAAATTTCTAATGCCATGAGAGCCATAAAAAATATTTTTGTTGGTTTTTTGGTAAGCTTTATTGGTTCAATTCCATTAGGTTATTTAAACTTGATTGGTTTTGAAATCTATTCGAAACTTGGAATAAGTAGTCTGATTTTATTTTTGTTTGGCGTTCTAATAGTAGAAATGTTTGTTATATATTTCACGTTACTTTTCGCAAAACAACTTGTCTCCAATAAAAAATTAATGAAAGTTATTGATTTTTTTGCCATTTTTTTTCTCTTAATTCTTGCCTGTACTTTTTATGTAAGTGGCAATAAAACACTAAATGATCCATCAGTTTTAGAAAAATATGCTGCTTTTTCTCCTTTTTTAATTGGCCTCGGATTGAGTGCAATAAATTTTGTTCAAGTTCCATTTTGGACAGGATGGAACCTCTATTTAATGAATGGGAATTATATTACGGTTGCAAAAAGGTTGAAACTGTATTATATTGCAGGAACTTTGGCTGGGACATTTGCAGGAATGCTTACTTTGATACTGCTTTTAAGTCTTTTGGCGCAACGCACAACAAGTTTTTCAACGTTTGTAGTACCGGTACTTTTTCCTTTATTTTTTGTTGTCTTGGCGCTTTTTCAAATCGTAAAAGTCTACAAAAAGTATGTTTCAAAAAAAATGCCATTGTAAAAATTTCTAAATTTCGCTAATAACTAAACCACAATATCTATGAAAAATATTTTTTTATCTCTTCCTAAAATTTTTCTTGTATGCTTTTCAACCGCAACAGTCTTTGCTCAAACTAATGGTGCTTTGCCGCTTAAAAGTATCGAAGCGGTGTATCAAGTAAATGAAAAAGAAGTAGCTGCTACATTGCAATTTTTAGCATCAGATGCATTAGAAGGTCGAGAAACAGGACAGCCCGGCATAGTGAAAGCTGCAGATTATTTAGAACAATTTTTTAAGGATAATAATGTAAAGCCTTACTTTAAAACCTATAAAGATACCTTGACTACGTTCGAGGTAACAGCGTTTAATGTTGTGGGTTTTGTTGAAGGAAATGACCCTCTATTAAAGAAAGAGTTTATTATAATAAGTGCTCACTATGACCACATAGGTATTGATAAAAAAGGTGTAAACGGTGATTTTATTAACAATGGCGCCAATGATGATGCATCAGGCACCACTGCTGTTGCTGAAATGGCAAAATATTTTAGCATAACAAAAAATAACAAGCGTAGTATTCTATTTGTCTTTTTTGCCGGAGAGGAAAAAGGTTTGTTAGGATCTAAGCATTTGGCAAAAAAACTAAAAGAACAAAATTTCAACTTGTACACTCAATTTAATATCGAAATGATTGGCGTTCCTATGAAAAGAGATTATTTGGCCTACATTACTGGTTTTGATAAGTCTAATATGGCGGCTAAAATAAACGAGTATACGGGAAAGCAAACCATTGGTTTTTTGCCAAAAGAAGCTGAATACGAATTGTTTTACAGATCAGATAATTTTTCTTTTTATGATGTTTTTAAAGTGCCATGTCAATCTATAAGTACATTTGATTTCGAAAATTTTGAATTCTATCACCATGTTTCAGATGATTTCAAAGCAATGGATGTTCCTCATATGACCTCGTTTATTCAGGAGTTATTACCTGCTGTGACACAAATGGCAAATACTGGATCTCATGAAATCATCATGCTCAAATAGTTAAGGCTTGATTCATATCATACGCTAAAATATAATAATCATTGTTGTTGAATTGAAATTCGCTAATGATTGTCCAATTCAGTTTTTGTGTATGTGCTTTCGTAGATGGAATGTTTATTTTGTTTATAAAAGTTAAGGTCAATGGATATTTTTGCGACATGTGTACGCGCATGAATTCAAATAGAGGGAATATTAGTCCTTTTCCCCGGTAATCCTGATGAATTGAAATTGGACCATATTGAAAACTATTGGTTAGGGTAAAAGTATGATCTAAAAACTGTAATTCTGGAAGGAGTGAACTCATGTATTCAAAAATGGGCCATTGTTGGTAAAAACCCCAACTTCCAGCAAAAATGTAAGCAATAATTTTGTCACGGTCTTTAGCGATAAATAGTTCTTGTTTTTCAATAACTTTATTTAACTGTGAAACTGTAAAAGGAGTAGTAACAAATCCAGCAGCTTTTTCAGTTTCAGTTAAGTTTGCAACGAGGTATAATTTTTGTAAGGCCAGTACTCCGTCAATGTCACTTATTTGGGCTATTTCAAAAGATATATTTTGTGTCATGATTTGAGAATTCAAAGTTTTATTTTTTGATTTAAATATTTACGTAATAATACGAATTTTAATTTTTATGGTGACAACAATCTCTAGGTAAAGCAGTACTTTTTTGCTGTTTTTGCTTATTTTTGTCCTATGAAAAATATCATTATTACTGGAACTAGTAGAGGAATTGGATTTGAATTGGCCTTGCAGTTTGCAACCGCGGGACATCAAGTCCTTGCAATTTCTAGAAACATTCCGCAAGCATTACTAGCACACCAAAATATTACGTGTCTCTCAGTTGATTTGTCTGTTGAATCTGAATTAAATAAAGTCAAAGAATTTCTTGACCAATCTTGGAAACAGGTCGATGCTGTGATTCATAACGCAGGAAGTTTATTACTGAAGCCTTTTGTTGAAACCACTCAAGAAGATTTTGAAAATATTTACAAAGTCAATGTTTTTGGAGTTGCTAATTTAACCCGAATTTGTTTGCCGTACTTGCAAAAAGGGAGTCATGTTGTGACCATAAGTTCTATGGGAGGCATTCAAGGAAGCTTAAAATTTGCTGGCTTAGCCGCATATAGTTCGAGTAAAGGAGCTGTTATCACTTTGTCAGAATTATTAGCTGAGGAGTATAAAGAGCAAGGAATAGCATTTAATGTTCTTGCGCTTGGTTCTGTTCAAACTGAGATGCTGGAAGAAGCTTTTCCAGGATATCAAGCACCTATTCAAGCAAATGAAATGGCAAATTATATTTTTGATTTTACTTTAAATGGCAATAAGTATTTTAACGGTAAGGTGCTGCAAGTTTCTTCTACAAATCCATAATTCTAAATTATTTTGATCGAAACGCTTGCTAAATTTCTGCCTGATCACGCTGTCAAACCTGCATTTGAATTGATTGTGACACATGGTGTTCATCTAAAAATTGTGAATGAACGCGCTACACGTCATGGCGATTACAGGAAAGGGCTAAGTGGAAAACATGAAATAACAGTTAATGGGAGTTTAAATAAATACAGGTTCCTTATGACTCTTATTCATGAAATTGCTCATCTGGTCGCTTTTGAGAAATATGGTCGCACTATTAAGCCTCATGGTCAAGAATGGAAACATACTTTTCAGCAATTGATGGTGCCTTATATTCGGCCAGAGATTTATCCCAATCATTTATTGCCCTTGTTAGCAAGACATTTTAGAAATCCAAGCGCTACAAGTGATACCGATACTACTTTGGCATTAGCCTTGAAACAGTACGACAATCAAAACGATAAAAATTATGTTTTTGAAATTCCGTATGGAAGTGTTTTTCGAATCAAAAATGGAAAAATATTCAAGAAAATAGCTGTAAGAACAAAGCGTTTTGAATGTCTCGAAATAAGTTCTGGTAAACTCTATCTTTTTAATCCAAATGCTGAGGTCGAAGTGATACAATCCTAATTGTTTATTCTTTCAAGTAGGCCTCTCTCACTTTTTTGAACAAGTTTGAGGAGTATACAAACGCAACTACAGCTTCATTATCGGTTCTGAAAATTTCTTCTTTGGTACCTTCCCAAGCTTTTAAACCATCTTTTAAGAACAAAATTTTCTCACCAATTTCCATTACTGAATTCATGTCGTGCGTGTTTATTACAGTAGTGATGTTGTACTCTTCGGTGATTTCTTTGATGAGGTTGTCAATCAAAATTGCCGTATTTGGATCTAATCCTGAGTTAGGTTCGTCACAAAACAAGTATTTAGGATTGTTTACAATGGCACGAGCTATGGCAACACGTTTTTGCATTCCACCAGATATTTCAGATGGCAGTTTGTTATGAGCTTTAACCAATGCAACTCTGTCCAAAACAAAATCAACACGCTCTTTTATTTTGGTATTATTATCTTTCGTAAACATTCGTAGTGGAAATGCAACATTTTCTGCTACGGTCATAGAATCAAAAAGGGCGCTTCCTTGAAAAACCATTCCAATTTCTGTACGTAATTCTCTTTTTTCATCTGCTTCGAGTTCAGAATACACGCGACCATCAAAACAAATTTGTCCTGACTCTGGGGTGTGTATACCCAAAAGACTTTTTAGCAAAACAGTTTTTCCGGATCCACTTTGTCCTATAATTAGGTTTGTTTTTCCTGTTTCAAAAACAGTCGATATTCCTTTTAGAATTTTATTTCCGTTAAATGATTTTTCTACGTTTTTTACTTCTATCATGACCCTAATAACAATTGTGTTAATATATAATTGATAAGTATGATACAAACGGATGTCCATACAAATGACACTGTACTCGCTTTTCCAACCTCTAGCGCTCCGCCTTTCATGTAATAGCCGTGAAAAGAAGGAATAGTTGCTAGTAACATGGCGAATATTAAAGTCTTGATAAAAGCATAAGCAATGTGAAAAGGAATAAATTCCATTTGTGTACCAGAAATGAACTCGCTACTTGATATAAATCCTCCATAAACTCCGGCTGTCCAACCACCTAAAATCCCTAAAAACATTGCTATGCCAATTAAAAAAGGATACAATAACAGCGCTATAATTTTAGGAAAAACAAGGTAATTTAATGAGTTTACACCCATTACCTCCAGCGCATCAATTTGTTCTGTAACCCGCATTGTTCCTATACTTGATGTGATAAAGGAACCCATTTTTCCAGCCATAATAACGGATATGAAGGTAGGAGCAAACTCTAATATAACGGACTGTCTTGTGGCAAAGCCAATAAGATATTTTGGAATTAATGGGTTTGTAAGGTTTAATGCAGTTTGAATGGCCACTACACCTCCCACAAAAAAGGAAATAAAAGCAACAATCCCAAGTGAGTCAATGACTAAGTCATCAATTTCTTTAAAAATTAACTTTTTCATCACAGACCATTTGGTTTGTTTGTTGAAAATTTCTTTAAGCATTAGGAAATACCTTCCTATTTGCGTTATATATCGAATGAGCATCATAAGTTTACGAATATGGGCTAAATTACAAAATTGTAAGCATTTTGTGTGTCAAGTGAATCATTAGTTTCCGGCTGTAAAACTAAAACAGTTTTTCTTTCATTTTTTTCAATCGGTAATTGCGAATGAATTTTGCTTGCTCTGTAGTAACTAACAAGAGAGTTTTTGAGCTTTTTGCTTTCCAGAAACCGTTCATGTAATCTATAAATAGAAGTGGTTTTTTTTTCATTACTGCTAATTTTGCCGAAGCTATCGCTGTGATGAAAAAGCCATAACCAAGTGTATAAAAAGCTTCGCCTTGTTTGTAACGTGCTTTTTGATTGTAGTTGGCGCCAGTTGGTTTTAAATGTTTTACCTGCAAACTTGCATCGGTTACGACTTTCCAATTATAAAATTTGCATAACAATTCATCTACGGTATCCCAACCCATAGCTGGTTTTAGTCCGCCAATTTGTTGAAACGTTTCTTTCCTGTAGGCTTTTAATGCGCCACGAATATGATCTTTGTCTGTTAAGTTTTCAAGTATCCATTCACCGTTTTTTTCGATGTAGCAAAATCCACCTGCCATTCCAATTCTTTCATCGGACTGGAAATGTTTTATAATGGTTTCGAAATAATTAGCAGGAAATATTAGGTCTGCATCGATTTTTACAATTAAATCATAGTTTTCATCTAAAGTGTTAAATCCTGTTTGAAAGGCTTGAATCACTTTACTTCCGGGTAAATGAACAGCATCTGAAGTCTTGTTAACCAATGAAATAAAAGGATATTTGCTGATAAATGAATTGACAACAGCAGCTGTATTATCAGTAGAATTATCATTTACCACGACAATTTTCGTTGGTAAAACAGTTTGCTCCACTAATGATTGAAGTGTCAAAGAAATCAATGCTTCTTCGTTATGTGAAGGAATTACGATATAATATCTCATTAGAAAAATCTGTTTTCTTTATTCTATTATTTATTTTCTCTAACAGCGCAAACCATATAATATCTAGGTGTGAAATAGCGTAATAAAGGTCTAAAACCAATTTTTTTTACTGGATGTGTAAATTTTTCTCGAGCGGTGATTTTCCAACCTGTTTTTTCTAATAACCAATCTAATTGCCAATCTTCAAATTCATGGTAATGCCTGTCCCACATATCGGTTTTACTGCGGTACGCTGGTGAAAACCAAAGACGCAACGGAATAGAAATAACTAATTTATAGCAGTTTACATTTTCTAAAACAGTATATGGATTTAATAAATGCTCGAATATTTCGAAGGCAGTAAAAACAGAATAAGTTTCGGTTTGCAATGCCGTTTGGTCGTTATCTAAATCTTCTCCTTTGGTGTTTTTTACTTGGTATCCATTTTCTTCCATGATTTTAGAAAACGGATTAGGTACTCCTAAATCAAAGATGGTTTCTGAGGTGGTAACGTGTTGTTTTAAAAATTCTAAGGTATGTTTGAATCTTTTATTAGGAAATGTTTTTTCGTACATGTTTTTTTGATTTTGCCACTGAGGCACGCAGGTACAAATATAGTAATAAATGTGTTTTGGGCACTGTTTTTTAGCCCGGATGGCAACGAAAATCCCGCACGTATAAAATGTAGTTTTTCAAGGGGCAAAAAGCGACTAACAGAAGCTTTATTGCCCCTTAGAAAAACAAGTTTTATAAGGAGGAATTGCAGTGTACAGCCGGATTAGCTTCATGTACTCATGCAATTGTTGTAGTTAATATCTATAAATAAAGGCATTGATGTTCATTCCTGCACCTACAGAGGCAAAGAGAAGGATGTCACCTTTTTGAATGGATTGATTTTCTATTTGACCACGAATTAGTAAGTCAAAAAGAGTCGGTACGGTTGCAACGCTACTGTTTCCTAATTCATGGATGCTCATGGGCATGATGTCCTTAGGTACTGTTTTGTCAAATAATTTATAGAATCGCTGAATAATGGCTTCGTCCATTTTTTCATTGGCTTGGTGAATCAAGATTTTTTTCACGTCGTCAATGCCTATTCCACTGGCATCAAGACAGTTTTTCATAGCCAAGGGAACATTGTTTAACGCAAATTCATAGATTTTGCGACCGTACATTTTGATATAGCGTGTATCTGGATCTAAATCAAGATTGTATGATTTGCCAAAAAACAAATAGTGCGACTCGTCAATGGAGTATGTGGCACTTTCATAGGCTAACATTCCAGTTTCATCATCCGAAGCTTCAATAATGGCAGCACCAGCTCCGTCTGAATAGATCATGGAGTCTCTATCATGAACGTCAACAACCCTTGAAAGTGTTTCGGAACCTACTACTAAACATCGTTTTGCCATTCCAGATTTGATGAATGCATTCGCTTGTAAAACGCCTTCAATCCAGCCTGGGCATCCAAAAAGGATGTCGTAAGCAACACATTTTGGATTCTTTATTTGTAGTTTATTTTTCACACGTGTAGCTAAGCTAGGTAGCATATCCGATTGGTTTGTGCCATATTTCACATCACCAAAGTTGTGTGCAAAAATAATATAATCAATGGTTTCTGGATCGATCGATGCATTTGCTATTGCTTTTTCGCAAGCAAAAAAGGCTAAGTCTGATGAATTGAGATGATCTTCGGCATAGCGTCTGTGTTCTATTCCGGTAATGCCTTTAAATTTTTTAATAACAACTTGGTTAGGATAGCCAAAAGGAGTTCCATCTTCATTCAAAAATACATGTTCGCCAAAGTCAGTATTGCTTACTTTTTTCTCAGGAATATAGCTTCCTATTCCAGCTATTTTTATTTTCATTGTGTTAATTTTCCAAATTTGAGGCTAATTTAATCAATATTAATTTAGAACACTCACAAAATTTACTATGCGTGCATATAATTATGAAATAATAGATAATTGGCAAAAAAACTGATAATTCAATTGCAAATCAAGAAGATTGTTGAGATAATTATTTTGTAATTCTAGCAATTCGTAAAGCTTGCATTTTAAGGATTTATTTGTGTTAAAATACCTTATTGCGATTGCTTAAATGGTGTGGCTTTTTTTGATGAAAATAGTAATAGGGAATTTCTATCCTGTTGTGTGAGCAAAAAAAAAATGAGCCACTATTATGTGGCTCATTAGATATTATTTAATATTTAATTTTTCTAAATGTATATTTATTTCTTTTAATTTCTTGTCATATTCTAGTAATAAAACATTTCCAACTTTTGCGGGTAAAACTCTAAAATCAGAATTGTTTTTATCATTTGTTAGATAAATTTTATCTTCGGATAATTGTCCATTATCATAAATGATAGTTTTAAAAGCACTTTTGTTTTTTTCTCCTTTTAATCTTTCATAATCTATAAAACAAGCGTAGAAACGATCATTTTTTTTGTCTAATTGAGTATATTCATAATCAAATGCTCCATATGCTTTTAATGCGTGTGCGTTTAATTGAGGGCTTCCAAAATCAGATAAGCTCGGAGCTCTTGATTTTCCTTTCTCAAATTCTTGAATTCCTGTAAGTTTGAAATCAGAATTGAACTTAAATACTACAGAATTTGTAATTGTAAGTTGTGTAACACTTGCGCCACCGCCACCACCGCCTAATATAGACAATGTTGTTAATGCTATTCCTCCGGCACTTGCAGTTCTTTTATAGAATTCTCCAATTGCATAGTACTCATTGTTCTTTGTTCTGGCAATATTATGGAAATAGATATATCCTTTATCTTCAATATAATTTCCGTCTACTTTTGCCATTTTAGCAACATCCTCTTTCCAACTAGTGAAATTTTCTTTTAAAGTTTTTCCTGATAAGTCGATAACCTCAGTAAAAAGTCCTAAACTTTTATCATCAACAATATTATCACCTTCTTTAAAATATTCCCCCATAAGAACAACATTGTTGTCATTGTCAAGGAATGCATTGTTGATTAGTCTTGGTTTACTGTTTTTATTATATTCTTTTTCGCATAATAAAAGTCCTGTATTCACATCAATAATTTTTGTCTTCAAAGTGATTTTTCTAGACAAAAGACTTGATTTTGATGATTCTAAAGCAACAATTACTTTATCATTTACCTCAATAGGATTTATTGCCAACATTTCTTTTGAATCACTAGGAGAATTAAACTCCCATGATTTTCCACCATCAGTTGGGTAGTATTTCAAAGAGTATCCTATTTTTTTATTGTCTTCAAGCTTATTGAAAATGAATCCTTTATTTTCTACAGGAAATAAAATGTTGAAATCACCTGTTTGCTGCATGTATTGGATATAACGAATTTCTTTGCTTTCTAAAGGAATGTCAATAGTTGGTAATTGGTTGACTTTTTTATCATAGCTTACTAGACTGATTTTTTTTTCTGTAAAATTAGCCATTACAAACATTATTCCTTGATTGTTAAAGCTACTTTTCATCAAAAAAGTTTTTTTATTATCAATGTATGTTTTCTTAGCAACTTCTACTAAATTTTTATCTAAAACTTGAATTGCAAACTCACGGTCGCCTTTTTTTAGTTTATCTAATTCATAAAAGAAATAATAACCATCAACATCTTTCTCTTTGTTAAGGATTGCTCCTGAATTCTTCACTATAAAGGTATTGACTTTGTCGATTTTTTTTTCTTGTGCAAAAGTCAAATTGGCCACAAAGGAGATTAGAAGTAAAGTAGAGATTCTTTTCATAATTGGTTTGTATTTAAATTGTATTAATTTTTATTTAAAGTCTTGAAAAAAGTATAAGCATCTTGGAATTCAGTATCATCTTTGGATATCAATTCATTTTTTTGACAAAAATAATAACCTATTTTTCTAAGGTCTTTTAGTTCAAAATTGTTAAGAAATAGCCGTATTTCATTAATGTATTTTTCTTCTGAAAAAGAGTTTACTGGGCCAACATATTTTCCGAAAACATGTTTTTCTTTTAAGATGTAGACTTTTTTTAATAAGTAAGCAACATAACTATTAAAGGTTTTTCTATCCAATTCATTTTTTTTGTGAAGAGATAATATTTGGTATAAAGCAAAGTCTAATTTAGAGTCGTCAAAAAAAGTTATAATACTATTTTCAGATGCTTTTTTCTGTACTAAGTCTATTTCGTTTTTAGTTGCATTTGTGGAAGTGATAGTATGATTTTGAATTAAGTTTTCTATACGAAGTGGAATGTTTGGATGTGTTTTTAATGAATCTTTGTCAATTTCTAAATCATTTGCACTTTCAGTAGTATCAAACATTTTTTCTTCTTTTTCAATCCAAACTTCTTTAAATGGATATTCTTCAAAGTTGAAATTTTGCTTTAAATCGGTTGGGTTATTAAAAATTATCCCGTCAGTCAAATCTAGTTTTTTTAGAATGTTTATGGAAGCCTGCTTGTTGTATTTAGTATTATTAAACATTATAAAACCAAGTGAGTCAGCTTGTGTCTCTGCACTTCTACTTCGTTTCATGAAATTAAATTTTAAATCCTTTAATAATAAAGTTACAGCAGACCTTCGGCCATATTTTTTATTGGAGGCAGTATTCAATTTTTGTTTGAAGTCCTTAGAATTGAACGTTTCGAGATGCTCTATAAGTGCTTTGTCATTATGTTTTAAGATGTAATGTGCTAATTCATGACAAATAATAAATGCCATTTCATCATTGTTTTCAATAAGTGAGAATAGGCCTAAATTAATAGAGAATATACCGTTTCCATAACAGCCAGCATTAGGTATTAAGGATTTGTTAATCAGAAAATAAAAATCTTTTGAATCAATTTGTGGATTTGATTGGTATACTTCGGCAAGTATTTTTTTAAGAAATCCATTGATGGTTTTGTCAAAAATAAATGTGCTGTCTTTTATATCTTTTAAGAAAGATACTTTTCGTTCTGAAAGTATTTCTTTTGCCTTTTTTTGTTGAATGGCGTTAAACTCGTTTATTTTATTATTCGTTATTTTAGTAATGTAATTTTCCAGTGAATCAATACTTTCAGGGGAATATTTAAATCCAGAATTCTGGGCTTGACATGTTCCAAAATAGGATAGCAATAAAAATAATAATAGGTTTGTTTTCAAAATCTAGTTGTAAGAATTATTTTCCAATGCAATAGTAATAAAAATACCCCGATATATCGAGGTATTTTTATTATTTATATTTTATTTGAAAACTAACTCTCCATATACGCTTCAATTGGAGCGCAAGAGCATACTAGATTTCTATCTCCATATGCTTCATCGGCACGACGTACAGTTGGCCAAAATTTATTGTCGGCAATGTATTCCAATGGGAATGCTGCTTGTTCACGTGTATACGGATAAATCCAAGTGTCAGAAGTTACCATTGTCAAGGTGTGTGGTGCATTTTTCAATACATTGTTTGGGTTCTCCAATGTTGCTGTTTCAATTTCTTTACGAATTGAAATCATAGCATCACAAAAACGATCCAGTTCCTCTAAGTTTTCACTTTCAGTAGGTTCAATCATAAGTGTTCCTGCAACTGGGAATGAAACTGTAGGAGCATGGAAACCATAATCCATCAAACGTTTTGCAATATCAGTTACTTCAATTCCTTTTTCTTTAAACGGACGACACTCTAAAATCATTTCGTGAGCAGCACGACCCATTTCACCAGAATATAACGTATCAAAATGACCGTTTAGTTTTTCTTTGATGTAGTTTGCATTTAATATAGCGTACTCAGTAGATTTCTTCAAACCTTCAGCACCTAGCATGCAAATGTATCCGTAAGAAATCAAACAAACTAAAGCCGAACCCCAAGGTGCAGCAGAAATTGCAGTAATCGCATTTTCGCCACCTGTAGGTATTACTGGATTTGTAGGTAAAAATGGAACTAATTGTGGTGCAACGCAAATAGGGCCTACACCTGGACCACCACCACCGTGAGGTATTGCAAACGTTTTGTGTAAATTTAAGTGGCAAACATCAGCACCAATGGTTGCAGGATTTGTCAATCCTACTTGTGCATTCATGTTAGCACCATCCATATATACTTGTCCACCATTATCGTGTATCAATTGGGTAATTTCCTTAATAGCACTTTCAAAAACTCCGTGTGTAGAAGGGTAGGTTACCATTAAACATGACAAATTATCTTTGTGAAGAATGGCTTTTTCACGTAAATCATCAATATCAATGTTTCCGTTTTCAAGAGTTTTAGTTACCACCACTTTCATTCCCGCCATAGCTGCAGAAGCGGGGTTGGTACCGTGAGCAGATGATGGAATTAAAGCAATGTTACGGTGGTGATCACCGCGAGATTGGTGGTAGGCGCGAATAACCATTAAACCTGCATATTCTCCTTGAGCACCAGAATTTGGTTGCAATGTAGTTCCTGCAAATCCAGTTACTACGTTAAGTTGTTGCTCTAGTTTAACTAGCATTTCTTGGTATCCTTGTGCTTGATCTAATGGTGCAAACGGGTGAATGTTGTTCCATTGTGCCATACTTAAAGGCAACATTTCAGAGGCAGCATTCAATTTCATGGTGCAAGATCCAAGTGAAATCATGGAATGGTTTAATGCTAAATCTTTTCGCTCTAACATCTTAATGTAACGCATCAAAGCCGTTTCTGAATGGTGTTTATTGAAAACATCATGTGTTAAAAACGTTGATGTTCTTTCTAATTGAGACGGAATTTGATTCTCGGTTGTTAATTCTGAAATTGTTGTAGCTGATTTTCCAGTAGCTTCAGCAAATATAGAAACGATGGTGTTCAAATCAGCAATGCTTGTTGTTTCGTTTACAGAAATTGAAACTGTATTTTCGTCAGCATAAAAGAAATTTACTTCTTTTGATTCTGCTATTTCTTTAATTTTTTGAGCATTAGTTTTGATGACAATCGTGTCAAAAAACGAAGTGTTGGTTTGGTACAAGCCCAATTTTTCTATTTCGTTTGCCAATGTTACTGCCGAAGCATGAACTTTATCAGCTATGTATTGCAATCCTTTTGGACCATGATAAACAGCATACATTCCGGCCATTACAGACAATAATACTTGTGCAGTACAAATATTTGATGTAGCCTTGTCACGTTTTATATGTTGTTCTCTGGTTTGTAAAGCCATACGTAAAGCACGATTTCCATCTGTATCAACAGTTACACCGATAATTCGACCTGGCATAGAACGTTTGTATTCTTCTTTGGTAGCGAAATAAGCGGCATGAGGACCACCATATCCTAATGGAATTCCAAATCGTTGTGTAGTTCCTAGTACAACATCGGCTCCCATTTCTCCTGGAGGAGTCAGTTTTACCAAGCTCAATATGTCTGCAGCAACTGCAACTTTAATTTCATTTAGTTTTGCCTTAGCAATAAAACCAGCATAATCATTTACTTGACCAAATTTTCCTGGATATTGTAAAATAGCACCATAGAAATCTTTTGAGAAATCAAAATCTTCATGGTTTCCTACCACTAGCTCAACGCCAATAGGAGTAGAGCGCGTTTGCAATACCGATAGGGTTTGTGGTAAAATTTCTTCAGAAACAAAGAATTTATTAACATTGTTTTTCTTTTGGTCACGAGAGCGGACATCAAATAAAAGTGCCATAGCCTCGGCTGCAGCTGTACTTTCATCAAGTAAAGATGCGTTTGCAATTTCCATTCCCGTAAGTTCGATTACTGTAGTTTGGAAATTTAAAATAGCCTCTAAACGACCTTGAGCAATCTCTGCTTGATAAGGCGTGTATGCTGTATACCAACCTGGATTTTCAAAGATATTTCTTTGAATAACCGCAGGAATAATAGCAGCATTGTACCCCAAACCGATATATGATTTGAATACTTTATTTTTGTTTCCTAAGTTAAAAATGTGGTTTGCAAACTCGTACTCTGTCATGGCAGGTTCTAAGTCCAAATCAGCTTTTAATCGGATGTCACTCGGAATGGTTTCGTCAATCAATTGATCTAGTGAGTCGGCACCAATTGTTTTTAACATGTGCGTTACATCATTCTCTCTAGGTCCAATGTGTCTTAAAGCAAAAGCGTCTGTTTTCATTGTATGTCTAATGGGTTGTGTGTTTCTTAATTTAAGGCTGTAAAATTAAATATTAATATGCTATAAATAACCTTTTTTTAGTTGATTTTCTATGAATTTTTCAACTAAAAGCCTTTCTTATTAACACATTGATTAATTTTGTCTAATGCGATATTTTAAAAATATTTTTGAATTTTACATCAATAGTAGTATTCACGTGGCATTATCTTGTTTTGCGCTGGTTCATCTCACCTACAGTATGTTCCACATTTCTTATAATACCAGCGTGGCTTTCTTCACTTTTTTCGGAACCATCGTGGGCTATAATTTTGTAAAATACGATGCTTTAGTTAGAACTCAAAAATTGAAAATGACACTTCAATTAAAAGCCATCGCATTCCTCAGTTTTCTATCACTAATTGCCACGGGCTATTGTTTTTTTTATTTAGAAAGAGTCACACAATTTATTGGTCTTTTTTTTCTAATCATCGTTTTACTCTATACATTACCTTTTTTTCCGAATAAAAAAAATGCCAGAAACTGGGCTGGAATTAAAATCTATATTGTGGCTTTATGTTGGGTAGGAGTGACGCTTTTTTTACCCATAGTTAACAATAATACAGTAGTTACAAGTTTTGTTTTTTTAGTTGCAATACAACGTTACATACTGATTTTTGTTTTGATTTTAATTTTTGAAATAGTTGATTTAAAATGGGATGACCCACATTTAAAAACCGTTCCACAACAAATAGGTGTGCCACATACAAAGAGAGTAGGAGTGGTTATGATGGTTTTATTCGTAATGTTAGAATTTTTATCCAATGATTTTAGAATCGAATTTTTAGCATTAAAAACAGGATTGGCAATGTCTATTATCTTATTTTTAGGATATGCAAATGAGAACCGTTCCAGATATTATGCTTCTTTTTGGGTAGAAAGTATTCCTGTTTTTTGGTGGTTATTTTTGATTTAATCAAAATCTTTATTTATATACAATTTGATATATTTCATTAAGATACAATAATTCAGTATTCGCAGGATAAAAGCTAATGTCCGAATTAAATATATTGAAAAAGATTTTAGACTTTTTGGAATTACATGCTCTTTGAATTCTTATTAGGTTGTAAAATAAATTTTGATACAGATAAAAATGTATTATGTTATCCAGCTAAATTTAAGATTGAGAGTTCACTGTTTAGATAGAATACATAATTCAGATTTAGCGATAATAAGTCGACAATTTTGTAAGTTTTATAGAAAAAAAGTAACTGCAATAACATCTGTTTAAAATCTCAATAAATTTTACGTTGATATGCAAAAAATAGAATTAAAATTCAAATCATAAATAATTAAACCTAATTGATTGTTTTTAATTTTATTTGTCAAATCATAGTAATAATAGATAAAAAATAATTTTGTTCTATAAAAAGTTATATTTTAGTGCTAAATAAATTTAATCGTTAAACGAAGTCAAATATTTAATTATGAATTCTACTCCAAAATTAATACCCATTATTGTTAAGCCTATTGTGATTGGTAAGAAAGTCCCTGCTAGTGTAGTTAAGGCTCCAATTGAAGATTTTAAAAGACCAATTGCACCTCTAGTTACGGTACAATATATAAAAGGTGCATTAAATTTTAGAATTGTTGTTTTCATAGATAGTAATAACACAAAAGCACCTACATTTTGTGTAGCGGAAAATAATACAGATTTTTATTTACAATACGACTCCAGAGAGGAAGTGCCTAAAAATTATACTGCATGGTATATTGATGTTTTTTACACTTGTAAGTATAATGATAAGGTTACAGTATATAATAATGATATTGACCCAATAACGTCAAGGGGTACTGTGACTCATGTACAACATGGTTAGAAGGAGCTTTTTATTTTAAAATTAATAAACTTTCATTGTAATGTTGTAACAGTAAAATCTATTTTCAGAGTATAATGACTAAAATTAAATTATTTGTTGTTTTAATATCGTTGTTTTATACATCTCCCCTTTTTTCTAAAAAACAATCAAGCAAAGATTTTTTAAATATTGAAATAAAAAAAAAGGCTAGAGAATTTAAAAATGAAATTAATTTTGATAAGGCTCATTTGTTTTTTATTAAAAAAAACTGGGATTCCACCTTGGTTTATTCTATGAAACAATTGAGCACAAACAGTAAGAATCCGGTACTTGTAGATTATTGCCATTATTTTAGAGGATTCAGTTTTCAACAAAAAAAACTTTTAAATAAGGCCAAAAATGAATTTAATGCAGTTTCTTATAAATTTAGATTTTATTACAAAGTAAAATTATATTTGGGGGAAATTTCATTAGAGTTAGGGGATTTTTCAAAAGCGATAGCCTATTTTCAAGAAATTGAAAAAATGAATAACGATAATTCATTGGACTTGAAAAGAAGCACCGTTATTCATAATTTAGGTTTGAGTTATTTACATCTTAATAAATTTGATAAAGCAGAAGAATATCTTTTTAAAAGTGCTGATTTACAGAAAATTGAAAAGGATACTTTATTGCTAATAAGTTCTTATATGGATATTGCCAACTTGTATTATGTGCAATATGAAGACAGAAAAGCCATTCCCTACTTCCAAAAGGCATATCTATTATCAAAAAAAGTAAAGAATTTTGAACTAAAAACAGAAACAGCTATGAACATGGCTGTTGTTGAAGAGAACAGGAAAAATTTTCCATTAGCTTTAGTGTATAGAAAAGAATATGAATCTTGGAAAGATTCTTTAAACGACCAAAACAAGATATGGGAAGTTGCTGAGTTGGAAAAGAAATTTACAGTAAAGCAAAAGCAAAAGGAAATTAATATACTTGAAGCCGAAAACAAGCTTAAGATTGCGGAGAGAAACGGACTCTTTTATTCTTCGGTTTTATTATTGTTATTGTTTGGAACAGGTATTTATTTTTATAGACAAAAAATAAAACACAATAAAATAATACTCGCCCAAAAAGCGGAATTAAATGAATTGAATGCAACAAAAGATAAATTGTTTTCTATCGTGAGCCATGATTTGCGATCTTCGGTAAGTGCATTAAAAAATAGTAATGCTAAATTGATTGAAAGCTTAGAGATCAAAAACTTTACAGAGTTAGATAAATTGTTGCATAGGAATAGCGCCATTGCTAATGGTGCTTATAATTTATTGGATAATTTACTTAATTGGGCCTTATTGCAAACCAAACAATTGTACTTTTTTCAGGAATCCCTGCATTTGTATTCTATAGTTCAACAGGTAGAATACAATTATAAACCTTTGATGGCAGATAAAAATTTAACCTTTGAGAATGCAGTTTCTAATGATGTTTTTGTATTTGCAGATTTGGATTCGATAAAAATAATTCTCAGAAATCTTTTGGACAATGCAATTAAATTTTCTGGTAAAAATGAGAAAATATTGATTTATACCCGTGATTCTAATGATGTTTTTTGCAATTTAATAATAGAAGATTCCGGATTGGGAATGGATGAAACGACACGGCAAGAACTTTTGAAAGAAACCATTTTACTTTCTAAAAAGAGGAACAATGAAAGTATGGGGACTGGACTAGGCATGCAATTATGTAAAACTATGATTAGTAAAAACGGCGGTAAATTAGGAATTGAAAGCCGAGAAAATATAGGGACTAAAATAATTGTAATGTTGCCAAAATTTGAGAATCATGGATAACATTAATGTTCTTATCATTGAAGATCTTCCCACAGAAAGTGATCCACTTGTAAAAGTACTTATAGAAAATAATTATACAGTTGTAGGAGTTGCAACTACCTATAATGAGGCACTTTTACTGTTTTATAAAAATGCGGTTGATATCATAGTCATTGATGTTTTTTTAGATGGAAAGCCTGACGGAATAGCCTTTGCTGAAACCATCAGTATAATTCCGGATTCCATAAAACCATTTGTGTTTCTTACAAGTTCAAAAGACCGTCAAATTTTTGAAAGAGCAAAACTCACTCATCCTTTCAGTTTTTTATTAAAACCGTTTAATGAATTGGAAATCTTGTATGCCATAGAAATGGCAGTAGAGAAGTTTTATGCACAGACCAATGTTTTTTTAAGCAAAGATCAAAACACGGTAATAAGCAAGGACTATTTGTTTGTTAAAAAGAAAAATGCTTTAAAAAAAGTATTGATTACTGATATTTTGTACATAGAAGTAGAAGAAAGATACTGCAATATTGTAACTGAAAGTGAAAAGTTTGTGATCTTAATTTCATTAACAAAAATTATTACACTTTTGGACGCCAATAAATTTCACAAGACACATAGAAACTTCATCGTGAATTCCGAAAAAATAGAGGAAATACTTGTTTCCGAAAACCTAATTATTTTAAAGGGAAATCATAAAATCATGTTGAGTGATAAATATAAGGATATTATTAAAAGATTTCATGTCTTAAAGTGAGTTATCCTTTTTTCCGTTTTACCTCTAATTAATCTTTCATTCTTGAAAGATTTTTTTTTGTTTATAAATCTAATTAGAAGTTTTCCCAACTTCATGACAAAGATTTTCTGTCTGGTGCCATTTTATTTATAAATTCTAATTCTTTACTATAAAATTGTAGAAGAATTACCAGAAAGAACACAAAAAAATCTGTTTACTTCTGATAAAAAAGTAGAGTTCAGGAACTACTTAAAAAACGGGGCGTATTCCGAAAAGCCATATGAGTAAGAAAAACAATTTAAGTAAATAAATTATGCCATCAACCATCCCGTATGATCCATCTTTAGTATTAGGCAATATTGTTAGCCAGGACAAGCTAGATAATTTGGTAGCCATTAGCGCTGCGCAATCACTGGCGGATGCCTCTGAGGATACTTTGAACTCATTGATTGCCCTTAAACGCAGTCTTGATATGACGGTGCAGGAGTTAATAGAAATGAATATTGACGTTGCTGATGTTATTCAGGAAAGCATGGATGTTGGAACACAAATAGCAGATGCGGCCAAAGCATATGGAAAAGCTAAAGTGGAATCAGAAAAAGCCATACAACCTTTAAAAGCTAAAATAAGAACACTAAGCGATAGCGTTGAAAGTCCAATTGATTATAATAAAACACAGATTAAACAAATGCCACTTGCTGCCGATTCTCTTAAAATGAATTGCCAATATTTTGCCTTTGATCAAAACCTACAGGATTCTGGTACTCATGCCGCAACAGTGGCATCTTTTGTCAGTGATTCAGTTAGTGTATTCGGCGATACATATTCAAGCCAAGCCAAAACTTCGGCACAGTCACAAGTGAACAGTCAACACCAGAATCATAACATTTCCGGAACAATGGTGGTAACCATAACATGTACCCATAAGGATGCTGTGTTACTTGCCCCTTTTATTTTAGATGTGGATAAATCGGTACGGGTATGGAACTCTTTGTTTACTGATGATATGATCAAAACTAATGATATTCCAGGAATCATTAAAACAATGGCTCAGCAGGACACTCCTCAGGAAAATAAATTCCAGATATTGTCCGGAGAAACATGTGGTTCTTGTTTCATTGGTATGGTTCATACCTTAAATATAACTGATACTACTACAACGGAATCGATGTATTCTATTGCTGAATCTATTCAGGGACAATTTAGTGTAGGTTGTTGGTTTGCAGATGAGTCGGGCGGCTTTGGTGTAGATTCAAGCTTTTCAGCGGATGCCAAAAATTTGTTGAGCTCACAGTCTATTACGTCACATTGCACGCTTACGGTTATGGGGTCTATTCCGTCGATTAAATCAAATACGGTAATGATGGCGGTGCAATCATTTAGTGATTTTGACGGAGCATCTTCCATGAAAGCCGTTCAGACACTTCAAAACGCAACATCAGATGATATGACAACCGTAGATTCTGCTGCTGGTAACGCTAGAACTGGCGGACAGTTGGTATCGATGCAAACTGCCAAAGTAAGTGCCGTACTTAGTGGTTTGTCAACTATTGATAATCAGAACAATAAAATAATTGATACCAATTCCTTAATGGATGCCATGGAAGATTATGTTAATAAATGTATAGCAGGGAACATAGGTATTCCGATTAATTACTATTTAAAACCAATTACCAAGTCCCAAATTGCACAAATGTGGCTGGCAAAATACTATCCTAATAAATACAATCAGGCTGGTAATGGAGATGATTCAACTCCTGTAAATCCAACACCTGCTTCATAGCAGATTCTTAGAATAACAGGGATGCCGAAAACTGGATAGAGTAGGCAATTTATAAAAGAAAAATAGTATTATGAATTACTCAAAAGTTCAATTCATTTCTTGGGAATTAAATACAGGGCCGGCAAAAGTCATGATCCCTGCTCCTCCTTCTTCTCCGTTTGCAAACCTAATAAAGTATTATCCTGGATATAGCAGATCATTAGATGGCCGAATAGATGCTTTGTCGCAGTGTATCGATATTAATTCACGTATTTCATTTACTGATGACGCAATATCTAAAGCGTATGATAAATCAGATAAAGATCCAGGCACATTAAAAGTTTTTATGGCACCAGAATTTTTATACAGGGGTGCTGGCGGTGCTTATCTGCACGATTTACTTAATGGGTGGAATGGTAAGGCGCCAGCAGAATTTAATTTACCAGCTTCTTACAATAAATGGCCTGGATTATTTGGAGGATTACAATTGATTGCGTCCAATAGTAAATACAATGATTGGGTTTTTGTTTTCGGAACGGCTATCAGTGCGTCCTTTACTGGTGCTAAAACCAATGATGGGAACTACGTTTATAATACGGATAATGCCGCAGAAGCCTACAATACCTGTTTAGTACAATTAGGCGGGTTAGAAAATATCAGTACTAATTATGCTTCCAGAAAACATTATATTTCTAATATTGATTTTCTTACTAACACAGTCGATATTTCTCACTCGACACTCAGTGTTAAGCCATTAGATGACAAGACAATAATACCTGAGGATCTGTTTGGAGTAACCGAAGGAGGAGCTATTTTTACTCTTGAAGATGTAAACGATTCTACAGGAACTCCTATAAAATTCGGTATCGAAGTGTGTTTGGATCATGCCAGAAGTGGAGGTGATTTTGCAAATGATTTTGGGCGAATAAGGACTGCCAACGAATATGTAAAAATCCAATTGGTACCTTCTGGTGGTTTGTCTTTAGAGGACGCCTCTATAAGATTACTGCCCGTTGCGGGACCAACTCCACATTCGTATGCATTTAACTGCGATGGCTTAAACACATTGCCGCCCTTGGCTTCTGGATGCCATACACAAGTATGGAATGGTGCAAATGGTACCCAGGTACCGGCAGTAAACAAACTCTATGAAGCAAATAATGGAGCACCGTTAGCAAATACAACTGTTGTCAAAGTAACGGATAAAGTGTCCATTGGAACAACTATCGTTGATGATAATGTTTTTTGGCAATTGGGTTCCGGGAATGTTCGCTTAATGCCTTCTCTGGCATTATAATGTTTTCCAAGAAGTAATTTAACCCATAAAAGAGAGATGGCTCTTCCAAAGGAATTTTTATTTGCCTTTGGAAGTGACCATTTTAAAACTAATCATTGTCTGACTCAATCAGGCATATACAAAGTTGGCGATATTGCGATTAATGCATTACCAAATATAACTACTCTTTAGGATATTATTACTTTAATAAATGTGACTAGCCCAATAACAATTTATTGGGTAGCACACCGCTCAATAGAGTAATTATATTTTAAATACAAAAGGGAATCCGAAAACTAATATAATAAGTAAAGAAATAATTTTATGGACAAATTTTTAAACCAATCGTTAGCTGATGCTCTTTGTGCGACCATATTCGTTGGCGCATCAACCAAGGATATTACCGAATTTCAATACTCTGATTTAGGAGAAAAAACAGATTATATCAGCGTAAAGAATTTTCTTCAAGATCAGGGCGTTTCTATTGCTGTTAGTCAATCTGTAAGCAAGAGTGATTTGGCATATATAGTTGCAAAAACGCCAAAAGTTGCAACTTTGGATGCGGCATATCAATTTACTGATGAATATTCAAAATATTTAGCTGTAATCGAACAAAAAGCTAATTTGTTAAGCTCACCACCTTATGGTGCTTATATTGGGGGTATGTCAACTACATCAAAACTGTTTATGGTTGGGCCATCAGCCTTAGAGCAATACTCTTCAGTGTATCGAACAGAAGTTGACGCTTCTATATCAGATGCTTATAAAAATGGTGTCGTTAATACAAATAATGCTATAAATGCCGTGAAAGAGGCGCAAAAAAACACTGTCATTACTCAAGGAATGAGTATTGATTACACAGTTTTTTCTGCAGCTGTAACGGCACCATATATTGATGGGAGTTTATTTAAAAGTTATCATGGGATGATACAATCGATGATTAAATATAGTACCACCATAGATACAAATTCTTTTATATTTGAAATTGCTCTTGGAAACAATACCAATAAGGTCTCTTCATGTTTTCCTTGCTCAGCTTTTATGACGGCACAGAATAGAGCTGCTACTTCTACACATTTAGGGAGAGGAGACAATTGGAATATTCCTTCAACATGTTCAATTCAGTTTAAATCTGATTGGCAGAAAAAGATAAATGAATGGTATAATACAGGGAAATTAGTGTTAACTAAAAAAAACCCTTCCAAATTTGACACTCTTTTTAAAGCACTAGCCATTAATGGCAGGTCAAATAATATTCCAGATATATTTCTGGAAGCGCTAACTTATGAAAGTAAGTTTACTAGTAAAATAATAAATTCCTTTAATTAATGTCTTATGAAAGGCATGGAATTCTTTATAAATAAGTAGTAAACAACTTGTAATCTTTTAGTTTGCTTTTTTTAAAATAATCTTAATACGAATATAAATGCCATCATCCATTCCCTACGATCACCCTTCTTTAGTATTAGGCAATATTGTCGATCCAAAAGTTCTAGATATTTTAAGAAACATAAGCAAATGTCAGGTTAAGATTGATTCATCACAAGACAAACTGAACTCTTTTATCATGATGAAAAGAAGTATTGCCATGACGATAAACGAGCTTACTGATATGAATGTGGATATTACTGAATTAAAAGAAAGACAACCCGAAATAGACAAATCTATTACCCAAAGCGCAGGTGATTATTTAACGTCGCGGATAGCAAATGAAACACAAATTCAGCAACTTCGTGAAGAACTTAGCGAGCTGGAAATTGCAGAAGGACTAGAAAGCCCTGTTGATTTTTCCTTGAGCAGTCTTAAGACTCTTCCTTTGTCTTCAGAATCATTAAAACTGGACTCTCAATATTTTTCCTTTGGCAGTAACCGCCAGGATGACACCATGGCCAATATCGAAAAATATGTCAGAGATTCTACAAGTAATTTGGGTTCCAAATCTGATGAAATGGCAAGCACGGTTTCTTCGCAAATAAATCAACAAGTCCAAAATCATAGCATTGCTGGTACACTTATCATTACAGCAAGTTGCACGCATGGTAACGTAAAAATGTTTGAACCTTTAGTTATTGATCCTGATAAGGTAATTTCTGTTTGGAATACAGTAAATAGTAATGATAAAATTGATACATCAACTTTAAAAACAGCATCATCAAGCAGCGCAAATAGCAAAAGTAATAATGATTCTGATGATTTATCCTTATTAGCGGGTGCTGGTTACGGATCGAGCTTTATCGGCATGGTACATATCTTAAATTCTGATTCCAGTAGTATTGGTCCTTCCGATAAATTGAAAGGAGCATTGGATGAAAAGTTAAAAATAGGTGGCTGGCTAGAAAATGCAGCCGGTGGGTTCGGTGTTGAAGATTCTTTTATGAATAAGGTAAAAGAAATGCTTAGTACCCAGAGTGTTTCATCGCATGTAAGTGTTGTTGTAATGGGGGCAATTCCCTCCATAGCGTCAAACCAGTTAAAATTAGGAGTAGGCAAGTTGGCAGAAGTAGATCCGGAATTAATTTCGATTATAGCTTCTGAAGAAAATGAAAGTATTGATACGATCAATTCCGATGCGGAAAAATCAAAAACTGGCGCCAGAATTTTAAACGTTCAAAATGCCAAAATTCAAAGCGTTATTAAAGGATTGGGGAAAATTGATCATGGTTCCAATAATGTGCTGGATATAAATTCGATGATGACTGCTTTCGAAAATTATTTAACAGCAATTAACAATAAAGATAACAATGTTGGCGTACCAATCAGTTTTAATTTGAAGAAGATATCAAAATCACAAATTGAAGGATTGTGGCAGGATAAATATTATCCTCCAAAAGTAAAAACTACCTAATTATGCGACAATTTAACGACAGGGAAAAAAGTATTCTAAATAAAATACTAGAAGCTAATTCTAATAACCATATTTTGTTGAATGAATTCCTGCAGAAGCTTTATTTTACAGAACAAAGCAAGAGAGCATTAATATTGCAATCACACGGGTATTATGCCGTTTTTTTTATGACTCCTGAAATATTTGATGATGAGGAGAAAAATAGTGAAGAAGTAAAATTATTTTTTGAATTAATTACACTTCTTAACTATCTTAAGGTAAACAATTATTTAACTATTTACAGAAATAAAACTGAAATGCTTTACTTTTTTCAGGAAACATTTACGGATGTCAAAGCCTCTGGAAAGTCTATTCTTTTAAATGATAAAGGGGATTATTCTTCTTCAACCAATACCATACACGACAAGAATAAGAACATAATATATAAAGGAATTATTTTTGATGCAGATATTTTTGAACTCATATTAAGTACCACTACAGGTGTAATGGTACTTTCTGATAAGTTTAGAGATTTACTAGTAAATGAGTATAACATCGATCCAGTCCAAAAATTATTAGTAAGCAACAGTAAGAGAAGTTTGTTGACAAATATCTTTAGTTTTATACTGCTTAGTGCGCTGACTTATTTTGTTTATAATAAAACAATGGAATATGAGGGACATTTAAAACGTATTAGTAACAAGGAAAAGACAGTACTAAATAAAAATTATAGTAACACGAATCAAAAAAATAACATTCCAAATAGAATGATTGTTCCGAAACCCGTGATAGATTCGGCACAATATTTTTATGGTGTTGATATCTCCAAATGGAACGGGGACGCTTCTATGCAAATAGACCCCGCGGATAATATTTCTTTTATAATCTGTAAAGCTACTCAAGGAACCTCTGAAATTGATATTGATTTTATTAAAAACTGGAAAATCATTAGAGAGAAAAAATGTATTTTAGGTGCATACCATTTTTATAATACATATCAAGATCCTATAAAGCAAGCACAACATTATTGGAAAACAATAGCTGCTGAAGGTAAGACAGATATGATACCTATTGTAGATATTGAACAATTGAGTTTACCCAAAAATGGAAGAGTTAAGCCAGTCAAATTGCAAAATGATTTAGTGAAGTTCTTGAACTATATTGAGTATGTAAGCGGACGAATACCAATGATATACACAGCTCCGTCATTTGCCAATAAATACTTAGCAAACACGTTATTTTCTAAATATCCTCTGTGGGTAGCAGAATATACTAAAGCCAAAGAAATTAAAATCCCTGTAGCATGGAAAGAAAAAGGATATAAAATTTGGCAAAAAAGTAATTCCTATTTTGTAGATTCCAATATTTATGATTTTGATGTTTTTTATGGAAAAAAATCAGATTTATATAAATAAGTTAACTTTTCAAGTCTACGATTTTTCTGCTAATGCTTTCAATACTTTATTTCTGTTTATGATAAAATGAGTCAAATGTTTTCTTAAAATTAATTGATTAAAAAGTTTTCCAAAAATGCTATAAGGTGTTTCATATTGAATTTTATCTTCCATGATCACAAATCCTTTTTTTTGAATAAAAGTATGCTGGTGTTTGAAGGATTTAAACTTGCCTTCGAGCATTTCATCCACAAAGTAGGTTGGAATTTCCATTGCTGATATTAAACTTTTGTGTTTTAAATAAACGCCAAAATGCTTTCCACGCCAGGTTACGGTTTCGTTTAAATTTATCAAACCCGAAGTTATTCCATCAATAGCGGTTTCATTTGATTTCGCAGTGGATTGTTGATGAACATCTATGTTTCTTGATAAATCAAAAATGAGTTCAATTGGTGCGTTTATTTTGGTTGTTAGTTGTATGGTTGTCATTTCTGGTTTTCTATAAAATTTAATTTGAAAAATATGCCTGTCGCTAGTGATGCTAAAATGTAGGCTGTCGTTATTTCATGTTCTCGATTATTAAATGCGATGGAAAAACTAATTATAATTCCAATGATTGATAATGTAATCAAAATTAATTTTGAAGTTATTATTTTTACATTTTTTATTCCCAGGAAATAGAATGCTGTTGAATAGATGATATAAGTTGGAATTGAAAAAATAAAGCCAAAAATAATTGTAATTGGATAGACTTCCATCAAACCTACTATTTTGTTCGAAGTTGGAATAAATAATATATTGATAAGCTCTGAAATTATTGGCGCGAGAAATAATGTTCCTAACCAATGTTTAAATAAATAACTCCAATTCATAGCTAATTTGTTATAAACGTTTTCAAATCTTTAAACTTCACAGGTTTTTAAAACCTGTGAAGTTTGTTGTTTTATTCTTTAACTGCTATCCGTTCTTCAATTTTGGTTTCACTTGCTTTACGTTTTCCTCTAAAGAAAAAGTACAAGTTTAAAAATAACATAAATCCTAAATAGATAGTGAATCCTCCAATTTTGTAGCTTAATTTTTCTATTAATAATTGGTAACTGTCTTGATACATATTCATTTCAAGAATCATTAGTGCAAATCCTAAATTTAATAAATAAAAACCTGTTTCGAATAATTTGTTGGTCGCATTTGCAATTTCTTCTCGACCTTTGAAAATGTCTAACATATAAACTTTACTGTTTTTGAAAAGCGTTCTTGAAACATAATAAGTTAATAATAAGGCAACTGGTAAATAAAAGGCGTAACCGATTAAAATTTTTGTAGTTTCCATAATAAATGTATTTAAATTAATTTTTTGATGTATTTCGTAAGAAGGATAATATTGAAGTAGTGCATCATGGCAATAGTACAAATAATGACCGCCGATTTGAAAGCAATAATTTCAATAAGTTGATGAAAGGTTATGATTTTATCCCAAGAAATTAAAGTCATTGCACAGTATCCGAGATTTAATAAATAATATCCAACTAACAATATTTGATTGATTTTGTGACACAAATCTTCATGATTTGGAAGTAGTTCTGAAACGAATATGTTGCCGTTGTTGTAACATATTTTCCCAACTTTTATAATGATTATTGTGGTTATCAATAGGTAAATTGTGTAACCAATAATGTTGAGGTTCATGGTTGTTATAATTTATAATGACCAATTAAATT